>JANNGT010000082.1:0-1990 GCA_031404015.1 Gammaproteobacteria bacterium | reverse complement strand
GCGCCGCTGGCAGCACGCACGCACGGACGCATTGCTGCGCTCTTCTTCGTCGGTGGGCTCGTCGCACTCGCACTGCCGCCGATGGACGGCATCGCACTGCCGGGCTACGTCTCGATCGCATGCCTGCTGCTGGGTGCCGTGTTTCTCACCCCGAGTGTCGCCTCGTGGGTGTTTGCGCGCCTGCGCACCGAAGGCCCGGCCTGGCGACAGGTGGCCGTGGCACAGCTGCGCGGCACTGCGCGCAGCGCGACGGTCAGCATCGCCGCTGTGCTGGTCAGCTTCAGCCTGATGGTCGCGATGGCCATCATGGTGTTTTCGTTCCGCATGTCGCTTGAAGCGTGGATGGGCCGCATCCTGCCGGCGGACTTATATGTGCGTGCGGGTTCGCCTGCGGCCGGCGCCTATATCGATGCCAGCGCGCAGCAGGCGATCACGGCGCTGCCCGCGGTCATGCGGGTCGATTTCGTCAAGTTTCAGAACGTACTGCTGCCGGGTGAACGCCTGCCGCTTACGATCATCGCGCGACCGATCGACGAGGCCACCGCCGATCAGGTGATCCCGATCCGTCGCACGGCTCGCGAGCCTGGTCCCGCCGGAGCCATTCCGGTCTGGGCTTCCGAGGCGGCGCTCGACTTACGCGGATTCGATATAGGCACCGAGTTCGACTTGCCGGTCGGCGGCAAGGTCGTGCGCGCCACGGTGCGTGGCTTGTGGCGCGATTACGAACGGCCCGGTGGATCGATCGTGATGAACCGCGACACATTCATTCAGCTGACTGGCGAGCGCTCCGCCACGACGGCTGCGCTCTGGTTGCGCCCGGGTATCGACGCGGATGAATTCAGTTCCACGTTGCGCGATGCGATCGCGCGCAGCGGTGACTACGACGTCGCGATTCCGGGGGAGATCCGCAAGCGGTCGCTCGCGTTGTTCGACCGCACCTTCGCCGTGACCTACCTGCTCGAGGCGGTGGCTGTGCTGATCGGATTGTTCGGTATCAGCGCCAGCACCAGCTCGCAGGTGCTCGCCCGACGTGGCGAGTTCGGGATGTTGCGGCACCTGGGTGTCACGCGGCGTGAAATCGCACGCATGCTCGCGTTCGAAGGCGCAGCGCTGGGTGCAATCGGCGTGGCGGCAGGGCTCCTAGTCGGGGCGCTCGTCAGCATGATCCTGATTTTCGTGGTCAACCGGCAGTCGTTCCACTGGACGATGGACGTGCACGTGCCTTGGGTCCTGCTCGCGGTGCTGAGCGGCGTGCTGATCGCAGCGGCGGCCGCCACCGCGGCTTTCAGCGGACGGCGCGCGATGGGCGACGACGTCGTGCGCGCCGTCAAGGAGGACTGGTGAGACGTCGCGTGCTTACCCCCTCTCCCGCTTCAGCGGGAGAGGGTTGGGGTGAGGGCCTCCGCTTCTGCCTTGCTCTGCTTGGGTTGTTGTTCGCGCCGCTGCTCACGCTCGCGCAAGTGACCTATCCACCCGTCGTACCGGGTGTCGAGCTCGTGTTTCCTCGCGACGAAGGCAGTCACCCCGACTTCCGCATCGAATGGTGGTACGTCACGGGCCAGCTCGAAGACGCCACGAGCAAAGTGAAGGCCCCACGCGGATTCCAGGTCACGTTCTTTCGCGTAAGAACGGGACTCGCCGAGAAAAATCCCAGCCGCTTCGCGCCGCGCCAGGTCTTGTTCGCGCATGCCGCGATCGCCGACCCCGCAGATGGCACGCTCCACCATGCGCAGCGCAGCGCTCGCGCGGGATTCGATCTCGCGTATGCGCGCGAGGGCGGCTTGGACGTGCAGCTCGACGACTGGTCCCTGCGGCAGGTAGCGCCGGGCCGATACGTGACGGTCGTGCACGGCGAAGATTTCGATTTCGAGCTCACCTTGCAGGCCAAGCAACCGCCGTTGCTGCAGGGCGAGCGTGGCTTCAGTCGCAAGGGTCCGGATCCACGGGCCGCGAGCTACTACTACAGCCTGCCGCAGCTCGAAGTGAGCGG
>JANNGT010000081.1:0-14451 GCA_031404015.1 Gammaproteobacteria bacterium | reverse complement strand
GTCGGGCAGTGCCGCCGGACTCTACCCGAGCCGCGGAAGGGCAGGAAGGGCGGGAAGGGCAGGAAGAGCAGGGAGCGCAGGAAGGACAGGAAGGAAGAAACACCAACCAGGCGTCCAGTCCTTACTGTCCTTCCTGTCCTTCCGGTCCTTCCGGTCCTTCCGGTCCTTCCGGCCCTTCCGGCCCTTCCTGCGCTTCCTGCTCTTCCCCCGGTCAGACGTCGCGGAGGTTCGCCGGGACGTGCGGGCCGATGCATGCAACGAGTTCGTCGAACACCTTTGGGGTTGCAGCAACGACGTGGCCGCCCTGCGTGTAAGGCTGCCCTGTCAACGTGCCGATCCTGCCGCCGGCTTCCAGGATCAGCAGCGTACCGGCCGCAGTGTCCCAGGGGGCGAGCCCGAATTCCCAGAAGCCATCGATGCGGCCCGCTGCCACGTAGGCAAGGTCGAGCGAGGCGGCCCCCGGGCGGCGGATGCCGGCGGTGCGCAGCATCATGGCCTTGAGCATCGCCATGTATTCGTCGAGCCACTGTGTGTTGGCGCGGTAAGGAAAGCCCGTGCCGATCAGGGCGCCGTCGAGCGTCGTCTGCTTGCTGACGCGGATGCGCCGGCCGTCCACCTGTGCGCCGCCACCGCGGGATGCCGTGAACAGTTCCTGGCGCATTGGGTCGTACACCACTGCGTGCACGAGCTGGCCGCGGTGCTCCACGGCGATCGATACGGCAAACTGCGGGAAGCCGTGCAGGAAGTTGGTGGTGCCGTCGAGCGGGTCGATGATCCAGACGAATTCGTCGCCGCCACTGCGGCCGGACTCTTCGCACAGGAAACCGTGATCGGGGTGCATGCGACGCACCGTCTCGATGATGTCGCGCTCCGCCATATGGTCGATTTCCGAGACGAAATCGTTACGGCCCTTGGCTTGTATGCTGATGGTCGGCACCCGGTCGAGGTTGCGCACGATGAGGTCCCCCGCGCGACGGGCGGCACGGACGGCAATATTGAGCATCGGCGGCATGTTCATGCGGCTACTCGACGTTGGGTGGTGGGCAAGAGCGGCGGGAATGATCCCGCCAGAAGACCGCTAGAATACCAGAGCATGTCCATTCGCATCGTCCTCGTCGGCACTTCACATCCCGGTAACATCGGCTCTGCTGCGCGCGCGATGAAGACGATGGGACTCGAAGCGCTCTACCTCGTTGCGCCGGAGAGCTTCCCTGCGCCAGAGGCTTCTGCGCTTGCCGCAGGCGCCGACGACGTCCTGCAGAACGCGCACGTGGTGCCAGACTTGCGCACGGCCATCGCAGATTGCGGGCTCGTGGTGGGCACCACCGCGCGTGGCCGGCATCTGTCGTGGCGCATCGTCGAGCCACGCGAAGCGGCGCTCGAAGTGGCGGCAGCGTCGCAGGCCGGCACTGTCGCGATCCTTTTCGGTGCCGAACGCACGGGATTGCACAACGACGACCTGCAGCTGTGCCACACGCTGCTGACCATTCCCACCGGCTCCGCGTACACGTCGCTGAACCTCGCGATGGCGGTGCAGGTCGTCGCGTACGAGGTGTGCCTTGCACTGCGTGACCGCGACACGCAGGTGGGCCGGGGCGAAGGGCCCGTGCCGCTCGCAAGTGCGGGCGACATGGATAAATTTTATGTGCACCTCGAGCAAGTGCTCGACGAAATCGATTTCAAGGATCGCAATGGAGCGGGGCACCTGATGGCTCGCCTGCGTCGATTGTTCCAGCGCACCGTGCTCGACCAGAACGAGTTCAATATCCTGCGCGGCATCCTCACGGCAGTGCAGGGCAAGCGCCGTCGCGCGGGCCAACCGCATGCAGCGAAGTCGGTGGTGGAACCGTGAGCACGCGACCAATCTATCTCGACAACGCCGCCACGACGGCAGTCGACCCGCGCGTCGTTGCGGAAATGAGCGAGTGGCTGGGCGCGGATGGCTCGTACGGCAACCCCTCGTCCGTCAATCACGCGTTCGGTCGCGAGGCAGGGCGACGGATCGAACGCGCGCGTGCCGAGGTTGCGGCGCTGGTGAACGCGAGCGCAGACCAGATCGTATTTACCTCGGGCGCGACCGAGGCGAACAACCTCGCGCTGCTTGGCACGGCACGCTTTCATGCCGATCGTGCGCGTCACATCGTCACCTCGCGCACCGAACATCCCGCTGTGCTCGACGCCTGCCGGCAACTGGAGCGTGAAGGTTGTGCTGTCACTTACCTGAAGCCTGGAGCAGGCGGCATCGTTGCGCCGGAGCAGGTTGCCAGCGCGTTGCGGCCCGACACGCTGCTGGTGTCGGTGATGCACGTCAATAACGAGATCGGCGTCATCAACGACATCCCCGCGATCGGCCGGCTGTGCCGTGAGCGCGGGGTCCTGTTGCACGTGGACGCCGCGCAGAGCGCGGGCAAGGTGGTCATCGACGTGCAGGCGGATGCAATCGACCTCCTGTCACTTACAGCGCATAAGTTGCACGGCCCGAAAGGCATCGGCGCGTTGTGCATGCGGCGCGAACCGCGCCTCGGCCTGGTGCCGTTGCAGTTCGGCGGGGGGCAGGAGCGCGCAATGCGTTCGGGCACATTGCCTACGCATCAGATTGTCGGCATGGGCGCGGCGTTTCGTATCGCTCGCGAAGTGATGGCGGACGACACGGCACGCATTGCGCAATTGCGCGAGCGCCTGTGGAGCGCATTGGCGGCCGTGCCCGGCATCGAACTCAACGGCGACCCCGAGCGCCGCGTGGCAGGCATCCTCAACGTGACGGTCGATGGCCTCGAGGGCGAAACGTTGCTGCTGGCCATGGCCGACCTGGCGCTCTCGTCGGGTTCGGCCTGTGCCAGTGTCAATGCGCAGCCGTCGTACGTGCTGCGGGCGCTGGGTCGCAGCGACCGGCTCGCGCAAAGCTCGTTGCGCCTGAGTCTTGGGCGCTACACCACCGCAGCGGAGGTCGAACGAGCCGCTGCGCGGATCACCAGCGAAGTGCGCAGGCTCACGCGGGGTGAGCCCCGGCAGGAGGCCTGGGATCCCGTTGACGACCCCCGTTACTCGGCTGAGGTGCAGCGACGGTTGCACAGCCTGCCGGCGTGGGGTCGCCTTGCCGCCAGCCCGGGCACCTGGGTCGGTCGGGCAGGGGACCGGGAGCTGGGAGCCGAGATCGAAATTTCGCTTGGCGTCGAGCAGGGGAAGGTGGTGCAGGCAAGGTTCCGCGCGTTTGGCTGCCCGCATGTCATCGCGGCCGCATCCTGCGCCGTCGAGCAGTTGCAGGGCATGGACCTCGATGCGGCGGGGCGCTGGGACTGGCAGCAGGTAGCCCAGGCCCTCGACGTGCCTCCTGCCAAATTCGGGCGGTTGCTCACGTTGCAGGATGCGATTCGGGCCGCGGTCAGGAACTGCCCCGGCGCGACCCTGTCTACGGTGTAGAATTTTTCAGCCCAATCACCCTTGGCGAGGTCCCTGCGCATGTCGATTTCCCTGACTCCCGCCGCTGCCGAGCGCGTCCGCTCGTTCATGGCAAGCCGAGGCAAGGGCTTCGGGCTGCGGCTCGGCGTCAAGCAGACGGGGTGTTCGGGCTTCGCGTACGTGGTGAGCTACGCGGACGAAGTGCGCGACAAGGACACCGTGTTCGACGACGCGGGCGTCAAGGTCGTGGTCGACGCCGACAGCCTCAAGTTCGTGGACGGCACCGAGATCGACTTCGTGCGGCAAGGACTCAACGAGGCCTTCAAGTTCCGCAACCCCAACGTCAAGGGCGAATGCGGTTGCGGCGAGAGCTTCAATGTCTAACTGCCCGTCCGCGCTCTGATTTCTTGGCCGGTCGGGGCCTGGCGGGTATACTGCCACGTTACGTTTTGAGGTTGGCCCCGTCCAGACCCGCGCTTGCGCGGGTTTCAGGTTTTTGGGGCCGGTTCGCCATCCGCCGGCAGGCGCACCTGCCGCGTCATCTTTCCAAGGATCCGCATGTCTCTCGAACGCACGCTTTCCATCGTCAAGCCCGACGGTGTCCGCAAGAACGTCATCGGCGACGTCTACCACCGCTTTGAGAAAGCCGGCCTGCGCATCGTCGCGGCCCGCATGCTGCAGCTGACGCAGGCCCAGGCCGAGGCGTTCTACGGCATCCATCGCGAGCGTGGGTTCTTCAAGGACCTCGTCGCGTTCATGACGTCCGGGCCGGTGATGGTCCAGGTGCTCGAGGGCGAAGGCGCCGTGCTCAAGAACCGCGACATCATGGGCGCGACGGACCCGAAGAAGGCTGACAAGGGCACGATCCGGGCCGACCTTGCCGACAGCATCGATGCCAACACGGTGCACGGCTCGGACAGCGCCGAAAACGCCGCGCGCGAGATCGCGTTCTTCTTTGCCGAGACGGAGCTCTGCCCGCGCTGAGCAAACCATGGGCGAAGCAGCGACCATCACGACGACACCTCGCACCAACCTGCTCGGGCTTACCCGGGCCGGGCTGGAGTCGTTCGTCATCGAGATGGGCGAAAAGCCATTCCGCGCGCGCCAGTTGTTCAAGTGGATGTACAAGCGCGCCGCGGGCGAATTCGAGGCGATGACGGATCTCGGCAAGGATTTCCGCCGTCGTCTTGCCGAGATCGCCGAGATCCAGACGCCTGACATCATCAGCTCGCAAGTCTCGTCCGACGGCACTCGCAAATGGCTGCTCAAGTTCGAAAGCGGGCAAGCCATCGAAGTCGTGTTCATTCCCGAACCGGGCCGCGGCACGCTGTGCATCTCGAGCCAGGTCGGCTGCCAGATGGACTGCCAGTTCTGCTCGACGGGTGCACAGGGCTTCAATCGCAACCTGACCACTGCCGAGATCGTGGGCCAGGTCTGGCTTGCCAATCGCGAACTCGGCTACGCACCGGGCGGCGATCGTGTGATCACGAACGTCGTGTTCATGGGCATGGGCGAGCCGCTCGCCAATTACCGCAACGTCGTGCCGGCCGCGGAAATCATGATGGATGACCTCGGGCTCGACCTGTCGCGCCGCCGCGTCACCGTGAGCACCTCGGGCCTCGTGCCGCAGATGTACCGCATCGCCGACGAAACCAACGTTGCGCTCGCCGTGTCGCTGCACGCGCCGAACGACGCCATGCGCAGCGAGATCGTGCCGATCAATCGGCGTCACCCCATCAAGGACCTGCTCGAAGCGTGCTGGCATTACGTCGAAAAGCAGAACGCGCGCAACGTGACGTTCGAATACGTCATGCTCGACGGCTTCAATGACAAGCCAGAACACGCGCGCGAGCTTGCGCAATTGCTGCGCGGCCACCCGGCCAAGGTCAACCTGATCCCGTTCAACCCGTTCCCTGGGACGCGCTACCGACGATCCTCGGATGCGGCCGTCGAGCGTTTCCGCGACCTGCTGATCAAGGGTGGAGTCATGGCCACCATCCGTCGTACGCGCGGCGACGACATCGATGCCGCATGCGGGCAACTCGCGGGCCGCGTCAACGACCGCATCATGAACCGCATGCGCGACAAGGCGTTCCCGATCGAAGTGGTGCAGGCGTGATGCGCCGCATCCGCTCAAGCGCCCTGCCGCTGGTGGCGTGCCTCTCTCTCGCCGCTTCCCTGGTGTTTGCGTCCCGGACCAGCCACGCCGTCGAGCCCGGCAGTCGTGCAGCGATCACGCAAGCGGCCGCGGTCAACACGGAACTGGCGCTCGCGTACATGCGTGAGAATAACCTCAAGGCCGCGCGCGAAAAGATCGACAAGGCGTTGCAGCAGAACCCGCGCACGCCTGACACCCAGCTTGCCGCGGGCTTCATCTACGACAAACTCGGTGACGAAAAAAAGGCCCGGTCCCACTTTGACCAGGCGATCAAGCTCAGTGGCAAGGATCATCCGGACGTCGTCGCCAACGCGGCAGTGTTCTTCTGCATGAACGGCGACGCGAAGCGTGGGGAGGCCCACTTGTTGCAAGCCGCCGCGAGCCCGCTCAACCAGCGTCCCGACGTGGCCTACACCAATGCCGGGCGCTGCGCGCGCAACGACAAGCGGCCACAGGTGGCCGAGCAGAGTTTCCGCAAGGCGCTCGCGCTGAACCCGCAGCAACCCGATGCATTGGTCCAGATGGCAGGCCTGGCGCAGGAATCCGGCAACGGCCTGCAGGCGCGCGCGTTCCTGGAGCGCTACGCGAGTGTGGCGAAACCGACTGCCGCCACGCTCTGGCTGGGGCGCACCATCGAGCTTGGTCTCGGCGACACTGCGCAGGCGGCGCGTTACGCAAACCAGCTGCGGGAAGCGTTTCCGACTTCGCAGGAGGCCTCGCTCCTCTTCGAGGCCGAACGGAACCAGCCATGAGCCCGCTCGAGGCCGAGATCTCCGAGCTCCCGTCGAGCGCGGGAGCGCGCCTGCGGCGCGAGCGTGAGGGCCGCGGCATGAGCCAGCAGCAGGCTGCAGAGTCGCTCAACCTCGATCCCGCGATCCTCGCGCACATCGAGTCGAACGATTTCGCGGCGCTGGGCGCGCCCGTGTTCGTCAAAGGCCATTTGCGCCGGTATGCCGGCATGCTGGGCCTGGGCGAGGACGAAATCCTGGGGATGTACCAACGCTCCAAGCAGCATCTCGACGAACCGACGCTCGTGCCAAAGTCGCGACTCGAGATGATGCCGGTCCGTGGCAAGCCGCGATGGACCTGGGTCGTGGGAGGCGCCATCTCTTTCCTGGTCGCGTCGGCGTTGCTCGCCTACCTCTCGGAAAACGGATTGCCCTGGGTCGGGTCGAGCCCGGAAGAAGGCGGCACCACCGCAGTAACCGATGACATCGCCGTGACTGTGCCTGCAGTCGCGGCCGACTCTCCGCCCAGCGACGCAGCAGGCGCGCCTGCGTCGAGTGCTGGCGGCGTCGAGGCCACGGCTGCGCCATCCGGGACCGCACCGTTCAGTTCCGATGGCACGGTCGCCGCTGGTGCGGCTGCAGCTGCAACTGCTGCGGTGGCCGCTGCGCCTGCGGATACCGCGCCGCCCCAGCCGGGACAAGTGAACTTGCAGTTGCGCTTCACCGCGGACTCGTGGGTGGAAGTGTTCGACGGTTCCGGGAAGGCCGTGCTGTACGACCTGGGCAAGGCCGGTTCGGAACGCTTGATCACCGGCACCGCACCCCTCAGCGTGACGCTCGGCGACGCACGCGGGGTGGCCGTCAAGGTGAACGGTCGCGCGCTGCCGCCACCGCCGCGCGCCGCGGGCGAAACGCTGGCGCGCTTCAGCATCGGCGCGGACGGGAACTTGCGTTGATGCCGGGGCTGCGACCATGAGTGAAACGCTGCAAGCCGTGCGAGGCATGAATGACGTGCTGCCCGACCAGACGGGCGCATGGCAGCAACTGGAACGTGCAGCGCGTGAAATTTTCGCACAGTACGGGTACGGCGAATTGCGCTTGCCCCTGCTCGAGCGCACGGAACTGTTCAAGCGCTCGATCGGCGAGTTGACGGACATCGTCGAGAAAGAGATGTACACGTTCCGCGATCGCGGCGATGAGTCGCTCACCTTGCGGCCTGAAGCCACGGCCGGCATCGTCCGGGCCTGCATCTCGAACGGCCTGCTGCACAATCAACGGCAGAAGGTCTGGTTGATGGGACCGATGTTCCGCTACGAGCGGCCGCAAAAGGGCCGTTATCGCCAGTTCCACCAGATCGACGTCGAGGCGCTGGGTTTCCCCGGACCGGACGTCGACGTCGAGCTGATCCTGATGACGGCGCGGCTGTGGCGGCGGCTCGGCCTGCGTGGCCTCAAGCTGCACCTGAATTCGCTCGGCACGCCAGAATCGCGCGCCGTTTACCGGCGCCAGCTCGTCGAGTATTTCCGGGCGCACGCCGACCTGCTCGATGCGGACAGCACGCGCCGGCTGGAAGGCAATCCGCTGCGCATCCTCGACAGCAAGAACCCTGCGATGGCGCAGCTGCTTGCAGACGCACCGTCAATCACGGATCACCTCGATCCGGAATCTGCGCTGCACTTCGCGACGCTGTGCACGCAGCTGCGCCAGGCGGGCGTCGACTTCATCGTCAATCCGCGCCTCGTGCGCGGCCTGGACTATTATTCGCGCACGGTATTCGAGTGGGTCACCAGCGACCTGGGCTCGCAGGACGCCGTCTGCTCGGGCGGGCGCTACGACGGCCTCGTGGCACAACTCGGCGGGGATGCCGTGCCGGCGATTGGCTGGGCGCTCGGCCAGGAGCGCATCGTCGAACTCATGCGCCTGCAGGGGCTTGTGACCAACGAGGGCAGTCCCGACGTGTACGTGGTGCTGGCTGGTGCGGCGGCAGAAACTGCGGGCCTGAGCCTCGCAGAGCGGATCCGCGATGACGTGCCTGGCCTGCGCGTGGAAACCAATTGCGGCGGTGGCAGCTTCAAGTCGCAGTTGAAGCGCGCCGACAAGAGTGGCGCGCGCGTGGCTGTCATCGTCGGTGACGACGAAGCGGCGCGACAGGTCGCGGCGGTCAAGACGCTGCGCGGTGGGGAAGCCGCGCAACGGGAAGTGGCATTTGACGCACTGGCAGTCGAGCTGACACGTCAGTTGCAGACCAGGCCGGCTTGAAGTTTCACAGCAAACTGTCCCGACGGGACGGCGGATGGAGTAGGCGAAGTGGAAGATCTTTCAGACAACGAACGCGAAGAACAACTGCGCCGCTTCTGGGCCGACAACTGGCTCTGGATCGTGGGCGGCATTGCACTCGGCCTCGGCGGACTCGCCGGCTGGCAGTATTGGCAGCAGACCAAGCTCACGGCAGCCGAGCAGGACGAAGCTGCGTACATGGCCATGCTCGACCTGCTCAGCCAGGGCAACAAGGACGAAGCGAGCAAGAAGGCGGACGGCGTGCGCGCCACGCACCCGAAGTCGCCGTATGCTGATCAGGCGGATCTCGCGCTAGCGCGATTTGCCGTTGACACGCGTGACTTCGACACGGCCGTCAAGCGCCTGAGCACGGTCGCAGATAGTTCGCGCGACCCTGAACTTCGGCTCATCGCGCAATCGCGCAAGGCGCGCGTCTTGTCCGAGCAAGGCAAGCATGACGACGCACTCAAGTTGCTCGACGTCACCAAGGCGGGCGCCTTCACGGCAGCGTTTCACGAAGCTCGCGGCGACGTGTTCACTGCGAAGGGCGATACCGCCGGTGCGCGCCAGGCTTACGATGCCGCGCTTGCAGCGACCACTGCCGAGCAGTCGCAAGCGTTCGACCGCGAGTTCGTCGAGCTTAAGCGCGACGCGCTGCCGGCTGGGACCAAGCCATGAAGCATCGCCGCCCAGCACTCGTCGCAGCCGCGTGCGTGGCGGGCCTGCTCGCGCTGCTCGCCGGTTGCGACAAGGACAAGAAGGGCGTCCTGCCGCCCGCCGAACTGGTGGACCTGAAGCCGTCGCTCGACGTGCAGAAATTGTGGGACACGGGCGTCGGCGGTGGCGGCGAAAAACTGCGCCTCGCGCTTGGCCTGGAACTGCAGAACGGCAGCCTGTACACAGCGGCGCGCGACGGCAAGGTATTGGCACTCGACCCGGCGACGGGTCGCGAGCGCTGGGCGCACGACGCCAAGACCGAACTCTCGGCAGGTCCAGGCGCAGGCGCCACCCTCGTCGCGGTTGGCACCAATGACGGCAAGGTCATTGCGCTCGAGACCGCGACGGGCAAGCGTCTATGGGCCGTGTCAGTGAGCAGCGAAGTGCTGGCTGCGCCGCTCGTCGCGAGCGATCGTGTCGTGGTGCGCACCGTCGATGGCCGCGTGCACGCGCTCGACGCGCAGACAGGCAAGTCGCAGTGGACGGCTGAAGAGCCCGTGCCAAAGCTGTCATTGCGCGGCACGGCCGCCCCCGTGCTGGCAAAGGACACGGTGATTGCCGGATTCGATTCCGGCAAGGTCGTCGCCCTCACGGTCGCCGCCGGCGATATCGTGTGGCAGACGCAGGTATCGACGCCGGGCGGACGTTCAGAACTCGATCGTCTTGCCGACGTGGATGGCACCGTGCAGATCGACGGCAACGATGGCTTTGCGGTGGGTTACCACGGGCGCGTCGTCATGTTCGCGGTCGACTCCGGCCAGGTGCTGTGGAACCGTGAAACCTCGAGTTTTCGCGCACCCGCCATCGACGACACCCAGGTGTACGTTGCGACGTCGGATGGCGACGTGACGGCGCTGCGTCGTCGCGATGGCGCAGTCGTCTGGCAGCAGGAAGGCCTCAAGCGCCGTGGTCTCAGCGCGCCGGCTGTGGTCGGCAACGCGGTCGTCGTCGGCGACTTCGACGGCTACCTGCACTGGCTGGACCGCGATACGGGCAAGTTCGTCGCGCGCGAGCGTCCGGGCAGCACGCGTATCAGCATGGCCCCGGTGGTCGCCGACGGCCGCCTGTATGGCGTCGACGAAGGTGGCAAGGTGTTTGCCTATCGCAGCGGCGCGCCCGCGGGTCGTTGATGTGCTGCCCGTCATCGCATTGGTCGGTCGGCCCAACGTCGGCAAATCGACCCTGTTCAATGCGCTGACGCGCACGCGTGACGCGCTGGTAGCAGACGTTCCGGGGCTGACGCGCGATCGCAAATACGGTTATGTGCGGCACGAGGGCCGCTCGTGCGTCGTCATCGACACGGGCGGGCTCGTGGAGTCGATCGTCGGCGGCATCGAGCGACTGATGGCGGAGCAGACGCTCAAGGCGGTCGCGGAAGCGGACCGCGTGCTGTTCGTCGTCGACTCACGCGAGGGCTGCACGCCGCAGGATCTGCACGTCGCGGATCTACTGCGACGCAGCGGCAAGTCGGTGCTGGTCGTCGCGAACAAGGCCGAAGGCCTGGACGACGACATGGCGCAGGCCGAATTCCACCGTTTTGGCTTCGGCGATCCGGTCGCGATCTCGTCTGCGCACAAGCAGGGCCTCGATGCCCTGCTCGAGTTCGCGTTCGCAGGGCTCGAGGGCGCGCTCGATGCGCCCGACGTGCTCGGCTACACGGCGGGCACGATCCGCGTCGCAGTGGTTGGCAGGCCCAATGTCGGCAAGTCGACCCTGATCAACCGGCTGCTTGGCGAGGAGCGCCTGATCGCGTTCGACCAGCCCGGCACGACGCGCGATACCGTCGAGGTGCCGTTCGAGCGCGACGGCCTGCCATACGTGCTGGTCGACACGGCGGGCGTGCGCCGCCGCGCCAAGGTCAGCGAAACGGTCGAAAAATTCAGCATCGTGAAGACCCTGCAGGCGATCGACCGCGCCAACGTGGTCATTGGCGTGCTTGACGCGCATGACACCGTCGCCGAGCAGGACGCAAGCCTGATGGGGCTCGTCGCCGAGCAGGGCCGGGCGCTGGTGCTGGCGATCAACAAGTGGGACGGCATTGCGCAGGACCAGCGCAATGCGATCCGCGACGGGCTGGACCTGCGCTTCGACTTCCTGCGGTTCGCGTACGTGCATTTCATCTCGGCGAAGCACGGCACGGGCGTCGGCGAGATGATGGAATCCGTGTTGAAGGCCTATAAGGCAGCCATGAAAGAGCTGCCGACGAAGGACCTCACCAACGCACTCGAGCAGGCGATCACCCTGCACCAGCCCCCGCTCGTGCGCGGGCGGCGCATCAAGCTGCGTTACGCCCACCAGGGCGGGCGCAATCCTCCCGTGGTCGTGATTCACGGCAACCAGACCCAGAACGTTCCTGACACCTACCGCCGGTTTCTCGAGAACCATTTCCGCGAGACGTTCCGGCTGAAGGGCACTCCAATGCGGGTCGAGTTCCGCACCGACGACAACCCGTTCAAGGACCGGCGCAACGAACTCACGCCGCGCCAGGTCCGCAGCAAGAAGCGGTTGATCCAGCGCTCAAAAGGCGGCAAGAAGGTCGGCAAACGCTGACGAGTCGGCCGGCCTATGCTGCCCAGACATAACTGCCGGTTCTGACCGGCTATCCTCTCAAACTAGTGGCCCACCGGGCCGGGTCTAGACTGGATTTATGCTTATGGCCGCCGCCCGCACATCAGCCGCTGCTGCCCACGACCTGCCGGCGACCCGACTGGCCTTGCTTGCTGAACCACTGCGCCTGTACCGCGGTGGAGTGATCGAGCACCCCGTCATCGCGTACGAAACCGTGGGCACGCTCAATGCGGCCCGCGACAATGCGTTGTTGCTGTTCACGGGATTGTCGCCTTCAGCGCATGCTGTTTCGTCGCCAGCCGACCCGAAGCCAGGCTGGTGGGAATCGATGATCGGCGCCGGCAAGCCGATCGACACGGACCAGTTTTATGTCGTGTGCATCAATTCGATTGGCAGCCCCTATGGTTCCTCGAGTCCTGCGTCGATCGACCCGGCCACGGGCCGCCCATTCGGCATCAGTTTCCCCGAAGTCTCCCTCGAGGACGTAGCCCGCGGCGGCTACGAAGTGCTGCGCAGTCTCGGTATCGAGACGGTCGCCTGCGTTGCTGGCCCGTCGATGGGCGGCATGACGGTGCTGGCGTTCGCAGCACAGTTCCCGGGCATCGCGCGCAACCTCATTTCGATCTCCGGCGCCACTGCCGCCAACCCGTTCGCCATTGCGCTGCGGTCACTGCAGCGTGAGATCGTGCGCAATGATCCAGCCTGGCGCGGGGGTCACTACGAACCCGGGCGCGGCCCGCGGCAGGGCATGCGCATGGCGCGCAAGCTCGGCACGATCACGTACCGCTCGCATGAAGAGTGGGACCAGCGCTTCGGCCGCCGGCGCGTGGCCGAGACGACGGGTCAGCCGGGTGATTTCCGCGCGCAGTTCGAAGTCGAGTCCTACCTGGAACACCAGGGCCAGCGCTTCGCGGAAGTCTACGACGCCAACTGCTATCTCTACCTGTCGCGTGCAATGGACCAGTTCGACCTCGCCGAACACGGCGACGGGTCCCTGGGCACGGCGTTTGCGAAGCTGGCCGGCATAAAGCACTCGCTGGTGCTGGGTGCGCAGACTGACATGCTGTACACGATCGACCAGCAGGCGCTCGTCGTCGAGCAACTGCGCAAAGTCGGGAACGACGTCGAATTCCACGCCTTCCCTTCGCCGCAAGGCCACGACGCATTCCTCGTGGACGCTGCGCGGTTCGAGCCGGTGATTGCCGCCTTTCTGGCGAAAGTCGGCGAGGGGTTAGGGGATAGGGGTTAGGGGTTAGTCGGAGGCGCTTCGCCGCCGAGCAGCAGCGCCGGGTCCACCATCGCGCGGTTGATGCTCACGCCCCAATGCAGGTGCGGGCCCGTCACTCGTCCTGTCGCGCCCACGAGCCCGAGCACGTCCCCGGCCTGCACCTCGTCACCGACCTTCACGTCGATGCGACTCAGGTGGCAATACAGCGTGAGCACGCCCTGGCCGTGGTCGACGAACACCGTGTTGCCATTGAAGAAAAAATCGCCCGTTGCGACCACACGACCCACGGCTGGGCTGCGGATCGGCGTGCCTGTGGGTGCGGCGATGTCCATGCCGCTGTGCGGATTGCGCGGGATGCCGTTGAAGACGCGACGCTTGCCGTACGACTTCGATCGTTCGCCCGGCACGGGCGTCGTCCAACGCCACGTTGGCACGAAGTCATCGCTGAAGGTGGCGAGCGCGCGCTCGGTGCGTGCACTCTCTGCATCAATGCGCTGCAAATCTTCGGGGAGCGGGTCGGCCTTGCGCGGTTCCACCGTCAGCTTCTGCGTCGCGTAGGCTTTCGGCGCCACGGTGAACGCGATTTCGCGGACCGGCTTGCTCGCGTCCGACGCTGCGAGCGTTATGCTTTGTCGGCCCACGGGGGTCGCGAGCGGAATGCCGACGATGGCCTTCCAGCCACTTTCCGTGGGCACGACCGGTGCGCGGTACTTGCCGAAGTAAACCGCGCCCGGAGGGTCTTCGGCCTGGCCCAGATCGATGATCGCTACGCCGCCCGGTACTCGGGTATCGCGCGGGAGAGGCGCGTCGTTCGCAGACGCCAGCACCGGCGGCGGCGCGAAGGCGACGATGCAAACGCACAGTGCCAGAACGGCGCGGACCAGTTGCTTCATTTCCGCGGTTTCGCTCGAGACCTTTTCGCTGTGGTCCCTGCGGGCGCGTGACCGTTTGCAACCACGTCCGTCACGGTGGCACGCACCGAGCCCCGCGCAACGCGCGCCTCGATCTGTGCGCCCGGACGCAGTTGCGCGACGTCCGTGACGACGCGCGCGCTGGCGTCCATGACGATCGCGTAGCCGCGCTCGAGCGTCGCGAGCGGACTCACGGCATGCAGCGTTCGCATCGATCGCTCGATGCGTTCGCGCGCTGCCAGCAAGCGGTGCCCGACCGCAACCGGCAGCCTGCGCCTTGCGGCGTCGAGGCGCGGTTGCAGCGGCGCCAACCTGTGCCGCATGGCGGTGGGCAGCCGGCGTTGCACTGCGTCAAGGCGTTGCCGCAGGAGGGCGAGGCGACGCGAGGGACTGCTGCGAGCCAGCAATGCATCCGCGTTGGCCACGCGCACTCGAGCTCGCTCGAGCCGCGCGCGCACTGCCCTG
>JANNGT010000080.1:0-24892 GCA_031404015.1 Gammaproteobacteria bacterium | reverse complement strand
TGCTGTTCAACGTGTACGCGGGCGACGCGGTCGGTCAAAACGGCTCCAAGGGCTTCGTCATGACGGGCCTCGCGACGCCAGCGCTGACCAACGCCCAGATGAATACCGTCAATGTGCAGTCCACCGGCCTGGTCACTACTTTCAATCAGAATTGCCCGAGCGCAACCGGCTGCGCCGGCTCGTTCGGTGATCCGTTCCTGTGGGGCTCGACGATCCAGGGTAATTTCCAGGTCGGCTCCGCGGCCGGCTTCAACCAAGCCCTTGCGTTCTACCAGGTCGCGGGCGCCAACACGCCGTCGGCCGGTGGGCTGACCACCGCCACGCAGTTTGCGGATGTCAACGGCGCCTGGAACTGGTTGCTCGCCTCGAACGGCACGCTGACCTTCAGCGGCTCGGAACCGGCGCCGGTGCCGCTGCCCGCCGCCGTCTGGCTGCTCCTCTCCGGCCTGGCCGGCGTCGGTGCCCTTGGCCGTCGTTCGAACTCGAAAGCCTGATCCAGACCATCAATAAGGTATCGACATCATGAAGCACACCAATTCCACCCTCGCGCTTGCCGTGGTCGCCGCCCTCGGCGCCGGCAGCGTGCAGGCCCTCGACCGCGGCCCCGAGTACACGGCGGCCCTCAAGATCTACTTCGGCGGCGCCACCGCGACCGACAACGTGCTCGAAACGAGCCTGATCGCCGCGGACGGCGATAGCATCTGCGACCCCGTCCTCGCCGACATCGACGTCTGGCGCGCGTCCAACCAGCGCGTCGTCACCTGCCGGGTCAGCAATGACCACCCCGTGACCGCGGGCAGGGGTTTTGAAACCCGCGCCAACGGCGGTACCCTGATCGCCTTCCACAAGGAATCGGCGGGCGGCTCGTCGAATGGCGTCAACCCGCTGATTGCGGTCGCCAAGGGCCAGGCGCACGCGCTCAGATGGCTCGACGTCGGCGGCTTGACGAATGACTGCACGGTGACTGCCGTCGCCGCCACGACTGCAACGCTCGCCTACACCGACCATAGCGGCTGTACGCTGGTCCAGACGCCGGTGGACACTGCGGGGTCGGCGACCTACGACGCCAATGGTGGCATCTCGGACAACGAACCGGCCCTGGCCTTTCCGGCCCCGGGCGCGGATGCGGCACTGCTGACGTCCGTCCCGGGCATTTCGATCGTGTTCGGCGTGCCAGTGACGACGGCACTCTACCGCGCGCTGCAGCAGGTCCAGTTCATCGGCAGCCCGGACTGCCTCGCGGACACGGATGTTTCGCAGACGGTCGACTCGCGCGACACAGCCGCCTGCGTGCCCTCGCTCGAAAAGCAGCAGATAAGTGCGCTGTACAGCCAGACGGTCTTCGACTGGAACGATTTCAAGGCTGCGAACGGCACCGCGCTGACCGCGGCAGCGGGCGTCACTGCCCCGGCGGATGAGTTCGTCCGGGTCTGCCGTCGCGTGGCCACCTCGGGCACCCAGGCGACGTTCGAGGCATTTTTCCTTAACCAGCGTTGCGCGTCGGGTGTCACGGGGTTTGCGGTGCCGGACGATTTGAGCACGATCACGGACACGGTCTACTCGCCGAATCAATTCGCGGCAGGGTCGTTGATCAATGCGGCTCCGAGCTCGGGCAACGTGCGCACGTGCCTCGCCAGTGCGAACACCGGCAACTTCTGGGGCCTGGGCGTGCTGTCGACCGAGGTGACGTCGTCGAACTATGGTGCGGCAACGGGTACGCCCATAGCCGGTACGCCGCCCGGCGGCAACGGCTTCCGCTTCGTGGCCATCAACGGTGCAACGCCCAACCTCGTGAACACGGCGAACGGCACGTATGATTTCTTCAGTGAGAACACTGTCAACCGCGTCAAGGCGGGTGGCATTGGCGCAATCACCGGCCTGCGCCTGCAAGTCGTCCAGCTGGTCTCCAACCGCCTCGGCAACGTGGACGCGTTGAACACCATCAACGGGACGTTCGCATTGACCCCCAGTACCCCGTGGGGCCAGGGCGGCGTGCTGGCACTGCCGGCTGTGGCAAACCCGAGCACCGCGCCGTACTCGGTGGCGGAACTCGCGGCCAACCCGATCTCGACGCAGACGCGCGCGGGCAACATGTGCAACATGCCGGCCATGGCCAAGCAGCAGCCGGCGGACAACCGCTGATCGGGTGAGGTCCCGGCAGGCTTGACATCTGCCGGAGGGAACCTGCGGCGGGCACCGGCAACGGTGTCCGCCGTTTTCCGTTGCAAGTTTCACGCAACTGCAATCCGTCGGGAGCAGGCTGCAGGGCCACACCGGGGAAATCTGCAGTCCATGCGTTCGTTCGTCGAGGTTCGTCACCCGTGAGATGTCCGGTCCTGCTTGCCACCGCGGTCTGGCTTGTCGCACTCGGCGTGAGTGGCCGTGCGCTCGCGCAGGATGCAGGACCGCAGGTGGCTGCACCGCAACAGGATTCCCGCTTCGACGTCTGGGAGTACCGCGTCCTGGGCAACAGCGTCCTCGCGCCGCGCGAGATCGAGGCGGCCGTGTACGGTCACCTGGGCCCGCAGAAGTCACTGGCCGACGTCGAGAAGGTGCGCGAGACGCTCGAGGGACTGTACCGCGATCGCGGCTATGGCACGGTCTTTGTCGACATCCCGGAGCAGGACGTCGTCGACGGCCTGGTGCGATTGCGCGTCACCGAGGGCCGGCTCGCTGAGGTGCGCATCACGGGGCCGCGTTACTTCTCGGCCGGGCAGATCCGCAACGCACTGCCTTCGTTGGCGACGGGCGCGGTCGTCAACCTCGAGCAATTACAGAATGAACTCACGGTGGTCAACCGCCAGTCGGGGGACCGGCAGGTGACGCCCGTGCTGAAGGCAGGGGCTGCGCCCGGCACCGTGAATGTCGACCTGCGGGTCAAGGACGAACTGCCGTTGCACGCCAGTGTCGAAGTCAACGATCGGTACACGGCCGACACTACCCGGACCCGGGTGGGCGTAAATCTCAGTTACGACAACCTGTTCCAGAAATTCCACCGCCTGTCGCTGCAATATCAGACGGCGCCCGAGCAACCTGACGAATCGCGAGTCATCGCCGCGACCTACGTAGCGCCGCTCGACAACGGCGACTTGCTCGCCGCCTACGTCGTCGATACCAGCAGCGACTTTTCGACGATCAGCGGACTCGGCGGCCTGGCGATCCTGGGCGTCGGTCGCATCTACGGCCTGCGCTACATCAATATTTTGCCAATGGGCGAACGCCGTTCGTCGAGCTTGACTTTCGGCGCGGATTACAAGGATTTCGAGGATCGCATCGTGCAGCCGGACGGACTCACCGATGTCACCCCGATGCGCTACGTCAACTGGTCTGCCGCGTACGCCGCCACGCTGGGCGGCGAGACCACGCTGACCACGCAATCACTGGGTGTCAATTTCGGGATTCGAGGGCTGGGCAACAGCACGGATGAGTTCGAGTTCAAGCGCTACAAGGCCAAGCCCAACTACTTCTACCTGCGCGGCGAGGCGAGCCACGAGCGTCCGCTCATGCTCGATTCGCGGCTGTTCCTGCGCATGTCCGGCCAGCTCACGCTGGCGCCTTTGATCAGCAACGAACAGTTCTCGATCGGGGGCGCTGAGTCGGTGCGTGGTTACCTGGAAGCCGAGCAGCTCGGGGACAACGGGCTCTTCGCCAACGTGGAGGTGCGCTCACCCCCGTTGTCGAAGCTGGGGCCAGAAAGCCTTGGCGCAAGCTACCTGTTCGGCTTCGTCGATGCAGGCGTTGTCGGCATTCTGGAGCCGCTGCCAGTGGACGGCGTGAAGACCAGCAGTTACAGCCTTTCCAGTGCCGGTGTCGGCTTGCGCCTGAACGGCGTGCATGGCCTGCAGGCCGCGCTCGCTTGGGCTTATCCCTTCGACGCGACCGACAACGTCGACCGCGGCAGTTCCAGGGTGCATTTCCAGGTGTTGTATGGTTTCTAAGAAAGTTCGCGATGCAGTCCGCAGAGCGCTCGCGCTCGCAGCCTGTGTCTCGCCGCTCGCCGTCCAACCGGCCGAACTGCCGGTGCCCTGTGTCTCGGGTGTCTGTGGCAGCAACGTCCCGGGCTTCGTGACGGCCGGCATCGCTGGCGCAACCGCCAGCGGCAACACCCTGACTGTCACTCAGGGGTCCAACAGCGCCACGCTCAACTGGTCCAGCTTCAACATCTCAGCCGACGGAGTCGTAAACTTCGTCCAGCCGAGCAGCAGCGCAACGGCGCTGAACCGGATTCACCAGAACGATCCCTCGCGGATCTTCGGTGCGCTCAACGCCAACGGTCGCGTGTACCTGCTGAACCGTAACGGCGTGGTCTTCGCCGACGGCGCGAAAGTCAACGTGGGCGGCTTGCTCGCAACCTCGCTCGACATCACCCCGCAAGCCCTGGAGAACGGATTGGCCGGCGCGGCGCCCGCCGGCGCGGCCGCTTTGCAGCTCTACGAGGACGCGACCGGGCAGTTGGTGAGCGGAGCCGTGGCCGTGGAACAGGGGGCGGTCATTCGCACCAGCGAAGGCGGCCAGGTGCTGATCTTTGCCCCGGAGGTTTCGAACCAGGGCCGGATCGAGACGCCGGGTGGTCAGGCCCTGCTCGCCGCCGGCTCGCCTGTCTATCTCGTCACCAGCAATGATCCTGGCTTACGCGGCCTGCTGGTCGAGGTCGGTGTCGGCGGCACGGTCACCAATGGAGCGCCGGGCGGGGCCGCCGCGAATCCGACGCAGGTCGTTGGCCAGATCATCGCCGAGCGCGGCAACGTCACCCTCGCGGGTCTTGCTGTCAACCAGCTTGGCCGGGTCTCGGCGAGCACCAGTGTCCGCGCCAACGGCTCGATCCGCCTGCAGGCCCGTGACGGTGGCAGCACGATCCCGGGAAGCAACCGGTTGCGGGCGAGCAATGGCGGTAGCCTGACGGTCGCTGCCGGCAGCGTGACCGAGGTGACACTGGTCGAGTCCGATGAAACGGATGTCGATGTCAACGAACAGGCGAGATCGCGCATCGAGTTGCAGGGCAAGGAAATCACCGTGCGGTCCGGCGCGACCGTCGCGGCGGCCGGCGGTGTGATCAAGGCGACTGCGCGCGCCAACCCGGGCGATTCCACTGCAATTCTGAACCCCGTCCAGATCGCCGGCGGTGTCACGGATGGTTCGAGGATCCTCGTGGAGCAAGGCGCCCGCCTCGACGTCGCCGGAGCCCGTGCCCAGCTTGCGATGGAAAGCAACCTCGTTCGTGCCGAGTTGCGCGGCGATGAACTGGCCAACAGTCCGGTGCAACGTGACGGCGTGCTGCGCGGGCAGCCCGTGTTCGTCGACCGGCGACAGACCGGTACGCGTTCGGACGGCACCGTCTGGCAGGGCACGCCGGTCGGCGACGTGTCAGGCCAGATTTCGCTCGTCGGTCGGAGCGTGCAGGAGCGGAACCTCAGCGGCGGCACGGTCACGCTGGAGTCCCAGGGCGACGTGGTGCTCGCACCCGGCTCGGTGGTCGATGTTTCCGGCGGCGTGCTCGAATTTCTCGACGGCTTCGTCAACACCACGCAGTTGCGTGGCGCCGACGGCAAGATCTACGACATCGGCGTCGCCGACCCGAACCGCGTCTACACGGGCATTCTCTCGACGTACACGGTGAACCACGATCGATGGGGAGTCGTCGAGAGTTTCGATACCTTTGCCAGTCCGGGTCGGTTCGAAAGTGGGTATCTCGAAGGCAAGGACGCCGGCTCACTGCAGATCGTCACGCCCTCAGCGATCATCGATGGCGACGTGATCGGCGACGTGACGGTCGGTCGGCATCAGCGGCGTCCGGCGCAGGCGGTGCCGAACGGAGCCTTGTATCGTCCCTACGACCAGTTTCCTTTGGGTGCACAACTGGTCTTTGGCGCCGCCTCGTTCAACGCCATCGACCTGGTCGGCGGCGACGTGACCATCGGCGGTGGTCTGGTCCTGCCGACGCTGACATCGTCTTCCGGCGCGCCGTTCGATCCGGCCCGTGACGCGTTACCCGACGACTTCGTTACGGTGCTGCGCGAGGAACTGTTCGGCACGGCCGGGATCACCCGACTTACGGTGAACTCGAACGGCACCGTCGCGATACCTGAGGAGACGACGCTCGCGCTGCGTGAGCAGGGTGCGCTCACGATCGCCGCCGGGGCCGTCGATATAGCGGGCGACATCAGTGCACCCTCCGGCACCGTGAACGTCACGGCGTTGCTCACCAACCAGAGTTCTGCGCCGTACATCGGCGTCGACATCCGCGGGACCTCTTCGATCGACCTCGCCGGGCTCTGGGTCAACGAATCGACGTTGCTGAATGCCCCTGGCGCTGCGTTGCCGCCGCTGTTCACGGTGGGCGGCAAGCTGAGCGCGAGCGCCCGGCAGGGATACATCCGGCTCGAGACCGGCGCGCTCATCGACGTCTCGGGAGGCGCGCGTGCGCGTCCGGATGGGCGTATCGACGCCGGCGCGGCGGGTTCGATCAGCGTGTCGGCGACACCGGATCCCATCTTCCCCCAGCCTGACCTGCTGCGTTTCGACGCAACGGTCCGCGGCTACGGCCTCGCGAACGGAGGCTCGCTCACCATCGCCGGTTCCGAGTTGTGCATAGCGACGGTGGCCTGCGAGAGCGGGAGCTGGCTCAGTCCGCAGGACCTGCTGACCGCCGGCTTCGGCACGATCTCGCTACGCTCCACCGAGCGGGGGCTGACCGTACGTTCCGGCACGTCGCTCGATCTGCGGCAGGCCAACTTCGTGTTGCATCCCGGCGCGTTGAGCGCAGTCAGTGGCACGCCGCTGGCCAGCATCGCCGACGTCGCGTTGCTCACGGACGACCGGCGTCGCCCGACCAACCTCAGCCTGACGACGTCGATACCGGCGCTGCCGAATGGGCTCCTGTACACCAATGACAGTTTCGCGGCGGTCGGTGGCCTGGTCGTCGAAGCGGGAGCACTGATCCAGGGCGACATCGGCAGCAGCGTCACGCTGCGCAGCAATTCGACCCTGACGGTCGAGGGCACGATCCTCGCGCCCTCGGGCAACATCTCGCTGACGCTCGACAACAGCCTCGCGATCGGCGAGGTGCTCGATGCACAGGGGATCTGGCTGGGCGACGGCGGGCTGCTCGATGCCTCCGGGGCGGTCCGGTTGCAGGCGAATGCCCTTGGCCTGCGCCTCGGCGACGTGCTCGACGGCGGCTCGGTCTCGCTCACTGCACAGCGCGGCTCCATCGTCGTGAATCCCGCTGCGACCATCAATGTTGCCGGCACGGCGGCGGTGCTGGACGTGCCGCAGTCGCCGGGTGCGTCCAGCGACACACAGCCACGCAATATCGTCTCCGACGGTGGCCGCATCTCCATCACCGCAGCCGATGCCGCGCTGCTGTCGGGATCCCTGCAAGCGGGACCGGGTGCACCGGGCGGCAGTGCCGCGGGTGGCGAGCTGTTCGTGACCCTGAACGCCAACGACCGGGCTGGCTCCGGCGAGCGTTATCAATTGACGTTCACGGAGCGTCGAGTCGTGCTGACGGACGCCGCGAGCCCGGTGTCCGTGCGGCCGGGCAGCTCGTTACCGGAAGCCTTTTTCGGCCGTGCGCTGGTCAGCGACGACCAGATCGCCGCGGGACGGTTCGATTCGGTCACTCTTGCCGCGGCAACCACGGTCGGTACCGATGACTTCAGCAACGAGGTGGTGGCGCCCGGTACCGTCGAGCTCAACGGCAACGTCGCGCTGGGACTTCGCCGACAGTTCGTCGTCGACGCCGCGCGGCTGGGCGGAACCGGCAACAGTGAGATCGAGGCGCCGTACATCTCGGTCGGTCACTCGAATCGAGGCTACCAGCAGACCCCGGATCTGGATGGTCAACTGGGCGGCACGCTTGCGCTGCGCGGCTCGCTCATCGAAGTTGTCGGCAACAGCCTGATCGATGGCTTCGCGGCCGTTGGACTGCTCAGCAGCGGCGACATCCGCGCGCGAGGGGTGCAGGGGCTTGGCGCGACGACGGTGTCCGGCAGCCTGACCACATCCGCCGATTTATTGCTGCGGGCGGATCAGGTCTATGCGACGACCCTCAGCAACTTCCTGATCGATGTCGCCCGTCCGGTTGACGGCAACCTGCGCATCGAAGGCAACGGGGGCGATCCGGGCACCGTGCTCTCTGCCGGTTCCAGGCTGCGCCTGCGGGCGACGACCATCGAGCAGTCGGGCATTCTGCGCGCGCCGTTTGGCGCCATTGAGTTGATCGCGCAGGATCTGCGTCTCGCACCCGGGAGCGTCACCTCGACCTCGGCCGAAGGCGCCTTGATCCCGTTTGGCGGCCTGCAGGCGGGCACGGACTGGGTGTACGGCCTGCAAGGTCAAACGCTCGTTGTCGGCGAAACGACACCGGTGCCCGAGCAGCGTGTGTTGCTGAACGCCGACACGGTGGATATCGCCGCTGGCGCGACCGTCGACCTGTCCGGTGGCGGCGACATGCTCGCCTACGAGTTCATTCCCGGTCCGACCGGGAAGCTCGACGTGCTGGCGGCGGGCGTCAGCCCCGGGTTGTTTGCGATCGTCCCCGGTCTCGACATCAAGTACGCGCCGTACGACCCCCAGGAGTCTCCCGACACGCAGCTTGCGGTCGGCGACATCGTGCACCTGTCAGCGGGCGTCGCCGGGGTCCCTGAGGGCGACTATGTATTGCTGCCGGCGGCGTATGCGTTGTTGCCCGGCGCGTTCGTGGTCTCGGCGGTGGCCGGCTATCAGGACCTCGCGGCCGGGACACGGGTCACGCAACTCGACGGCTCGACCATCGTGTCCGGCTATCGTGCCGTCGCAAACTCCACGATCGCCGATGCGCGAACCGGCGGGTTTGAAGTACGAACGGCCGCTCAAGTCGCCGAACTCGCCCGTTACGACACGACTCGCGCGAGTAAGTATCTCGCTTCGCGCGCAGCGGCCACGGGCAGCGCCGTGCGCTTGCCGGTCGACGCGGGCCTGCTTTCGATCGCGGCGGGCTCACAGTTGAGTCTGCTCGGATCACTGCAGGCCGCTACTGCCGGAGGGCGTGGCGCTGCCGTCGACATCAGCGCCGACAACCTCCTGGTGACGAACGCAACGGTGGCCGTCCCCGGTACCGTGCTGCTAGACCCGGAGCAACTCGCGGCACTGGGGGCCGAGAGTCTGCTGCTCGGCGGGCGCCGCAGCAGTGGTCCGGACGGCACGGCGATCATGACCGAAGCGACGAATCTGACGATTGCCGGCGACGCCAGACTCAGTGGACCGCAACTTCTGCTCGTCGCGAGGGATTCGCTGACGGTGGCGGCGGGGGCGGAACTGGTTGCGAGCGGCGACCTGGCGCAACTCGCAGATACCTTCCGTTTGACCGGGGACGGTGCCGCCCTCGTGATCTCGGCAGGAACGCAAGTGGGCTTGCTGCGCAGCGATGAGGCCGGGCTCACCGGCACCGTGCTGCTCGAGCCGGGCAGCCGGATCGAAGCGCGCGGCGGATCCCTGGCTCTCGATGCGTCGCTCGATACCCGGTCGGCGGCGACGCTGGTACTGCCGCAAGGCTCCCTGAGTTTCGGGGCCAGTCTGATCAGCATCGGCTCGGCGCCCGCAGGCACGCCGGGGCTGACGCTCGATGCGACCGCCCTCAGCGGACTCGATCTCAGCGAGTTGCGACTGGTCAGTCGATCCAGCGTGGATCTGTACGGCGACCTCGAACTCGATCTCGAGCGGTTGGTCGTCGATGCGTCCGGTTGGCAGCGCCGCGACGCTGGCCTGAGTGCCCGGATCTCTGCAGTTGACTCTATTACCTTGCTGAACAGCGGCGGCGGCACCCTCGGCGGCGACACTGTTCTGGGCGGCACCCTGCAGTTTGCGGCTCGACACATGGCCGTCGGACCGGGCCTGCAATGGCTGGTCGGGTACGAGACCGTGCGCCTCGATGCCTCGGATTCCATCCTCCTGACCGGCGAGGGTGGCTTGCGAGCGGACGGCAATCTCACGATTGGAACACCCGTCATCAGTGTCGACCGGGGCGCCCGTTCGGCCCTGAGCAGCAATGGCGCGCTGACGCTCGAGGGTCAGGCGCCGGACGCAGCGTCTGCGAGTGCGGGGCTCGGCGGCCGGCTCGAGTTGCGCGGCGCGACCGTCGCCATTGCCACCCGCATCGAAGCCGCCGCGGGACTGGTCGAGGTGCACAGTGACGGTGATCTGGTCCTGCAGAACGGTGCGCAAATCGATGTTGCGGGACGCTTGCGCGAGTTCGACGGCAGTTCGCTCGCCGTCGCGGCCGGCACCGTGCGGTTGCTCACGGCGGGTGGCGACCTCACGCTCGACGCAGGCAGCCGCATCGACGTGTCTGCCGCGGGTGTAGGGCGAGCGGGCACGGTCCGGCTGGTAGCGCCGACCGGCGCGCTGCGGATCAATGGCCTGGTGGACGGGAGTGCGGCGCGCGCTGCTGACAGCGGGCGTATCGCCATCGACGTCGGCGCGGTCGGCAGCGTCGACCTGCTCAACGCTCGACTGGACGAGGGGGGCTTCTACGCCTCGCGGATCGTGCGGCAGCGCGGTGCCGGCGACCTCGTCGTGGGTTCGCAGGGCATGCGTGCCGAACACGTCGTGCTGACGACGGACGCGGGGCGGGTGCTCGTGACCGGATCGATCGACTCGAGCGGTCAGAATGGTGGCCGCGTGGTCCTGAATGGTGGCAATGGTGTCCAGGTCGACGGTCGCATTGACGCGAGCGCGCTTGCGCCCGAGGGCAATGGCGGCCTGGTTGAATTGCTGGCCGTGCGCGGCGGCGTATGGATCGGTCGCGATGCGACGATCGATGTCGCTGCGGGTGGCGCTGGCAGTCGGCGACCCGGCCGGGTCAACGTGCGGGCGACGCGGGAAGCCCTGCTGACGGTGATCGATGCCGACGACGGCAACGATGAAGTATCACTGGCCGGGACCATTCTTGGTGCGGACCGGATCGGTATCGAGGGCTACGCCGCTTACGATGATTCAGATGGCCTGATCGTCGGAGGCACCATCGATGCGAACAACGTCGCGGCGGACGAGTTCAATCCGCTCTACGCGGATGCGATGGAGTTCATTGCCGCTGAGTCGGCAATCCTCGCCGGTCTCGGGCTGGCCGGCGACGAGCGGGTCCGGCTGCTGCCCGGCATCGAGATCCAGACTGCAGGCGATCTCGCGGTCGGTCCGGCGACCGAGTCGAACCAGCCAGCCGCGGTGAACTGGGACCTTTCCGGTTGGCGCTTCGGCGCCGACGGTCGGACACCCGGTGTGCTGACCCTGCGGACGGCTGGCGACCTGCTCTTCAATGGCTCGCTATCCGATGGTTTCGTCGGTGTTACGGGCAACGCGAACTCGCCCGCGCTCCGCCTCAACGTCGCAGCCCCGTCGGACTCGTGGGCATACAGGCTCGTGGCGGGAGCGGATCTCTCCGCCGCTGATCTGATGGCGGTCGACAGCGCCACCAGCGGCGATGTCGTGATCGCGGCGGGCAATCCAAGCTCTTCGTCGGCAACCGTATCGACGTTCCGCATGGTGCGCACCGGCAACGGATCCATTGACGTCGCAGCGTCTGGCGATTTCATTCTGGGTAATCGTGCGTCGGTTCTTTACACAGCGGGTCTCGCCAGCAGCACAGGCGCGTTGCTGGGTACCGGGGCGATCGGTCTCGGCGGGCGGGGGTATCCCGTGGATGGCGGCGACATCCGTTTGTCCGTCGACGGGGACATCGTCGGTGCCAATGCTCTGGGTCCGGCGACGGACTTCACGAACCAGTTGGTCACGGACTGGCTGTGGCGCGTGGGCAAGTCGCCTGCGGTCAGTCCGAATGGATTCCCCACCGCCTGGACGGTCAATTTCGCACGGTTCGAGCAGAACGTTGCTGCTCTGGCCGGAGGCAATGTCACGATCGAGGCAGGCGGCGATATCGTCAATTTTTCGGCGTCGATTCCCAGCGTAGGCATTCCGTCCGGCACGCGTGCCAACGCCAGCACCCTGACTGTCGAGGGGGGTGGTGACCTGACCATTCGCGCCGGTGGCGACATTCGTGGCGGCAGCTATTTCGTGGCCAACGGCGTCGGTCGGCTCGAAGCCGGCGGCGACATCAGTTCGGCGGATAATCCCCTGGCGCAGGGTGCCGTCTTCCCCGTCATTGCGCTGGCCGATGGCTTGTGGGAACTATTGGCGCGCGGTTCGGCGGGCATCGAAGCCGTGGTGAATCCGACCCTGTTGCCACAGGGTCGTTCGCAGGGAACCGGCGCGGCCAACCAGTCCGTGTTCGCGACTTACGCGCCCGACAGCCGGGTGCAGGTCGAGGCGGTCGCCGGCGACGTGATCATTGCCAACAACACACCCCGACTGATCGAATGGCTCAGTCCCAGCATGCCGCTGGCGACGGAATCGCAGCAGATTGCGCTGCAGATCTATGCGCCGGGTCTGCGCTCGGTCTCTTACAGCGGCGGGTTCGCCTTTGACCGACAGATCAGCCTGTATCCTGCGGGCGGTTCCGTGCTGGAGATCCTGGCGGAGACGAGCGTGACCCGCGTGAATCCGGAGAACCCGGCTGTCATTCTGCAGTCTGACGCCGAGGTTGCCGCGCTGCCGACGCCCACCGCTCCCCAGGACAACGGGGCGGTTCTGCTCGAAGCATTCGGCTCTGCGACATCCAACTCTGCGGTCTTTCATGCGGCGACGCCGGTTCACGCCGGCGACGGCTCCGTGTCCCGGATCGTCGCGCGCACGGGCAACGTGAGTTTCGAGACGCCGGAAGGATCGCTGGCCGGAAACACCTCTCTCTTGTCTTTCGCGACTCCCACGCGCGTCGTGGCGGGCGGCGACATCATCGACCTGCCGCTCGCGGTTCAGCACGACGATGCGAACGACATCACGACCCTTTTCGCGGGTGGCGATATCCGGTATTCAGTTGCGCGCTCCACGGACGGTTCGATCCTGTCGAGTTCGCTCGGCATCGACGTCTCCGGTCCCGGCAGTCTGCAATTGGTCGCCGGCCGCAATGTCGACCTGCAGACCTCGCGCGGCGTCACGACGCTCGGCAATCTGCAGAACCCTGCGTTGCCGGATTTCGGCGCTGGCATCAGCGTGCTGGCAGGTCTCAACGGCGTGCTGCCTGGTTACGACGACATGACCAGCCGCTACCTTGACGCGGCCTATGGGCCTGGGGCGTCGGGTGACGTGGGGGCGTACGTCGAGGCCGTCACGGGCGAGGCTGGATTGAGCCCGGACGAGGCGCAGGCGCGATTCAAGCAACTCGCGCAATACCGCGCGGACCTCCTGGCATTCGTCGAGCAACACTCTGTCCTGGAAAATCCGAGCGAAGACGAGGCGCTGGCGATTTTCCGCGGCTACGGCACCTCGCTGCAGCGGGAACTGCTCGATCGCGTGTTGCTCGCGGAACTGCGGTTTTCCGGTCGTGACGCCGCGGGCAGTAACAGCAAGGATTTCACCCGTGCGTTCACTGCGCTCGAGACGCTGTACCCCGGCTCGAACCCGGACCTTGACCAGGGCGAAGTCAATGCATTCAGCGGCGACATCTCGCTTTACTTCAGCCGTGTGTATTCTCTCGGGGGTGGCGGGGACATCTCATTTTTCGCGCCCGGCGGCGAAGTCAACGTGGGCCTCGCAAGTCCGCCCGCGTCGTTTGGTCTCGTCAAGGACTCTTCACAACTGGGCATTGTCATTCGCGGTCCGGGCAGCATCAGCTCGGTCTCCTCTGGCGATCTCCAGGTGAACGAGTCCCGGGTCTTCGCGACCGACGGCGGCAACATTCTCGTCTGGTCGACCAACGGCGACATCGATGCGGGACGCGGTGCAAAGACCGCGATCTCGGCGCCGCCACCGACCGTCACGTTCGACGCCAACGGCACCCCGATCATTGTCTTTCCGGCCACGTTGACCGGCAGCGGCATTCAGACCCTCGCCACCAGCGATGGTGTTGAGCCCGGCGACGTGGACCTGTTCGCTCCGCGAGGCGTCGTCAACGCGGGCGACGCTGGCATCGTCGCTGGTAACCTGACCATTGCCGCGACCGCCGTCATCGGTACCGACAACATCCAGTTCGGTGGCGTGGCGGTCGGCGTGCCGGTGGATGCCGGTGGGTTGGGCGCCTCGTTGGCCGGTCCAGCGTCGGCCGCAGGCAGCGCTTCGTCCGCGGCGACCACGGCGTTGGACAGCGGCGGCAAGGGCGCGGGCGAGGGGGAACCGCTGGCCGGCGACGATGCGCTGTCCTGGCTCGACGTCTTCGTGGTCGGGCTCGGTGACGAGTCATGCGACCCGAAGGACCTCGAGTGCCTGCGGCGGCAGAAGAAGTAGCGCCACTCGATTGCATTTGTATTACACGCTGAGTCCGGGTGGCAGCGCTTTCGACCGGTCCTTGCCTGTCACAGATTCATCATCTGGCCCACGGATACTTCCGGACTCGGTCGGCAGCGCGCCCAGGGCGCCGGCCACGGTTTCGAAGATTGCTTAGCTAGTTCGCCGGATGTCGCCGCGCCTGTCGAGCCGGCGGCTTGGGGTTGCTGACGTGCGCAAGTTGCTGGCCTGCCTGCTGTTGTTGTCTCCGTCGCTCGGCTACGCCTGGTGGAGCGACGACTGGAATTTCCGCAAGGAAATCTCGCTCGACCTGACGCCGGCCGCCGGCGACATCGCTGCTACCGCGACCGACGTGCCGGTGCTGATCCGGCTGTCGCTCGGCAACTTCACCTACTTCGGCGACGTCAAGCCCGATGGCTCCGACTTCCGCTTCATCGGCGGCGACGACAAGACACCGCTCAAATTCCACGTCGAGCGCTTCGACGCGACCAACCAGCTGGCATACATCTGGGTCAAGGTGCCGCAGCTCACGGGCGGTGTGAACACCGACAAGATCTTTCTCTATTACGGCAATCCCAACGCGCCAGCCGCGGCCGAAGCGGGCGGCACCTACGACGCAAACCAGGCATTGGTGCTGCACCTGTCCGAGACCGCCGGCAATCCGGTGGACTCCACTGCGTTCGGCAACTCGGTCGCGACGTCGAATGCCGAACTGGCCCCGGCCTCCCTGATCGGCGGCGGCGCCGTATTCAAGGGTGCGAACGCCATCACGGTGCCATCGAGCGCGTCGTTGCGCCTGGTGCCGAGCAAAGGTCTCACGCTCTCGACCTGGGTCCGCATCGACGCCGAGCAGGCCGATGCCCACGTGCTCTCGCTGGCGGATGGGACGAAGTCGGTCGTGCTTGGCATCAACGGCACCGCACCTTTCGCGCGGCTCGCGGATGGCGTCGATACGCCGGCGATGGTGCAGGGTCCGCCGTCGCTGGTGACCGGGCAATGGCACCACGTCGCGGTCACGGTCGGCAGCGAGCGCATCGCTTTGTACCTGGACGGCGTCGAGGTCGGTTCAAGCCCGGCGACGGTCCCGGAAATCGCCGGCACCTTCACCGTGGGCGCCGGTGCCGGTGGGGCGAACTTCCTGACGGGCGCGGTCGACGAAGTGCAGGTGTCGAGCGTCGCACGTCCGGCCGAATGGCTGCGGGCGCAAGCGCGCGCCCAGGGCGCGGAATCGAAGCTGGTCGTGTACGGCAGCGACGCCCAGAAAGAAGCCGGCGAGGTCAGCTACCTGACCACCACGCTTTCGAACCTGACCATCGACGCATGGGTCGTCATCGGCATCCTCGCGATCATGTTCGTGATCAGCCTGCTGATCATGGTTTCGAAAGCACTGTTGCTGAGTCGCGTGTCCAAGGCGAATAGCGTGTTCCTGAAGGAATTCGAAAAGATGCGCGACGACATCACGGCGCTGGATCGGCCGGAGGCCGACGATGCCGAAGGCGACGAAGCATTGAGTGCATCGGCCTTCATGCCGTCGCTCGACGGTAATGACGACCGCTTCCGCCTGTCGACGGTTTACCGGCTCTACAACCACGGCGTGATGCAACTGCAGTCGCGCCATGCCCGCTCAGTCGTGGGCGCCGCGGCCGTGCAGACCCTCACGCCGCAGGCGGTCGAGGCGATCAAGGCCACCATGGATGCGTCGATGGTGCGCATGACGCAGAAGCTGCAGTCGAGGATGGTGCTACTGACGATCGCCATTTCGGGCGGGCCGTTTCTCGGCCTGCTCGGCACCGTGGTCGGCGTCATGATCACCTTCGCTGCCATTGCGGCGAGCGGTGACGTCAATGTCAACGCCATTGCGCCCGGCATTGCGGCCGCGCTGGCTGCGACGGTGGCCGGGCTCGCCGTCGCGATCCCCGCGTTGTTCGGCTACAACTGGCTGAACTCACAGATCAAGGACATCGTCGCCGACATGCGCGTGTTCATCGACGAATTTGTCACCCGCGCCGCCGAGCGCTACTCCTGACCGCCCCCGGAATACAAAGCCCATGTCCGCGTCAGCCGAAGAAAAAGACGTCTACGACGAGATCAACATCACGCCGATGCTCGATCTTGCGTACGTGCTGCTCGTCATCTTCATCATCATGACGACGGCGTCGGTGCAGGGCATCACCGTGAACCTGCCGAAAGCCAGTGAGGCCCCGTCGATCGCAAAGCCGAAGACCAAGGCGATCTCGATCACGGCCGACGGCACCATCTACCTCGACACCTACCCAGTGACGCTGGACGAGCTCGAGCGGCTGTTGCGGCAATACAAGGCCGCGGATCCCTCGTTGCCCGTGATCGTCAAGGCAGATTCGACCATCCAGTACCAGAAGGTTGTCGACGTGCTGGACCTGATCGGCAAGCTCGAGATCTCCCAGCTCGGCCTGGTGACGCAGCGCGTCGTCAAGTGATCGATTCCAGTCAACGGCGTGGCGAACAAGAAGCATCCGGTACTGAAGCACCTGCCGGCCGCGATCGGCGTGTTGATCGTGCTGGGCGTGCTGCTCGGCATGGTCAAGATGATCTCTGGCCTGCAGGACAAAGACGAGAAGCCGAAGCGCGACGTGCCGCAGATCGTCAAGATTATCCGACCGCCACCGGATGTGCCGCCTCCGCCCCCGCCGCCGCCGGAGGAGAAGATCGACGAGCCGCTGCCGCAGGACACGCCGGATCCGGAACCGGTGGACGAGGCTCCGCCAGGCGCGGAACTCGGTCTCGACGCGGAGGGGGTGGCCGGTGGCGACGCCTTCGGCCTGGCGGCGCGTAAGGGCGGGGCCGACATCATCGGCGGTGGCGGCGGTGCGGCCTTCGCCTGGTACACGGGACTGATCAAGGACGGCATCCTCGACGCGCTGTCCGAGGATGAGCGGGTCCGCAAGGGCAATTACAAGCTGACCGTCCGCGTGTGGCTCGCGCCGGACGGCCGGGTCGAGCGGATCGCGCTGGTCGACAGCACCGGCAACGCCCAGCTCGACGCCGCAGTCGAGCAGGCGCTGGGCCGGATGAGCCGCGTACGGGAAGCGCCACCGCTCGAGATGCCGCAACCGGTGACGTTGCGGATCGTCTCGCGCAGTTGAAGAAGAATCGGGAAGAGAAGGCAATGCTGAAACAAATCAAGAAATCCTTGACCTGCTGTGCGTTGGCGCTTGCGTTCGCGCTGCCGGCGCATGCCGACGAGGCGAAGTCGCTCGACGAGGTGCGCAACACGGTCATCAACCTGCTCGACGCGCTGGTGCAGAAGGGCGTGATGACGAAAGAGCAGGCGCAAACGATGGTCGCCGAGGCGCAGAGCAAGGCCGAGCGCGACTCCAAGGCCCGAACCGAATCCGATGCCGACGCCGGCAGTGCGGTGCGTGTGACCTACGTGCCGCAGGTCGTCAGGGACGAGATCAGCGCGCAGGTGAGCGAGCAGGTACGGCCACAGGTCGTGAAGGATGTCGTGGCGCAGGCGCAGTCCGAGCAGTGGGGCGTGCCGGGCGCCCTGCCGGAGTGGATCCGCGGGGTCACGTTCAGCGGCGACGTCCGCGTGCGGCAGCAATTCGATCTCTTTGCCTCCGACAATGCCGAGTTCGCTTATCTGGATTTCCTGAGGGTTAACCAGAGGGGTGGCATCGGCCGGGCCGGGACCAGCGCCTTCCTGAACACGACCGAAGACCGCCTGCGCTCGCGGGTCCGCGCGCGTCTGGGCGCGGAAGCAAAGCTCGGCGAGGATTTCACTGCGGGCATCAAGCTTGCTACGGGTAATTTTACCGATCCCGTATCGACGAACCAGACACTGGCGCAGTCCGGTGGCCGCTACACGTTTGGAGTGGAACAGGCCTATCTGCGGTACGACGTGCGCACGAACCCCGACTGGTCGTGGCTCGCGCTCACCGGCGGCCGCATGGCGAATCCGTTCCAGTCGACGGACCTCGTGTTCGACAACGACCTGACGTTTGAGGGCTTCAGCGGCACGTATCGCCATGCCTTCACGTCCAGCGCGCGTGCTGATCACAACGCATACGTGACCCTGGGGGCTTTCCCGATCGAAGAGGTCGAGCTGTCGTCGGACGACAAATGGCTGTATGCGGCACAACTCGGGGCGGTCTGGAAGTTTGACAACCGCCTGCGACTGCGCGGTGCAGTCGGCTATTACCACTACGACAACGTGACCGGCATCCGCAACTCGCTCGACAGCACGCTCCTCGACTACACGGCGCCCGCGTACCTGCAGAAGGGCAATACGCTGTTCGATATCCGCAACGACGCGGACCCCAGCACCAACCTGTTCGCGCTCGCGGCGGACTACCAACTCGTAGATGTCCTCGTCGGCTTCGACCTGCCGGTGTCCTCCGACTACCAGCTGTCGATGTTCGCCGACTACGTCACCAACGTCGGCTACAACACCGGCGACGTTTTCGCGCGGACTGGTGTCGATGTTGAAGGCCGCACCGACGGCTACATGGTCGAGCTCGGTTTCGGTCACCCGAAGGTGGACCGCTTGCACAACTGGCGCACGTCGGTCCGCTACCGGTACCTGCAGCGCGATGCGGTGCTCGACGCATTCACGGATTCCGACTTCCACCTGGGCGGCACGGACGCGCAGGGCTTTGTCCTGCGCGGCGATTATGGCCTCGGAGAAAATGTCTTTTTGTCGTTGCGATACCTGTCGGCCAACGAAATCGACGGCCCACCGCTCGGCATCGACGTCATCCAGCTCGATCTCAACGGACAGTTCTGAGCCATGAGTGCTTGTTGGAAGGGGACGGTAGCGCTCGCGCTGATCGCGTTCACAGGCGCGCCTGTGGCCGTGGCGCAGACGACGCGCAATGCCGGTGACCAGCAGAACGCGCAGGCGATGCAGCAACTGCAGCAGATGACCGCTGAGCGCGCGGCGCTGCAATCCGAGAATGCGCGTCTGAAGAAAGAGCTGGAAGACACGAAAAAGAAAGTCGATTCGGCATCCGCGCAGGAAGATGCCTTGAAGCGGCGCGCGCAGAGCGCCGAGGCGGCATCCAGTCGGCTGGCGGCCGGCGCGGCTGCCAACACGGAAAGTGCGGAGCGCACGCGTGCCCAGATGGATGAACTGGTCGGCAAATTTCGCGAGACCGCGCAGACCCTGAAGCAAGTCGAGGCGGAGCGTAATGAATTGAAGCAGTCCGCGGGTGCCGCGGAGCGGCAGCTCAAGACCTGTCGCGATCACAACGCCGAGCTGCTGACCATCAACGAAGAGGTGCTCGTGCGGCTCGAGCACACGGGATTCTGGAACAAGCTCGCGGCGGACGAACCCTTCACCAGATTGAAGCGCACGCAGCTCGAGAACCTGGCGGGCGACTATCGCGCGCGTGCCAACGAACTCGCGGAGACTGCGGTCGCGAAGCCATCGCCATGAACGATCTCGCACGCGCGATCGTCATTGCGGCCGTCCTGCTGGGCGGAGCGCTGATCGTGCGCGGTACATTCGGCACGGATCGTTACGAACTGGTTCAGGCCGGCGCTGGTCAGGTCTACCGGCTCGATCGGCTGACGGGCGCGGTCACGTTCTGCAACCCCCTGGTCTGCCGGCCCCTGCCGACGGTGGTACCTAATCTCCAGGCGCCGCCACAGGGCGCGCAACCAGCACCGCAGCCGGCCCCACAACAGGGCCCAAGCCCCGCCGGCAAGGCGGCCGACCCGTCGCAACGGACGACCTGATCGACGGCTGGCCGGTCGTAACGGAAAATCGCCCCAAGGCTGACATATTCCGGCGTCCGTTGCGTCCTGGTCCAGTCGTCGGCAGCCTGCGAAGCGTGAATAGTGCATGACGATTGTCTGCGATGAGTCCGACGAACAAACCGTAACTGCAACGCAGTTGGCCGTCACCGGGTCATCATTGCGCCATTCAACTGCAACATAACGCCCCTAAGGTGAGAGCGCAGGATCACGGCAGAACGTCGAATCCTTAGTCATTAATACTAATGAGGAAACGCACGATGGAGAGCCGCAAGCAGGCGGTCTCGATTCGAATGAGTGCCTCCGACGTGCGCAAGATCAAGCGGCTCGCAGAGCGGCTGGGCATGCGCGACTCGGACATCATTCGCTTCGCGGTCAAGTCGATGTTGGGCAAGCTGGCCCCGCTGCACGATCCGTTGATTCGTGGTCGCAGCCTGATGCCGGTGTTTCTGGACCATGGCCAGGAACTCTCGCATCACTTCGATCTCGACGCAGCCCGGCTCGAGGCGATCATCAACGAGGACGCCGACGAGAAATCGCGCGTCGACCGCGAAGACATCCAGTTGCTCGCGATGAGTGGCTTCGTTCGCCCCTACGCCCGCTGGTCCATCGAGCCGCGCGTGGTTCGCCCCCAGGCCGCAACCGCCGAAGACCCGACACGCACCAAGGACAAGAAGGCCGAGGGCGCTAACGGCAAGGCTCGTCACCTCGAGGTGGATGAAGATGGAACATCGGTCTCCCTGCGTGCCTACCTGTTCGAGAAGTACCTCTACGGCGATGGCGCGGTCTAGCAACTCCGTCAAAGGCTTTGCCTTGGTCCTGGCCTTGCTGGGAGCAACGTCCGTCGGCGCCGAGATGGTCGGCGGCGCTGACTGGGCTGCGAGTCCACCGGCGTCCGGTTCGACGTCGATTTCCAAGATCGAAGTCGGCAGCGTGATGTCACGGGCGACCAGCCAGCTGGTCAACATGAGCCTTTATTCGGGCAACACGCTGTTCACCGGCGTCAGCCTGTCTCAATTCGAGGTAAACATCCCGGCCGCGGGCCAGTTGTCGATCCATCTCGAGGACCTCGAATTTCCGTCCGCTGCTGGTGCCCTGAGCTTCGCACTCGTTGACCAGGGTGAGGTCGTCGGCCTGCTGGACGGAGCGGGAGACCTTACCCTGCAAATTGGCGGCGCAGCGACGATGTATGCGTTCGTCTATGCAGTTGCCGCGCCCGGGGCAAACATTGCCAGCTATTACCTCAATGTGTCGCATCAATTCGAGCAGCCCGTGCCGTTGCCGGCGGCTGTCTGGCTGCTGTTGAGCGGCCTCGGCTTCGTCGGCTGGCTAGGTCGCCGCCGCCGGACCTAGTCCGGGTATCGGGCGGGCTGCGGAACTGGCGGCACCCGACCATCCGGGTAACGGGACGCGACCTCCGTAACCCGTTGGTCATACAAATGCATTATCTATGCATTGCAGTAGCCAGTTACTAATCCCTGGGTGGCATACCGTGACGTCGATTTCGCCTGGTCCATTGCATTGCTTCCTGCGACTTGCACAGATTGCCATCGGCTGTCTTGCCTGCGGGCTGCCCTTCGCGCAAGCGCAGGACGCTGCGCCTGCGGGCAGCGCCTACCGCATTCAGGCGGGCGACATCCTGACCGTCGCGGTCTGGAAGGAGCCGGACCTGCAGGGTGACGTGCTGGTTCGATCGGACGGCGCCCTGTCCTTCCCGTTGACCGGCGACATCGCGGCGGGCGGCATGACCGTCGAGCAACTGCGAAACGAGATCACCAAGCGGCTGGCCACTTTCGTGCCCGACGCGGTGGTGACGGTGGCGTTGAAGGCTTCGGGTGGCGATCGGATCTATGTCCTCGGCAAGGTGCTGCGCCCCGGCGAGTTTCCCTTCGGCAAGCCCGTCGACATCATGCAGGCGATCAGCCTGGCCGGCGGCATGACGCCGTACGCGGCGCCGAATTCCATCCATATCCTGCGGCGCAAGCCGGACGGCGCGCAGATCGCCATTCCGTTCCGGTACTCCGACGTCGAGCAGGGCTCGAAGCTCGACCAGAACATCCTGCTGCAGAGCGGCGACACGGTCGTCGTGCCGTGATGGGTCCAGCGATCGTGGCACGCGCCGCGGCAGCGGTAGCGACTCTGGTCGCCGTGATCCTGATGCCGGCCCATGCCGACGAACTGCATGTCGATTTCAGTGCTGGCACGCGCCTGGAATTCAACGACAATCCGCGCCTCGTCGCGGGTGACGTCGACACCGTGACAGGAGTGATTGCGGATGCGGGCCTTGACGTGCGCTGGGGCGAAGAAGACTGGTCGCTGCACTTCACGCCGCGATTCGTCGGTCGCCGTTACACCGGCGACTACGAGCTGGACTCCCGTGACCTCAGTCTCGACGCAGGGTACGCGCGCACCTTCGAGCGGAATTCCATCGCAACCAGCCTCGGTTACCAGCGTGCGAGCACGCTGACCGGGGCTTTCGCCGCGACCGGCGCCACCGAGGACAACGTACCGAGCGAAACCCTCTACGCGCGTGTCGCGCTGGGTCACTCCGCCTCGCAACGACTGTCGCTGAATGCGGACCTGACGTACCAGGATGTCGCGTACATCGGCGGCCTGCGCTACGGTCTGCGGGACTACAACTACCTTTCGGCGTTGACGTACACCCGGTATGCGGTCAGCGAGCGTTCCAGCGCGAGTATCGTCGCCAGGATCGGCTCGCTCGACATCCCCGTGACGGGCGCGGGGTCGCGCGAGATCACGGTCGGACTCGGCTTCGATCACGCCTGGTCGGAACGCTGGCAGATGGACCTCTATGCCGGCCCGACGTTCTCCGATTTCAATGACGGTCCGGCGACGACCGGCTATTCCTACCGGACCGGTCTCAAAGGTGCCTGGCAGCGGACACAGGTCAACGTCCAGGCCAGCCGGCTGTTGAGTCCGGACGCGGGCCAAGGCCGGTTGCAGATCCGGGAAGACTACCGCGCCTCGGTCAGCCACAGTTTGCGGGAATCGCTCGACGCCAGTGTCTTTGCGGCGAGCGAATCGTATGCCGACACCGGTCGCCGCGCCGATATTTCCGGCTTCCAAAGCGGCACCGAGCGCGTTGGCGCGTCGCTGAGCTGGCGGCCGCTGGACCGCTGGTCGTTCGGCGCGACCATCGAGCACACCGTGCGCGACGCGCCGGGCAATCCCACCGGCAACCTGCTCAGCATGGCCGTGACCTGGAACGGCCGGCCGCTGTCGCTGTCGCTTTGAGCGCACGGACATGAACACACACGTATCGACCTTCGAATCCGCGCCGGCGCAAGTCGCCGGAGCCAGCTTCAACGACAAGCTCGACGCATTGCGGCGACGGGTGCGTCCGGCGTTGATCACGCTCGGTTCGTTGCTCACCCTCACCCTGCTGGTCGCGCTGCTGTGGCCGCCGACATATCGTTCCTCGGGCACGGTCCTGATCGAGCAGCAGGAAGTGCCCAAGGAGTTTGTCCGCTCCGCAATCACAAGTTTTGCCGACCAGCGCGTCCGCGCGACCAGTCAGCGCGTCATGACCACGTCGAACCTGCTCGAGATCATGCGCAAGTACGATCTCTATCCGGAGATGCGCCGGCGTGAGCCGCGCGAAAAGCTGCTCGAGCGCATGCGCGAGGACATCGGACTCGAGATGATCAGCGCCGACGTCGTCGATCCGGCGCAGGGACGGCCGACCAAGGCGACCATCGCGTTCACGGTCAGCTTCGATCACGGTGCGCCGCTGGTCGCAGCCAAGGTCGCCAACGAGCTGACGACCCTGTATCTCAACGAGAACCTCGAGTCCCGCAAGAAGCTTGCCGCCGGTACTGCGGAATTTCTGCGCGAGGAAGTCGATCGCGTGAGTGCGGAAGTCGCCGATATCGAGCGTCGGATCGCAGACTTCAAGACGGGACAGGGCGACGCCCTGCCGGAACTTGGCCAGATCAACATCCAGTTGATGGCCCGCACCGATGAAGAACTGCGTAACGCGCAGACGCAAGCGAGCGCACTCGACCAGCAGGTTGTCTACCTCGACGCCCAGCTGGCGCAGCTCGATCCCGTCGGGGGTTCGTTCACGGAGACGGGCGCCCGCGTGCTGACGACGTCGCAGCGGCTCAAGGCACTGCGTACCCAGCTGGCCAGCGCCACCGCGCTCTACGGTCCGACGCACCCTGACGTCCTGCGCCTGAAGCGCGAAATCGCCGGACTGGAACGCGAGGTCGGTGATTCGCAGTCGGCTAACGACCTGGTGCGGCAACTCAACGACGCGAAGAGTGAGCTCGCGCAGGCCCGGACGCGCTATTCGCCCAGTCATCCGGACGTGGTGCGACTCGAGCGCATCGTCGAGGCGATCGAGTCGGCCATGCGCCAGTCCAGCACGACCGCCACGTCGTTCGTGAACTCTGAGGCGCCGGACAACCCGGCGTACGTGCAGATCAAGGCGCAGCGCGAGGCGGCTGTGACCGAGCGCGCGGCGTTGCGCAGCCAGATCGCCGAGCTGCGCGGACGGACCGCCGACTACGAAAGCCGCCTGGCGCGGGCGCCCGCGGTCGAGCGGCAATACAGCGCGATGTTGCGCGAGCTCGAAGGTGCGCAGTTCAAGTACCAGGAAGTGCGCCAGAAGCAGATGGAGGCGCAGCTGGCGTCCAACCTCGAAGTCGAGCAGAAGGGCGAGCGCTTCACGCTGATCGACCCGCCGCTGGTGCCGGAGAAGCCGATCAGCCCGAACATACCGCTGGTCATGGCGCTCGGAGTGTTGCTGTCGCTCGCCGCGGCGCTGGGTCTCGCGATGTTCCTGGACCAGACTGATGACAGCGTCCGCAGCCGTCTCGAC
>JANNGT010000079.1:0-6042 GCA_031404015.1 Gammaproteobacteria bacterium | reverse complement strand
TTTACCGCTAGTGGTATCGCCTCGAACTGGTTCGACAGGCCCAAAGTCTGTCGTCGCGAGAGGTTCAGCCGCTCGAAGTCGGGCTCCTCGATGCCTGCGGTCGGTGGCAGGCCTTTCTCTGCATCCGACAGGTTGTAGAAGAACGACGCGTGGCCGATCGCTGAGTCCGGGGCGTCCAGCGACAGGAAGACGCTGTTGCGTTCGAAGTCGCTGTTGACGCGCTCGCCTGCGGGTTGGTTCAGGTCTCCCTTGAAGTCGTCGGACAGTGAATAATCGTCCGCGCTGTCATGGCTGGCGGACAACAGGTAACTGAGCTGGTCGTTGGCGCCGCCTGAGCTGGCTCGCACGAGCAATCGGTCGTCAGTGCCGAGTTCGGCATTGCTGGTAAACCGGGAAGCATCCCGCCCCGTGCGCGGCACGATATCAATGACACCGCCCATGCCGTTGGTGCCGTAAATCACGGATGGGGCGCTTTTCAGCACCCGGATGCTGGCCACCTGTTCAATCGCGATCTCGTTGAGATCGATGGTGCCCTCGAACCCCGACGCGATGGGAATGCCGTCGAACAGCACCAGGGTATCCCGATCGCGGAATCCCCGGATCCACGCGCGAGCGTCTCCCGACGTGCCGCCGTACTGGACATTGACGCCGGCGATCGGGGTGAGGCCATCTCCAACCGTGTGGGCGTTGAACGCGTCGAGGTCGATGGTCGAGACATCACGCACGACCAGCGTGGGTGGAGCGGCGGCGGTCATGCGTTGCGCGGTCACCAGGATTTCGGGCAACGGAAAAGTGGCTGATGGCCCGGCGCTCTGGGCGCCGTCATCGGGGGTGGCGGCGTGACCCGATTGCGCCACAGCTCCGCCAAGGGTCGCCATGAGACAGAACCGTGCCAGGGACGGGGGTGTCTTCTTCATGTCGCGCATCTTGCGATGCGCTTTACTGGAAATCCGGGAGGTAGCGCACAGGCGGGGTCGACTTCAGGTGGCCGGCGATCCATTGCGTCGAAACGCGCGCGTGAGTCGCTCCAGATATCGCGCGTTCAGGACCCGGAGTTGCGACCAGTACAGCTTCAAGCACGGGTATGGATCGGTCAGCAGGCTGCTGACCTCCGGGCAGAAGACCTTCGGCTGCAGGTTCAGGTAGTCCCTGGCATGCAGACGCAGCAGTTCCATTAATCCTGGGGTGGCGTGCTCGTCTCGCGCAGCGGATTGCCGACGGCCGCGGCCGATGAGCCGCCTCGCGCCGGTGGCCAATGCGGAGACGACCTGCGGATACAACTCAACCAGATCGAAATTTGGGTCGAGCAGCAGGACTCCATCCGGAAACTGCATTTTTCCAGTGGGCTTCTCGCCGCGGGCCACCTGGAGCAATATCCGGGGCTCGTTCACCCCCAGTCCCGTTCGCCACCAGACATGGTGGCCGAGGCGGGCGTTGATCTCCATGAGTTTGGGCTTGCCGTCGCGTGGATCGATCTTCGTCTGTACGGTGTAGCCGCCCCAAAGACCAAGCTCCTTAACGAGACTGCGCACTTCTGCAGCATACGGCGCGTCAGACGCCGAGACGGCGCGCTTGGCGGCAACCCTGTGCGAGCCCCAGCGATGGGTGCGCGTCACGCGCGGGGCGAGCATGGTGAGGATTCGGCCGTCCCGGTCGATGGTCAGGTAATAATTCTGGCGCTGGTCGCCCTCGATGTATTCCTGGACGATTGGTGCCTGTTGTCGGCTGTGCACTTTTTCGTAGGCAGCCCGCAGCTCCGCAGCATCTTTCACCACGACCATGCCGTAACCATGCACCGATAGTCGCGGCTTGACGATCCACGGCGGCTGACTGTCGCGGATGATGTGCGCGAGATCGTCTACCGAGTCCGGGAAGAATGTATAGGGGCACGGAAACCCGACGCGCGTCGCCACCTTCATCGTCAGTCCCTTATCCAGCGGTACGCGCAGGATCTCGGAATCCGGTACGACGACGAGTACTCCCTGATCCGCGAACCGCTGCTTGTTCTTGGCTAGAAGGTAGACTTCCGGATCGAGCGACGGAAAGATGACGTCGATCCGTTCCAGTCGGCAGATCTCCTCCAACCGTTGGATATAAGCTTCTTCGTCCTCAGAATTAGAGATTGAATCGTCGAGTCGGCCGGCCAGCCACGCAGTCGCGAAATGTGGAACCGTGTATCGTGCATCAACAAAGCGCGAGAAAGCGGTCATGCCCTCGAATCCACCGGCACTGATTGCATCGCCCCCCTCGGTGACAACGATCCGTTGTGCGCAATCCCGCAAGCACCGCAAGATGACGTACGACTGAATCTCTCTTGGATTTGTAATCAGCAGGTTCAAGGGTGATGGTCCATGCGTCGCGAAAGCAACGAATTCGGTACTGTACGACAGATTTCCGCCACCTCGCGTTCAGCAGTTTGGAGAATGCCCGCCATCTCTGTGACCATGCCGCAGTGATTCGCCAGTACCGCGCCACCGATACCCGACTTATGTCGCATCTCCGTCGATCTGCACGAGCGCTCACCAGCCTCGTCGAGTTCGCCAAGATCCACCTCGCTGGCGTTCGATTGCAATTCATGGCGGTGTTGCTGCTCGAGGCGGCTCTGACGGCAATTACCGGCATCGGGCTGCTGTTGGTATTGCCACTGCTTGGCTTGCTCGGCGTGGCAGGTGGCGGTGCCGACAGCCCGCTGTGGTCGCGAGTCAACGACGCGCTCGAGCGAGTGGGCATCACCCTGACGCTCGAGACAGGGCTGATGTTTTTCGTGATCGTGATCGGCCTGCGGGCGCTGCTCGTCTGGCGACGACAGACCTGGCAGGTCGAGGTGGAACAACGCTTCCAGACGTCGCTGCGGAGTCAACTCTACGAGGCGATCGCCCGCGCAGAGATGTACAGCCTGCAGCGACTGCGTACCTCGGAGTTCATCCAGTCGACACAGGGCGAGATCCGACGCGTACAGCAAGCCATCAATTCGCTGTTTCAGCTGCTTTTCAGGGTGCTGCAACTCAGCGCGTATTTTGCCGTCGCGGTCATCCTGTCGCGCGAAATGACACTTCTTGCTTTTGTCTGCGGGGCGGCGGCGGCAGTGATCATGCTGCCACTCGTCAAACGGACTCATGAGTTAAGTCGGCAGGAGATCCGCGTCCGCTCGAGCATGATCAACAATCTCGTCGAGCATGTGCAGGGTCTTCGCACCGCCCGTTCATTGGGTCTCACGCGACGGTTCGTCGAGGATTATAAAAAGCGGTCCAGCCAGGCCGCTGCGGTGGCGGTGCGGTTGGTGCGACTCGCAGCCGTCTCGACCCTCGCGTTTGAGGTCGTGGCCGTGATCCTGCTCGCGACCGTCGTCTACGTGGGTCTGACTCGCTTCGAAGTCGCGCCGGCGCGGTTCATTGTGCTGTTGCTGGTCTTCATACGAATCTTCCCGGCGATCGGTCAGTTTCAGAACGAATTGCAGCGGTTCGTCAGCTTCCTGCCAAGCTTCCAGCATTATCGCGACCTGGTCACTGAGCTCGAGCGGCATCGGGAAGCCGCACCTTTGGACGAAGGCGGTGAACGCCTGCGGATGGACCGTGCATTGGAGCTGCGCGACGTGTCATTCAGATATCACGCTGATGCGGAGCCAGCCCTTCGGCATCTTTCGCTGCAGGTGGAAAAGGGATCTTTGACAGCCATCGCCGGTCATTCCGGCGCGGGTAAAAGCACCCTTGTAGACATCGCGACCGGGCTATTGCCACCCAGCGAGGGAGCGCTGTACCTCGATGGACAGGTGCTCGACGAACACGGTCGTATCGGCTGGCGCCGTGAGACGGCTCTCGTGCCCCAGGACAGTTTCCTGTTCAACGAATCGGTTCGAGCCAACTTGAGCGGCGTCAGGCACGACGTCACGGACCAACAGCTCTGGGAAGCGTTGGATGCTGCGAATTGCCGAGGCTTCGTGGAGAGCAGGCCTGGCGGCCTCGACGCACCGGTCGGTGAGCGCGGTGTACTGCTGTCGGGAGGTGAGCGGCAGCGACTGTCCATCGCACGGGCATTGCTGCGTGAGCCGCAGCTGCTGGTGCTGGACGAGCCCACGAACAATCTTGATACAGCGAGCGTCGCGGCGTTGATCGACATACTGGGTATATTGAAGCAACGGGCCACGTTACTCGTCGTCTCCCATGACCACCGGATCCTCGAGTGCGCCGATCGCGTGTGTTGGTTGGACAGCGGTGTTCAGGTCGATGCAACCGGCGGGAGCCGACACGCGCCTCGGGCGAGGACCTAAGTGTCATGGAGCGTCCGCTTGCGACTAGCCTGGACTTGCAAACCATTTCCGATTCGGACGGATTCCGCAGTCTGCAATCGGAGTGGAGCCTGCTGTGCGAGCGCGCAAGCCTCCAGCACGTCTTCTCGAGTTTTGAATGGTGGCTGAGCGCATGGACCGTGCATGCGGAGCGCCGCGGTCAGCAACTCGCGTTGGTGGTTGGACGGTCCCAAGGCCTGCTCGTTCTTGTCTGGCCGCTGGTGTGTGAGGGACGGGTGCTGCGCATGCTCTCGTCGGGCACCCTCGAGTACCGCGACATCATTGTCGAATCGGCGCCATCTGCAACTCAATGGGTTGAGCAGGCGTGGACGTACGTTCGCTCCTCGGTCGATGCGGACGTGTTTATCCTGCAGAACCTCCGGCTGCCGAACGTACTCGCGGAACAACTTCGGCAAGATCGATCGGCGCGCTCAATTGGTGGCGGATTCTGTCCGGTCATCCGGCTGGATCGGTTCGACGGCTGGGATTCATACGCAGCTTCGCTACCGAAGTCGCTCATCGCAGACCAGCGCCGACAGTGGCGTCGACTCGAACGTGATCTACCTGGCGTGAGCTTTCGCATTATTGAAAATCATGCCGAAATCCAGCAGGTGATGGACTGGATCAGCCGTCACAAAATCGCGTGGGCGGAAGCACGCCAGAAAAATCCCGCCTGGTATGTGACCGACAGTATCTGGGAGAACCTGAAACGCACGGCCCGCAGCGCCATGGACAAAGATCGATTGTTGATGGTGACGCTGGCGGACGACGATCGGGTTGTCTCCGCAGCCTGGGGCTTCCTGTGCGGTGAGGAATTCCTGTTCCACGCATTTGCGTACGATGCTGACTACTCGACGTATTCGCCGGCGAGACTCTTGCTCGAGCGGATCGTCAAAGTATGTTTTGACCGAGGCATCCGCACTTTTGATTTCATGCCCGGCGATGAGGCCTACAAGCGCATGTGGGCGACGGACTTTGTGCGCACCGAATCCTACACGGGACCTTTGACCCGACGCGGACGATGGCTGCTTGCGCTGGCCGAGCTCGATCCGCTTTCTGAACGGTTTCTGCAGTCGTTAAGACCCGTGTACCGATTGTTGCCGCAGCCAGTTCGGCAACGCCTCGGTCGAGTTCTTGCCAAGTACTTTTCTGTCAGCGCTGCGCTGAAGCTGAAGCCACCTAGCCCTCCGGACTTGCGGCGTTAATTTTCGAGGATGCGCCGCACGCGGAACCGTGCACTCCGTGCCTGGCGCTGAAGAGCAGAGTCAATCCTTGAACTCTTCCGGCTTCAACTCGTGCTTGGTCAGCAGCTTGTAAAAGTCGGTTCTGTTCCTCTTGGCCATCCGCGCCGCCTGGCTCACATTTCCCTGAGTGATCTGCAGCAGTTGCACCAGATAATTCCTGGTGAACTCATCTCTCGCGGCATCAAAACTGGGCAGCTGGGTTGCCTCGCCCTGGGCTTCCTGCACCTGCTCGACCGTAATGATTGGCCCGGCCCCTAATGAGGCCACCTGCCGCACCACCATCCTGAGCTGTCTTACGTTGCCCGGCCACTTGGCGCTGGCCAGCGTCTCCATCGCCTCGGGCGACAGCGTGCGTTTGGGCTGGCCGGTTTCGTTGCTCAGGTCCTCGAGGCACTGGGCGGCCAGCAGCGGCACGTCCTCGCGCCGCCGGCTGAGCGGCGGCAGGTCGATGTGCACCGCGCTGACCAGCTCGAGCAATTCGGTGGAGTAGCGCCCATCGGCCGCCAGTTCGTC
>JANNGT010000078.1:0-8070 GCA_031404015.1 Gammaproteobacteria bacterium | reverse complement strand
GACAGCTTCGACGAGGGCCCGAGCAAAAGCGCGCTCAAGCGGCACGACCAGGAATTGCGGGCGATAGGCGTAGAACTGGTCGAATTGCCGCTCACCGAACTCGAGGCGATGGGCTTGACCGAGAAGCTCTACGACGCCGTCATGGCCTGCCGCAAGATCACGGCCCACGGCGCGCGACTGCGACAGGAAATGTACATCGCCAAGGTGCTGCGCAACGTCGACGTCGAACCCATCCGGGCCACGCTGGAACGGCGCAGCGAAGTCGACCGGCAGCGGGTCCGGCGCGAACACGTGATCGAGCAATGGCGTGAGAGGTTGATCGCCGACGAAGCTGCCGCATGGACTGAACTCGCCGCGCAGATCGATCCGGCCGGTTTGCAACAGCTACGGTCGTTGGCCCGCCAGGCCCGCGCCGAACAAGCCTCTTCCCGGCCGCCCGCGGCGGCACGGCAGCTGTTCCGCCGCCTCCGCGAAGCGCTCGAAAACCCGGCCCTTTAGCCTTTTCGACGCAGCCGTCTGTACAATATCCCGGTGAAACCGCTCGTTGGCATCATCATGGGGTCGACGTCCGACTGGGACACCCTCAAGCACGCAGCCGAGATGCTCGAGCGTCTGGGTGTGCCCCACGAGGTGCGCGTCGTCTCTGCGCATCGCACCCCGGACCTGCTGTTCGAATACGCATCGACTGCGCGCCAGCGTGGCATCAAGGTGATCATCGCCGGCGCCGGCGGCGCAGCCCACTTGCCCGGCATGTGCGCGGCCAAGACCTCGCTCCCTGTGCTCGGCGTGCCAGTGCAGTCGAAGACGCTGAACGGCCTCGATTCGCTGCTGTCGATCGTGCAGATGCCGGCAGGCATTCCGGTCGCCACGCTGGCCATCGGGGTAGCGGGCGCGACCAACGCTGCTCTGCTGGCTGCATCGATCCTGGGCAACGAAGACGGCAAGATCCTGGCCGCCCTCGACGCGTTCCGTGCGGCGCAGACCGACAAGGTGCTGGCCCAGCCGGACCCACGCAGCCCGCCGATCATCTCGACATGAAGATCGGCATCATCGGGGGCCGGCCAGCTGGGACGCATGCTGGCCCTGGCGGGCTATCCCCTCGCGCAACAGTTTCGGTTTCTGGACTCGAGCGCGGATGCGCCGGGCGCACAGGTCGCGCCGATCATCACGGGCGCCTTTGACGATCCGCGCAGCCTCGAGCGGCTTGCTGCAGAGGTCGACCTCGTCACATTCGAATTCGAAAACGTCCCGGTCGCCGCGTTGCAGCAGGTGGCGGAAACGCACCCTGTGTGGCCACCGGTCGAGGCGCTGCGCGTGTCGCAGGACCGGTTGCTGGAGAAGCAGTTGTTCACGCAGCTGCGCATACCCACCAACGCGTTCCGCGCCGTCGATTCGTTGCAGGATCTGCGCGATGCGGTGAAGCAGCTCGGCCTGCCCTGCGTGCTCAAGACGCGCCGGCTCGGCTACGACGGCAAAGGTCAGCGGTTCCTGCGCAAGCCCGCCGACATCGAACCCGCGTGGAACGCGCTTGGCAGCGCGCCATTGATCCTCGAAGGCTTCGTCGATTTCGAGCGCGAAGTGTCGATCATCGGCGTGCGCAGCACGGCGGGGGAAGTGCGCGCGTATCCGATCGTCGCCAATACGCACAAGGACGGGATCCTGCGCGTGACGCTCGCGCCGCACCGTCACCCGGTGCTGCAGAAAGCCGCGGAGATCCAGTTGAAGCGCGTGCTGCGTCACTTCGACTACGCCGGCGTGCTCACGATTGAGTTTTTCGTGCGCCAGGGCAAGCTCATCGCCAACGAGATGGCGCCGCGCGTGCACAACTCGGGGCATTGGACCATCGAAGGCGCGGCCACCTCGCAGTTCGAGAATCACCTGCGCGCGATCCTCGGCATGCCGCTTGGCGACACCACCCCGACCGGTCACAGCGCCATGATCAATTTCATCGGCAGGTTGCCCGACCGCGACTCGATCCTGGCGCTGCCGGGCGTGCACTGGCACGACTACGGCAAGGAGCCGCGCCCAGGCCGCAAGATCGGCCATTGCACGGTCGTGGCGAGCAGCGCGGTCGAGCGCGACCGGCTGGTCCGCAAGGTCCTGCGCAAGCTGCCGACGCGCTGAAGGACGCCTCGTCCGGCCGCATGGGGCGGGCACTGACCCCCCAGTTGTGACGGATCGCCCGGTTTCGTCCCCCTTGGGCTACCGTATAGTACGCAGGGTAGCGAGCACACCGATGTACCTGGACCACTTCAAGCTCAAGGAACTCCCGTTCCGGCTCAGCCCGGACCCGGCCTTCCTCTATGCAAGCCAGATCCACTCCCGCGCCAAGGCGTACATGGAGTCGACGATCTGGTTCACGGACGGCTTCGTCGTCATCACCGGCGAAATCGGCGCTGGCAAGACGACCCTGATCGAATCCTTCCTGAAGGAAGTGGACCAGGATGTCGTCGTCGCGCAGATCAACCAGACGCAAGTCTCCCCGATCGAGTTCCTGCAGGGCCTGCTCGCGCAGTTCGGCTTCAGCCCGTTCCGCATGCGCAAGGCCGAGTTGCTCGCCACGCTGAACAATTTCCTGATCGAGCAGTACGCCAACGGCCGCAAGGTCCTGTTGATCGTCGACGAGGCGCAGAACCTGTCGAACAAGGTGCTCGAGGAAGTGCGCCTGCTTTCCGGCGTCGAGACGACCAAGGAGAAGGTGCTGCGCATCATCCTGGCCGGCCAGCCGCAATTGAATGCCAAGCTCGATTCGGACGACCTGATCCAGCTGCGCCAGCGCGTGCGCCTGCGCTTCCACCTGAGCGCGCTCACCGAACAGGAAATGGGCGAGTACATTCGCCATCGACTCGCGGTGGCCGGCGCAGGTGACCGGCAGATCTTCGATCCGGCGACATTCCCGCTGATGTTCCGCTACACGGGCGGCATCCCACGCCTGACCAACACGATCTGCGACACCTGCCTGCTCGCAGCGTTCGGGCAGGATCTCGAAACGGTCGATGAGGAGGTCGTGCGCCAGGCGCTGGCCGAGCTGCAATGGCAGGAGTACGCGTCGCGCACGCACACCAGCCTGCCCGCGACGCGGATCGACGAAACCACACCGCAGCCGCGCCCACCCGTCGGTCGCGTCGTGCTGAGCATCAAGGGCGCCGAGATCGACCGCGCGCTGCTGGTGCCGGGCCGATTCATCATCGGCCGCACCTCGGACAACGACATGCAGGTCGACAGCAAGTACGTGAGCCGCCATCACATGCAGTTCGTCACCTCAGTCGACGATTGTTACGTCGAAGACCTCAACAGCACGAACGGTGTGATCCTGAACGGCAAGCGCGTGCGCCGCCACAAGCTGCAGCCAGGCGATATCGTGAAGCTGGGGCTGCACGAAATGACGTACACGCGCGTCGACCTGCCGTCCGAATCGGTGGACGACACCCGCGTCACGCAGACGACCGTGCTGCAGGATTCCGATTACGAAGACGAGACCGAAACCGACGACGAGGACCGTGATGACGCGTCTTATTCGTCGATCGCGCGTGGGTCGTAATCCGCCTGCGTCGCGCGGTAATCGCGCCGCCGCATCCACAGCAGCGTCCCCACGGTGACGAGCGCGCCGCCTGCGACGAACAGCAACGTGTGCGGCGACCGCTCCACCCAATAGGCCAGGCCGAAGCAACCGAGCCCGCCGGCGACCGCCGCGTAGGGCATGGCTTCGTACACCGGTCGCGGCAGCCACATGGCGGTGATCAGCCCGTGCCGCCGACCGTGATCGCGTCGACTCGCAGCGTGGGCTGTCCCACGCCGACGGGCACTTCCTGGCCTTCCTTGCCGCAGGTGCCGACGCCGTCGTCGAGCTTGAGGTCGTTGCCGATCATGGAAACCCGTGTCATGACCTCGGGCCCGTTGCCGATCAGGGTGGCGCCCTTGACCGGCCGTGTGAGCTTGCCGTTTTCGATCAGGTACGCCTCACTCGCCGAGAACACGAACTTGCCCGAGGTGATGTCGACCTGGCCGCCGCCAAAGTTGCGGCAGTACAGGCCCTTTTCGACCGACGCGATGATTTCCTCCGGCGCGTGCTGCCCGGGCAGCATGTACGTGTTGGTCATGCGCGGCAGCGTGAGCGCGGCGAAACTTTCGCGCCGGCCATTGCCCGTGGGCTTGACGCCCATCAGCCGTGCGTTGAGCTTGTCCTGCAAATAGCCGCGCAGGATGCCGTCTTCGATCAGGGTGGTGCACTGCGTGGGCGTGCCTTCGTCGTCGACGTTGAGCGAGCCGCGGCGCGCGGCCAGCGTGCCCTCGTCGACGATCGTGACGCCTTTCGACGCCACCTGCTGCCCGATACGGCCGCTGAACGCGGATGTGCCCTTGCGGTTGAAGTCGCCCTCGAGCCCGTGGCCAACGGCTTCGTGCAGCAGCACGCCAGGCCAGCCCGCGCCGAGCACCACGGTCATCGTGCCCGCCGGCGCCGGCACGGCCTCGAGGTTGACCTGTGCGGTGCGCACGGCCTCCTTGACCAGCGCGCGCCAGCGCTCGGAAGCGAGGAACTCGGTGTACGCGAAACGCCCGCCGCCGCCCGCGTAGCCCTGCTCGCGGCGACCATCCTGCTCGATGATCACGCTGACGTTGAGCCGCACCAGCGGGCGCACGTCGCCTGCCAGCGTACCGTCGCTCGCCATGATCAGCATGATGTCGTGCGACGCGGACAGGCTTGCCATGACCTGCGTGATGCGCGAATCGAGCGAGCGCGCCTCGCGATCGATCTGCTCGAGCAGCTTGACCTTGTCGTCGTCGGCCATGGTCTCGACCGGATCGACTGCCGAATACAGACTGCGACCACCGGTGGCGTGCCACGCCTGCACGCTGCCACCGCCACCGGAACGCGAGATCGCGCGCGCGGCATGCGCGGCTTCGAGCAATGCGGGCAGCATCACTTCGTCGGAATACGCGAAGCCGGTTTTTTCGCCGGCCAGTGCGCGCACGCCAACGCCTTGCTCGATGCTGTGGGCCCCGTCCTTGACGATGCCGTCCTCGAGCGCCCACGACTCTTCGCGTGTCTGCTGGAAGTAAATGTCGCCGTAATCGACGGCATGGCCCATGACGTCGCCGAGGACACCGGCGACGCGGTTTTCGTCCAGGGAGGCCGGACCGAACAAAGCCGCCCGCGCGACATCGAGCGGATCTCGCGCAGCAATGCTGGCCGCGAGCGCAACGGGCTGGGGAGCGAAAAGCGGCGGCGGAATGTCGGGTTTCATGATTCCTGGCGGGGCGTGGCGAGGGCGAGCCGACGGTGCTCGACGGCAGGGAAATCCTGCCGCAATCGCCGCTGCCGCGCGAGGTCCAATTCTGCCGTGATCACGCCGGTTCCGCGCGGCAATCGCGCCAGCACCCGGCCCCACGGCTCGACGATCATCGTGTCGCCATGGGTCTCACGGCCGTTTTCATGGAAACCAGACTGCGCCGGCGCGACCAGGTAGCACAGGTTTTCGACGGCGCGGGCGCGCAGCAACAAGTCCCAATGCGCGCGCCCGGTGGGCACGGTAAAGGCCGAGGGCACCGTGAACCATTCGGCGCCCTGCGCCAGCAGTCCGCGGAACAATTCGGGAAAGCGCACGTCGTAGCACACGGCCAAACCCAGCCTTCCGGCCGGCGTGTCCACCGTCACGAGCTGCGTGCCCGGCCGCACGCCCTTCGACTCGCGGTGGCTTTCCTGTTTGCCCGGCACGTCGACATCGAACAGGTGAATCTTGTCGTAACGTGCCACTTCACCGCCCGCAGCGTCGTAAACGAGCGAGGCGGCGGCAACGCGCGTCTCGCCCGGAACCTGCAACGGCACCGTGCCGGCCACGATCCAGAGGCCGAGCCGATTCGCCTGCCCTGCGACGAAGGATTGGATTGGACCGGCGCCGTGCGCTTCTGCCACGGCGAGCTTGTCGGCTTCGCTGCGACCCATGTACGCAAAGTTCTCGGGCAGCACGGCCACCGTGGCGCCCTGGGCCTGGGCCTGCAGCAACAGCTCTGCCACGGCCGCGAGGTTACGGTCGACATTGGCGAACGACGTCATCTGGATCGCAGCGACACGCGTCACGGTTGGTTTCCTTTGCCTTTTTCCGGTGTTGCAGCCTCGAGTTCGTCGCCCGGCGGCGCGGAGATTCGCTGCACCACGGGTGCCGCCCATGGCCCCGTGACATGGTAATAGGCGCGCGTGAGCCCCTGCAGCTGGTCCTTGAAGAGCTGCGACAGCACCAGCACGCCGGCGCCGATCACCGGGCCGGCTGCCAGCGCGCCCGCGACGGCGAGCGGGCCACTCGGATTGCCGCTGACGACGATCGTCTGGTCGTAGTCTTCGCTCGCAAATCCGGTGCGTCCCACGATGCCTAAGTCGACGGCCGCACCCTTCAGCACGAGGTTCCGCGTGAAAGCGTTGCCCGCGCGAATCTCGAAATCACCGCGCACGCTGTTGAACGCCAGTCCCTCTTCAGTAACGTCGCGGAAATCGAGCGCGAGGCGCCGCGGCAGCTGCGCGACGCTCAGGAGACCGAGCATGCGGCCCGCCCCGGGCTCGATGTCGCGCAGGCGGCCATCTTCGAGGTTGACCTTCAGCGTGCCATTGAGCGTGCGGAACACATCGGCCGACGGTCCGCCGGGCCACCACAGATCGGCCGCGATCTTCGCCTTGCGCGCGTCGATCGCGTCGCGGTACGCGAGCGCACGCGCGGCCTCGCCAAAATCAGTGCTCGTAAAGATCGCGCTCAGGCGCGTACGCGGCGCGCCCTGCTCCATCCACCAGCTGCCTTTCGCGAAGATCTCGAACGCGGGCGCCGACGTCGTGATCGATTCGAAGGTGAGCCCACGCGGCTCCCGCGTGATCGTTGCGGCAAGGCGACCGAAGCGGCGCGCCTGCCACGTGAAGTCGTCCACCTGCGCGGTGATGGCGGGCAACTTGCGGGGATCAATCTGCCCGTTGCCGGCCGGTGCCGCGCCGCCGCTCGGCTGCGCGTCGACGAGTTCGAGCCGCTTCATGTCGAGCGCGATCGCGCGGCCCCTGGTGAAGTCGTTTGGAACGATGACTTCACCGACCGCTTGCGGCGCGGTGATGCCCACGCGCCACGCGTCGCCTTCGCTGCGCAGCTTCGCGATCACGTCACGGAACTCGAACCCGAACACGGTTGCGCGATCAAGGTGCACGTCCACTGGACCAAGCCAATCCATCAGGCGCGGACCACTTCCTGCACTTCCTGCACTTCCGTCTGCCACGGCGAGCCACTCGCCGAGGTCAAATTGCGGCCAGTCTCCGCTCACGAGCAAGCCCGGCTGCGCAGGCAATGTCACGGGTTGCCCGTCGAAGCGCGCGGCGCCGCGGTCGAGACGCCAGGCCTTGTCGGCATTCGCGGCGAAGCGCAACCTGGCGCGCGCGCTGCCGGATTCCAGCGTCACGTCGTTCAAGCGGGCCCCCGGGAGCTCGAGCCGTACGCGCGTCGGGCGCACTTCTGCGGCGGCTTTCGCGAACGGCCGCGGCGCCTGCACCACCAGTCCCGCGAGGTTGCTCGACACGTCGAATTGCATTGGCCAGGCCCCTCCGGCCCGACGCTTTTCGATGCGGCCCTTCAGCTCCCAGTCCGTCGAGCCGCCCATTCCAATCGTTGCAGGGAGTCCGATAAAGGCAGGCAGCCTGGCGCCTCCCGCACGTCCCTTGGCGATGAGATCGATCGAGGCCTCGACCTCGCGCGACGTGCGGCCCGGACTCGCGGAAAGTTCAAAGGGACCATCGAGGATCGAGCCGCGCAGGCCTGCGGTCTTGATGTCGTAATTGTGCAATTCGAACGTGCCCGTCACGCGATTCGCCGGAGCGCGCAGCGCGGGCAATGCGATCGTGACACCGTCGAGCGTGGCGCGGACGGTGTAATCGCGCGCTGGCGGAGGCGTGGCCATTCCCGCGAGCGCCTCGGCTGCGATCACTGGCAGGGTGAGTTGCACCTGGTACTGCGCGGGCCCATTGCCCGAGAGGCCCATGAACTGCTCACCGACGATGGGACCGAGCGGACTCGACTGCACATACGCCAGGGCTTTCTGCAGGTC
>JANNGT010000077.1:0-4199 GCA_031404015.1 Gammaproteobacteria bacterium | reverse complement strand
GATAGGAAACAAAATTGGTGGTGACCATCACGTTGGTTCGGAGCGTCGGCGGCGTCTCCGGCGGATCGTCCGGATTCGGCGGAATAATCTCAACCGTTTCGGTCTTGCTGGGAGTGAATGCAATGTTACGGTTCGGTGGCTCGGCGGACAGCGTGGACGCCACCTATTTTCGGGTGACTTGGCGCACCCGCCGAGGAGCCTTCCCAGAATTGAAAAGGGGCTGGCCCATGCCAGCCCCCTCGGGGAGTCAACCCGACTCAGTCTTCGATTACTTCTTATGGCACTTCGTGCAGATGTAGCCGTCGGCCACGCCACCGTCGATGGAGCCGGTGAGCAGCTGCACGTCCTTCACGCGCGCGCCATTGTGCACGTCGTGGCAGGAGGTGCATTCCATGCCTGTTGCGCCCGGAACCTTGCCAGCCGTGACGTTGCCAGCCGCGTCGTTGAACAGTCGGATGCCGTCAGCGGTGGGGTCGGCGGCGAACTCGGCAAACACGATTTCTGAGCCCGTCATCGCGCCATTGTAGGAGTTCGGCGCGCCGTTCAGCGGATACGGGAACGCGACGGGGTGACTGCCCGACAGATTGCCGCTGTTAGGTTCTGTCACTTCATGACCAGAGTCCAGCGTGCCGGGGGCGGGGACGTACTTGGCGCCGCTGACGCGCTGGCGCTTGAACCAGACGCCGTCTGTGCTCGCCAGTGTGCCGTCATGGCAGGACAAGCACTTGGTCGACGGGCCCTTGTACGTGTCACCGACGAACGTCGGATAGTTCGTGCCGGCGGTCGTCTTCGGCTGGTCCCAAGAGTAATTCGTGGCGAGCAGTGTGTGGTTCCACAGCAGGTTGGTCGAGCGGGCCTGGTGAGGCGTGTGGCACTTGGTGCACAGGCCGAACTGGACGCGCACTGATGTTTGTTTGCCGGTGGCTGGATCGAGATTCGCAATGTAGTCCGCGCCTTTGTAGGTCGTCGGCAGTACGGTCGCCGTACAGCCCGCCGCCGGGCACCACTGCAGCAGCGACTGGCCGCCGCCCGTGCCGCCGCCCGTTACCGGGGCCGACCAGTCGTGCTTCGTGCCGGTGATGCCGGTGCCCGGGTCGATAGCAGCCATTGCAGCCAGTGACGTCAATGCCAGTCCCGTCGCAACCAGAAGTTTCAGCGTTCTCATCTTCTTTGCCTCTCGGCCGCAGCCGACTCGTCTCTAATTTTGACCGGGCGAGTGCCCGACCTTGTGCCTTCATATAAGCAGGATGCGTGCCAAAGAGGCCGCAGCGGACGAACGCTAGGTACAACTCACCGGCGGCAATCCAAACCCCTGTTTTCAAGGGATTAATCAGGCACGTGGTCTGAGGCTTCAAGCAGGTTTCGTGCACAGCCGTCCGAGCGGCGCTGCCGCATTTGCAGGCTTGGGAATCGCGGCGCGTCGAGTTCCCAGAATTGGGAACTTCGTCGGCGTTTCAGTTGGGATAGCTACGCGGGCCGTGGTCGGCACCGTGGCACTGCAGGTAGCAAGTGCCGCGACCGGGGCCGGTCGCCACATACTCGAGACGCCCGGTCGCGTCGGGCGCGACAACGGTCGCACCCGTCATGTCGCGCAGCATGAAGTTGATCAGGTGGGCGTTAAGCCGCGAGCCGTGAGCGTCGTGGCAGGCGGCGCAGGGGGTTTGCTGGTCGACGACATGCGAGGCATGAGGAAATCCCAACGGCTGCCGCGACAGCAGCGCATCGCGGTCGTGGCATTTGTAGCACAGCTCGTAATACGCATACGACTCCGGCATGCGGTCGTCCGTGCGGTATTCACGCTCGAGAATCGGCGCATAGCGCGAAGCGTGCGGCCCCTTCGGCACCAGGCTGCCCGCGACCCATTCGTTGTTGTTGTGGCAGTCCGTGCAGCCGATCCGCGACGCGGCCGTGTATCCGGGGCGCAGCCCGGCGATGGTCGTATTTCGGCCGACCGCCGCGACCGGGTGGTACGAAGCGTTCGACGGGTCGATCTTGAGGCGCACGATACGCGTCGGTTCGGCCCGCACGATGCCCGGCGTCGACGGCTCCGTGGAGCCATGGCATTTGCCGCAGACCTCGTGCTCTTGCTGCGCCTCCCGCACCGGGCTGCCTTCGGCGGTGACGCCAGGCACGCTCTTCAGGGCGCCGGGCACGATGCCCTCCGCGCCCGGTGAGGCGTCGGACGCGTGCGGGTCGTGGCAGTCGGCACAGGTGACGTGGCGCGGCATTGTCGCCGGACTCTCGCGCGGGTCGTGCAGCCACTGCCCGTTGCTGATGGGATGGCGCGAGGGCTTGCCGCCGTTGGCGAACTCGCCGGCGACGTCACGGCGGGCGACGGTGCCACCGTGACACACGTTGCAGTTATCGGCCTCGACGGGCCACGCCAGCAGCCGTGGACCCTGCCCGGCCGCGTGCGTGCGGTGGCAGTTGTTGCAGGCGTTCGCCGCCACCGTCGGCGGGGAAGTTTCGGGCCACGGTCGGGTGCCGAGCGTGTTCCAAGTGGCGAGTGACGTGGCATGCGACGACGTCGACCATTGGCCCAGCCGGTGACAGCTTAGGCACAGGGCGCCGTCGTCCGCATCCGTGCGCAGGAACTTGGGCCGGCGGTCTTCGTGGGGATCGTGGCAACTCGTGCACTGCATCTGCCCGCTGGCGTCGAGGCGCACGGCCGCCGGCAGCCCGGCCGGGTCGGCGAGTTCGCCGCGCTGGACCGCGAGCGCTGAGTCGTACACGAACGACACGGGGTGGTCATCGCTCAGGTCCGTGCCGATGTGCCGGGGGCCCGACAGTCGTCCGAGTTCAAGCGCCTCACCTTTGGGCGGCACCCGCAGGGTGCTGAGCGCGAGAATGCCGTCGTGGCACGACAGGCACAGTCGAGTGCTGCCTGTGGGCTGGTTCAACACGGCGTGCAAGGTGCTGCTGGTGTACAGCTGGTAGGTCACCGGCGGCAGGTTCTTGTTCCACAGTGCCTGTGTCGGGTTGGCATTGTGCGGTGTGTGGCAGAACACGCATAGCCCCGTCGGCCGCGTCTCCTTGAGCTGGCCGGGGCCTCCCGGCGTCAGGTTGTGCACCGTGCGCGCGATTTCGGTCTGCGCCTGCGCGCGTGGGGTGACGAGCGCCACCAAGCTGCCAAGCGCCGCCAGCACGACGGCCACGGCTCCCACCCTGCGTCGGCCGATTGCAAAGTGACTCATTTAGCAATGGCCTCGTCGGGCGGGCCCGGCAGGATGTCGAACACCTGGATCCGACGATTGTAAGCGTCGGCCACGAACAGCCGGTCTGCCCCAGTCACGTAGAGCCCGTTCGGCAACCAGAACTGACCCGGCCCGGTGCCCTGCGCGCCGAGACCCAGCAGCAGGAGTCCGTCGGGGCGGAACACCTGCACCGCATCGAACATCGCGTCGGCGACATAGACGCGTCCCCGGCCATCCACTGCAACGCCTTTGGGTGCAGCAAAGTTTCCGGCGCCGTCGCCGTGCGTGCCGAACGCTGCGACGGGTCGATGCTCAATGTCGAACGACTGCACGCGGAAGTTGAGCGCGTCGGTAACGAAGAGAATCCCATCGCGGGACAACGCGAGGTGCGTCGGCGAGTTGAATTCACCCGGCGCAAGCCCGTGCCCGCCGAAGTCGCCGAGAGGCCGGCCATCGGGCGAGAAGACCAGCACCTTGTGCGCCATTGAATCCGCGACGTAGAGGCGGCTGCGCGCGGCGTCATACGCAAGCGCCGCGGGACGCAGCAGCCCTTCAGCAATCACCACACGGGCATTGCTCCCGTCGCGATCGACCGCGAAGACCTTGCGGTGCCCGCTGTCGGCCAGGAACACCGTTCCGTCCGGCCCAGGAGTCACCGCCACTGGCGAGGCCAGCATCGTTGCACCCAGCCGCGTCACGACGAAGTCCTTGCGCCGCGGGGCATCGAGAATCCGCAGCGTCCGCGCACCGGGGTCGGCCACGTACAGCACGCCGTCGCGCTCGGCAACGCCCGTGGGCCGCACGAACGGCACGGTCTTGCGGCCCGTGAAGACCTCGGTGAACCGGGTCCATGCGCTGCGCTCAATGCCCCAATCGGCGGGGGTGAGTACGCTCTGCACGTACCCAATCCGTGCCACGGCTGGCCCGGGGGGCCATACCGTGCGGGCAGCGTCGGGGATTCGGCTCGACTCGCTGCTGGGGCCGCCCGAGACGCAACCCGCCAGT
>JANNGT010000076.1:0-2759 GCA_031404015.1 Gammaproteobacteria bacterium | reverse complement strand
GCACGCTGCTCAAGTCGTTCTTTGGACCTTTGATGGTGATGTCGCTGATGGGCTTTTGCATCGGTGCGTGGACTAACGGCTCGAGCATCGTCGCTGTTGGACTCGATGGCTTGGGACCGGGCGCATTGTTCGACCGCTTTGGCTTTTGGTTCCTCTTGCAAGTTATCCTGTTCATCGACGTCTTCTTCTTCACTATCGGATACTTGGTGGAATCGCCACGACTGGGCAATGAAATCCGGTCTGTCGACCCTACCATCGTCGGCTGGGGTGCAGCATTGTTGTGCTATCCGCCGTTCAATGCAGTAACAAGCAAGCTACTCGGAGCGACGGTCAGTGACTTTCCCCAGTTCGATAACCCGGACGTGCACCTGGCATTGAACATCGCACTGCTCGTCCTGATGGCCATCTACGCCAGCGCGTCCGCGGCGCTTGGGCTTAAAGCAAGTAACCTGACTCACCGCGGCATCGTCAGCCGCGGTCCGTACTCAATCGTCCGGCACCCGGCCTACACCTGCAAGAATATTGCGTGGTGGATTGGCTCGGCACCGGTGGCTATTGCCGCATTTCAGCAGTCATTCAGAGCCGGAATGCTTGCGGTCGGCTCCATCGCGGCGTGGACCTTTCTGTACGGCCTGCGTGCGTTGACAGAAGAGGACCACCTCCGCCAGGTGGACGACGAGTACGCCGCTTATGCGGCCAAAGTTCGTTATCGGTTCATTCCAGGCGTCTTTTGACTACTGACGACTCGCAAAAAAGAACCCCCCCGAAGGCTGTGCAAGCCTCCGGGGCGACATCGGCGATCGAGGGCAATTGGCTTATCTGCGGCCCTTCGCAGTCGAAGTGATCCCACCGGATACCGTCACCGCTGCCGGACCGACCAATCCCGAGCTGCCGCCCGCATTGACGGCACGAACGGTGTACCGATACGTGCCGTTGCCGGTCACATCGACCAAGCTGGTCATGTTCGCAGACACTGTTCCCGCTACGGTCAGGCTGCCCCAAGTCGAGCGCTTCGCATTCCACGTCTCCCGGCGTACCTCGAAACTTGTCTCGTTGGTCGAGGCATCGCCCCAGACGACGAGTGCCGAACCGTCCGCCTTGTTGGCGGCGGCGACGCTGGCGGGCGCGGCGGGCGCCGGAGGCGGCACTGCAGGCGTTGTCACTGCGAGTGTATTCGAGTAGCCCGAGCCACCAACGCTGTTGAAAGCGCGAACCCGGTAGTAATAAGTCGTCTTCGCGGTGACTGCGGCGTCGGTATACCCAACCATTGCCGCGCCAAGGCTCGCGATTTCCGTAAAGTTGACGCCATCGCCTGAACGTTCGACCTTGAAGCCCGACTCGTTCGAGGAGTTGTCTACCCAACCTAGGGCGACGGAGCTGGCAGTCATGCTTCGCGCAGCGAGGCTGCTGGGCGCAGCAGGAGCTGTCGGCGAAGGCGCGACCGTCGTGTTCGAGGCCTTGTAGCTGGCGACCAAGGTGGCCGTGTCGTTCAGCGAACGAGCGGCGTCAGCAGCGTTGGCGGGGTCCGTTTCGTAGGCGATGCCGGTCGCATAGCCGTTGTACGTCAGGTTCGGTGTGGAGAACTGCAGGATGCGCGCCGCGCCGGAGCAGGAGTAAGACATGATGTCCATGAAGCCTCCAGTCACGCATTTGCGGTAACCGTACGAGTACGGGTACTTGCCGCTGGTGCCATTGCCATTCTCACGGTTGTGGTCGAGCTGCTGCAGATGTCCGACTTCGTGCGCCAGCGTGTTGTTGCTGAGGCAGCTCGAGTAGTTAACGGCGTAGGCATCCCAGGTCGTCACACCATTGAAGGTCATCCAGTTGAGACTCGCATATCCACACCAGTCGGAATCTTGCGACACCATCACGACCATATCGGCCGCGAGCTTGTCGCGCAGGGACTTGATTGTGCTGTCCGCCTTCAGCGCACTCAGCGTGGCTTGCATTCCGGAGCCCGATTCTTTCAACGCGACCTGCTGCAGACCGACGAGATTCAGCGTCACGTTCACGCCGCTGTTCACATAGGCCTGGTTGGCCGACTGCACGGCCGAATTGATCATGCTTTCGAGCGTTGCCTGGCCCCACGTCGTGGCCGAGGTCGCGGTATAGACGACGAGCAGGTCCTGGACCACCGCACTGCCGACCGCGAGCGTCGTCCCGCCGATGCCATAAGTGCTGGTGGTTGAGGACGTAAGCACATCACCGCCGCCGGACGATGACTTGATCATGCCGTCGTCGCCTTTCGGGACGCGCTGGCTGTCGACCGCAAAGAGCACATGCTTGCCTGCGGTGGACGGGAGGATCTCGAACGTCTGGTCCTTGTAGTTTGCGAAGCCGGTCACGGCGCCGCGGGCCTTCGTCAAGATCAACGAGCTGCCAGGCGCGTCATCAAATGTACCGATCCACGATTGAACACCCTTGCTGTCGTCGCGTGCGACGCGCTGCAAGCGAGCGGTGATGGTCTGGCCGTCTGCAAGCGTCAGGTCCAGCGCCGACGCGGACAGCGCCTTTGCATTCAGCGTTCCCTTCACGCCGCTCGATGGCTTTGCGACGGCAGGCAGGCTCGCCGCATCGGCAGCGGCACGATCGTTGAAGATCGGCGCGCCAGCTTTGGGCGCGGCCATGACACCGGAGGCGTGCAGCAGCGCGATGGCCGATACCGCAGCGAGGGATGCGAAACGATTGCCAAGAGAAATTTTCATGTTTGCGCTCATCACTGTTCAGCTGTTCCTTCCAAAGGTGGTGGGATGCAGTCC
>JANNGT010000075.1:0-16076 GCA_031404015.1 Gammaproteobacteria bacterium | reverse complement strand
GAATCGTTTCGAGAGCGGCTCGAACTTCCTCCGCGTGTTGCGGACGCCCGAACGCACGGGTGTCCGCATCCACGAAGGACTGCACTCCGAGACTGATGCGTTCGATGCCACGATCGGCCAGCACACGCAGCCGCTCGCGAGTTGCCGTTGCGGGCGAGGTCTCGACACGATCGACAACAGGAAGCTTGCGCAGGACAACTACAACACGATCGACACGCTCGGTGGCCGGGCCGCGCTGCGCATCGAACTCGGCGACAATTGGATCGTCACGCCGACGTTGCAAGCGCAGAAGCAGGAAAGCGAGGGTTCGTGGGGCGACGACCTGAGCAGCTTCACGCAGGGCGACAACGCGGTCACCCACTTCAAACCCGAGTACTCGAACGATGAGTGGTACCAGATCGGCATGACGATCGAGGGCAAGATCGCCAACCTCGACCTGGTGTATTCGGGCAACTACCTGTCTCGCGACGTCGACGCCTCGTTTGACTATGCCGACTACTCCTATTTCTACGACGCCCTCTACTCGTACAGCGGCTTCTTTTCTAGCATGCACTTCGACAACAACGGCGACGCGATTCCGCCCGTTGCTCGCTACACCAACAACGACGGCTACTCCAAGCAGAGTCACGAGTTGCGCATCAGCACGCCTGTCGACAAACGCCTGCGCGGCATGCTCGGCTTGTTCTGGCAGCAGCAGGAGCACGACTTCCAGCAGAACTTCGAGGTCGAAGGGCTTGCCGACGTGATGCTGATGAATTCCGGCGAGGCCAACATGAGCCGCTTCGCCGACACCGTCTACCTTAATAGCGTAGACCGTACCGACAAGGATCAGGCGATCTTCGGCAGCGTCAGCTTCGACATCACCGAACAATGGGAACTCACGGTCGGCGCGCGGTTCTTCGAGCCAGAGAATTCCGTCAAGGGGTTCTTCGGTTTCGGCTTGGGATTCAATCCTGCTCGCGTGCCCGGCAGCGGCACAAATGACGGGGCCAACGAGCCCGGTGACCCGGCCAACGGCGGCTCAGGCGCCTTCTCGCCGGACGGCTTTGGCTGGTCGCGCAACGGCGAGTGGCGTTGCGCCTCGCAGGCCGACTACAAGGACGCGCCTTGCCTCAACGTCGACAGGAAAATCACGGAAAGCGAGCACATCGCCCGCGTGAACCTGACGTGGAAACCCGCTGCCGACTACATGATGTACGCGACCTGGTCCGAAGGTTACCGTCCGGGCGGCATCAACCGCGACCCGTCCTTCCCCGACTACGTGTCCGACTTCCTGACCAACTGGGAGCTTGGCTGGAAGACGGCGTGGCTCGACAACACGGTGCAGTTCAACGGTGCGGTCTTCCTGGAGCAGTGGGATGACTTCCAGATTTCGTTCGCGGGCAACAACGGCATCACGCTGGTCACCAATGGCCCGACAGCGGAAGTGCTTGGCACGGAACTGCAGGGGATGTGGATGCCGATCGACGGATTGAACATCTCGGCATCGGTGGCGTACTACGACTCGGAGCTGCAGGACGAGTACTGCCAGAACACGAGCTGCTCCACCGGCGCACCAAAAGGCAGCCCGTTGCCGCTGACGCCGGAATTCAAGGGCAACGTGGTTGCACGCTACGAATTCCCGTTCGCGGGTTTCGACGCCAACGTGCAGGGCGCGCTCGCCTACGAGGACAGCCGGCCGTCGGACATCAGTCCCGACGACAACGACATCGTCGGCGACATTCCGTCGCGCTCGGTTTTCGACCTGAGCACCGGTATCGGCAGGGACTCATGGTCGCTTGACCTGTTCGTCTCGAACATCACGAACGAGGATGCACCGATCGGCATCAGCTACCAGTGCGCGATAGGCGTCTGCGGCAGTCAGACCTACGGCATCCGCACACGGCCCCGCACGATCGGCTTGCAGTTCGCGCAGAAGTTCTGACCCACCCATGAGACCGGCGCTCGAAAGGGCGCCGGTGCTCACCTGACACGACGCGGGTCCGCGCGGCCTACTTGGACGCGCGCCACTCCCACCCCGGCAGGGCCAGGTCGTAACGTGTCGAACGACCGCCAGGTCCTTCGGCGCGCACGATCAGCCCCTTCTCGAGCAAGTCGGCGAGGTGACGTGATGCGGTCACCTTGCTGGTGCCGACGATCGCCATGTATTTGCGCGCGGTGAGACCTCCCTCGAAGCGGCCAGGCCCTGCGTCGAGCATCCTGTTGAGCATGCGCCGCTGCATATCGTTCAGCGTCACGGCGCGGTGGTCTGCCCAGAAGCGGGCGCGCGCGAGCGCCTCCTCGATCAGCACGCTGGTGCTGCGGCAGGCGTCAAGGTAGATCTCGAGAAACCACTCGAGCCACGCCGTTACGTCGCCATCCCCCCGCTGCGCGGCGTTGAGCGCGTCGTAGTACGCGTCGTGGCGGGAGTGCATCGCCGCAGACAGCCCCAGCATTCGACTCGAGCGCTGCAGGTCCTGCGCCAGCGCGAGGTCCACGACCGCACGGCCGACGCGCCCGTTGCCGTCGTCGAACGGATGAATCGACTCGAACCACACGTGGGCGAGACCCGCGCGCAGCAAGCCGTCGAGTGCTGGGGGGCCGTTAAACCATTCGAGGAACGCGTGCATCTCCGCGCGCACCGCAGCGCCGGCGACCGCCTCGTAGTGCACGGTCTCGCGCCCGTGCGGACCGCTGACGATCTGCATGGGATCGGTGCTGCTGCGGTACTCGCCAACGGTGAGGTTGCGGATACTCGATCCGCCCGGGAACATCGCCGCTTGCCAGGCGCACAGGCGGGAGCGGGTGAGCGGCTGCTCCCAGGCATCGGCTGCGTTCTCCATGACGTCGAGCAGGCCCTCGACGTTGCGCGGAACGCCCAGGCCCTTCCCCGGCAACCCCAGCCGGCGTGCCACCGATGAGCGGACTGCGGCTAGATCGCTGACTTCGCCTTCGATAGCCGCGGTGGCCACAGCCTCCTTGGTCCAGACGTCACGCTCGAGGGCCACGCGGTCGTCGATCCCTACCGCAAAAGCCTTCCCGAACAGCACGCCGGCCTCCTGACGGGCGAGGGCCAACGGCTGCGCCAGGCGGGCCGCGTCAAAGCTCAATTGCGGCCAGCTCGGCGCTTGCCAGATCCAGCGAATAGAATCCATATTCATATCGAATTATGAGTCGGAACAGCACTATGACGCGCACATTCCAAATATAACCCATATTCGCACCATTAAATGATACGAATATAGCCTGTAATCGTGTCACAGCACGATCGCCGCATAAGCGGGCGGCAGCGTGTCAGGCCAGCAGGTCGACGATGACGCACCCAGGCGCACCGCCTTGCTCGACCAGTTCGCTGGCCCGGGCGATGTCGGCGAGCGGCAGCCGGGCCGCGATCCGGTGCAACAGCATGCCGTGGCGAAACGCCTGGGTGATGTCGGCAATCGCATGCTTCTTCGCCGCCTCAGGCATCGCATAAACGATGACCAGGTGCAGCGTCAGGTCGAGGAACATCATCCGCATGAATGGCAGCTGCGGTTCCTTGACCTGGGTAGATGAATACGTCGCGATCACGCCGCCCGTGCGGATGCAGTCGAGCACCTCGGGCAGGTTGGCACCAAACTCCACGTCGATGACGCGATCGACGGGCTTGCCCTCGTTCAGTGCCTTGACCCGCGCGCCCCCAGCCCGCCTCGCGGTGGTTGACCACGTGCCGTGCCCCGGCCTCGCTGCATACTTTTTCGTCACGCGCGTTGCTCGCGGACGCGATCACCCTGGCGCCCGCCATCTTCGCCCACTGGATTGCGTAGAAGCCAACGCGACCAGCACCCCCGGTGATGAGCACGGTCTGCCCCGCGATGGGCCCGTCCGCATGCACACAACGATGCGCGGTCATGATTGGAATGCCGGCGCACGCGCCAACGTCGAAACCGGCTTCGATCGGCAGCGTCACGGCGCGACGCGACTCCAGCGCGACGTACTGGGCAGCCGTGCCGAAGCGACGGCCGAACTGCGCTTGATACACCCAGACCTTTTCTCCGACGCGCTTCGCATCAACACCCTCGCCGACAGCCTCGACCACGCCAGCGCCATCGCTGTTGGGAATGACGTAGCCTTCGTCGAGCAAGGCAGGCGACGAGCCCGCGCGCTTCTTGACGTCGGAGGGGTTGACGCCGCTGGTGCGCAACCGCACCAGCACTTCGCCGGGACCAGCGACGGGTGTCGGCCGCTCACCCACTTGCAACACGTCACCGGCTGCGCCGAACTTGTCGAACCATGCGGCCTGCATCAGGTTATTCCTTGGGCTGTTTCATCGGACGCTTCCAGCCATCGAGCGTGACCTGCTTGCTGCGCTCGAGCGTGAGCTTGTTCTCGGGCGCATCTTTCGTGATCGTTGACCCTGCGCCGATCGTGGCGCCAGCGCCTATCTTGACGGGAGCGACCAGCATCGTCCCCGAGCCGATGAAAGCGCCCGCACCGATCTCCGTGCGGAACTTGTTGGCGCCATCGTAGTTGCACGTGATGGTGCCGGCGCCAACGTTGACCTTCTCGCCGACGGTCGTGTCGCCAAGGTACGTGAGGTGGTTGGCCTTGGCTCCCTTGTGCAGCTCCGACTTTTTGACTTCAACGAAATTGCCGACGTGCACTTCCTCGTGCAGCACGGCGTCCGGGCGCAACCGTGCGTACGGCCCGACGATCGCGCGCGCGCCCACCTTGGCGCGATCGAGCACACAGTTCGCGTGGATCTCGGCGTCGTCATCGATCTCGCAATCACGGATCAGCACGTTCGGGCCGATGCGCACCCGGTTGCCCAGACGCACGCTGCCTTCGAGCACGACGTTGACGTCGATGTGCACGTCGCGTCCAACCGTGACCGTACCCCGCGCGTCAAAGCGCGCGGGATCGACGAGCGTCACGCCCTGCAGCATGAGCGCCGTAGCGCGGCGCTTGCGATAGACGCTTTCCACTTCGGCGAGCTGGACCTTGTCGTTGACGCCGAGCACTTCGTCCTCGCGCTCAGCCAGAATCGCGTTGACATTGAGCCCCGCCTTGGCCGCCATCACGACGACGTCGGTGAGGTAGTACTCGGACTGCGCATTGTCGTTGCGCAGTTGTCCGAGCCATTCGCGCATGCGCTTCGCCGACGCGGCCATGAGTCCCGTGTTCACTTCGTCGATGGCACGCTCTTTCTGGTTGGCATCCTTGTGCTCGACGATGCGCGCCACCGTGCCCGCGCGGTCGCGCACGATGCGACCGTACCCGGTTGGGTCTTGCATGCGAACGCTCAGGACGCCGAGCGCGTCGCCATTGGCGGCTGCGTCGAGCAGGCGCTGCATCGTGGCGGGCTGAACCAGCGGCACGTCCCCGAACAGCACCAGCACGAGGTCGTCGTCCGGCACGCCCGGCATTGCCTGCTGCAACGCATGACCGGTGCCAAGCTGTTCGGCTTGCAGCGACCACGAGATGTTCTCGGACGCGAGGGCTGCACGGACGCGCTCGCCGCCGTGGCCATAGACCACGTGAATGCCGTCCGTGCCGAGCTCGCGGGCGGAATCGACGACATGCTGCAGCAGCGGTCGACCGGCCACGGGCTGCAGCACCTTCGGCAGGTCCGACTGCATGCGCTTACCCTGGCCGGCGGCCAGGATCACTACGGAAATGGGCATCGGGGCGTTCCGATTCTGGACGGGACGCGCCATTGTACCGGAGCCTTGGCACGGGCCATGGCGGCGCCGTCTAGACAGAAAAATGCCCCTGCGAGCGCACTGCTCACAGGGGCACGTTTGGCGGCCTCGCTGAAAGCCGCTACGGCGGTGGTCGGGCGCGGTTACGGCGCTGCGTTCACCGGCGCGAAGTTGGCGTGCACGAGCATCCACTTGCCGTCCATCTTCGCGTACACACGCGTCGATTTCGCGGCACTTGGGCTGGTCTTGCCGTCCTTATCCTTGGTGACGCCGACGAAGTTGTAACTCAGGATCGCTGCGTCACCGTATACCTGGACCTTCGGGTTAACCATGTCGCCAGCGAGTGATTTCGATCCGTCGGAGCTTGTCGCCGCGGAGAGGCGGTCGCTGAGTGCCTTGCCGTCGATCCGTGTCGGGTAGTCCGAGTTGAACTCGGTGTAGTCGTCGGCTGTGGCGGCAGACTGCTCGGCGGTACTCTTGCCGGTCACTTCGGCCGTCCACTGCGCCCGGGCGAGGGCCATGATCTCGGCAGCCACCTTGGGATCGTCGGCCGAGAGGGCCGGCCCGGAAATCAGGATCAGCGTGGCAGCCAGCATTGCGCCGGTGTGTGAGATTTTCATGCGATGTCTTCCCTGTCTTGTTGTCGCCGGGCAAGAGAATGCCCGGATCGTGGTCTGCGTATATCAGCTCGAGCCCACGCGGCCAAGGTCATCCGCAGCAAAGTCAGTCGCCAGTTATTCTTTGGATGCCTGTAATGCAGTGCGGCGTGATTTTCATGAGTGATTGGCGCACGCTGCGCGGGCGGGCGTGAATCCCGCGTGCACGGCGTTGGTTCGCCGATTCACATACACATACACAACATGAAGGGGATTTCTGGATGAAACTCGGAAGAAACACGCTCTGCGCACTGCTGGGCGTCTTTGCGATGGGATTGGGCGCAACCGCAGTCGTGGCCGCCGACCGTCCTTACACCGAGGGACCTGTGTCCATGGTGTCGTCGATCCGCACTGAGCCCGGCATGTTCGAGACTTATCTTAAGTACCTCAGCACCACGTACAAGCAGATGATGGACGAGCAGAAGAAAGCTGGCATCATTCTGGATTACGCGGTGTATCAGGCGACGCCGCGCGGCCCGGATGACCCGAACCTCTATCTGGTCGTCACGTACAAGAACATGGCCGCGATGGACGACCTCGCGAACCGCACCGACGCCATCCAGGAAAAGCTGATCGGCAACCAGGAGCAGCGCGACGCGGGGATGGTGGCACGCGGCAAGATGCGCACCCAGATCGGCACGGAGATGATCCGCAAGCTCGATCTGAAATAGTCTGGCGTCCCAAAGCCGGAAAGGAGAAAGGCCCGCAAGGGCCTTTCTTTTTTTGCGTACGCCCGTTTTGCGAGATTCGTCTCCGCAGCAAGGCCGCGTTGAGCCGTCTCAATGCGCTTGCGCCTCGGCAATCGGCGTGTGCTGCTCGATTGAGACCGAGGTCAGCGGGGCAGCAGACTCGAACCATGCGTCTTCGTCGATGCCGTCGAATTGAATGTCATCGATCCCGAGACCGTCGAAAGGGTTCTCGAGACCTTCCTGGATGTTGTCCAGACCGACCAGCACGAGACTGTACAAGATGGCCATGACATAGCCGAGCGGCCACCATCCCTGCGACGATACCAGCGCGAAGTAAGGTGCGAAGAGCACCGGAAATACGTTGAGGAATACCTGCGTGTATGCTCGCAGCGCAATCGGCGTTCGATAGTCGGCAACGTTGCGCAGCTTTTCGAAGTTGGCGATCGTGTTGCGCAGATATTGATTCAAGCGGGCGAGTTCGGACGTCGAGACACGGCCTCTCGTGCGCATGGTCTCCTGCTCCAGCGACAGGTTGGAGAACAAGCCGTAGACGATGCGCGTCGTCGCGGGATCGCGACGCTGGACGCTATCCCGCACCGCTTCGTGCAGCTTGCGCAATTGCGTGCGAACGTGCGGGCTCCGGTCGTCAGACCGATGCCAGTCGCGGTGAGCAAGGAACATCGCCATCAGGTTGGCGCGGAATTCCGCGAGCTCCGCCAACGCACCTTCACGACGCTGGAACGCACTGCTGATGGTAAACACGATCGGGAAGACGATGGCCACTGCGACCAGCTCGAACGGCAGGTCCACGATGATGCCGAATCTGAGGCACACATAAGTGCAGATCAGGGCGACGACCGTAACCGCAATCGTTTGCCGGTCGATGATCTGCACGAAGTGTGTAAGGTTCTTCATGTTCGACAACGTCACACCCGTTACGTGATTCAGTCCGGGCACGGCTCCGAACGATCGCGCACGATAGCCCGATTCAGGACACGTTCCAACCGCCAGTAACGGCGTAGGACAATGGCATTGCAGGTGAAATACGTGTGTTCCGCACTGTCGATTTGAATCGTGCGGATGGCCGTATCAGAGTAAAGCGGAGTGCTCGAGCTGCAGAGAGGGCGGCACACTGCACTCGTGCAGTAACTGGCGTAGCTCGACGCAGCGGTGCACTTCCTGTGCTTCCTGCCCTTCCTCAGCGCGTCTTGCGCAGCTTCTGGATCGCCTGCAGCTGCGCCGACAGGGCCGACAGCTCGGCTTCGACGCTTGCGATATCCTGCTTCTCGCTGCGAGCTCGCAGTGACTCTTCGGCGAGTCGCTTCGCCTCGAGCACTTTCGCTTCGTCAAGATCAGCCGCGCGAATTGCCGTATCCGACAACACGTTGATGTGGTCAGGCTGCACTTCGAGGAAGCCGCCCTGCACGTAGACCATCTCTTCTTCGGTCTTGCCGGGCACCTTGATGCGCACGACGCCGGCCTTGATCTGCGTGATCAGCGGGGCGTGGCGCGGGTAGATGCCAAGCTCACCCATGACGCCAGGCAGCACCACGAACTCGGCTTCACCCGAGTAGATGGATTCTTCTGCGCTGACGACGTCGATTCGCATGGTGGCCATGTGTGTGCCGGTTGCTAGTGATTAATGATTAATGATTAGCGATTAGTGATTAGTGATTAGTGATTAGCGATTAGCGATTAGCGATTGGCAACCAGTGGCTGGTGATTCGTCATCGGAGATCCATCTCGCAGATTACTATTCACTATTCACTAGTCACTAGTCACTAATCACTTCTTCACTGCAGCGTCTTCGCCTTCTCAACCGCTTCTTCGATCGCGCCGATCATGTAGAACGCCTGCTCGGGCAGATGGTCGTATTCGCCGTTCACGATGGCCTTGAAGCCGCGGATGGTGTCCTTCAGCTGCACGTACTTGCCCGGGCTGCCCGTGAACACTTCGGCGACGTGGAACGGCTGCGACAGGAAGCGCTGGATCTTGCGCGCACGGGACACGGCCAGCTTGTCTTCGGGTGACAGCTCGTCCATGCCGAGGATCGCGATGATGTCGCGCAGTTCCTTGTAGCGCTGCAGCACGGCCTGCACGGCGCGGGTCGTCTCGTAGTGCTCCTCGCCAATGACGTTCGGGTCGACCTGGCGCGACGTCGAGTCGAGCGGATCGACGGCCGGGTAGATGCCCAATGATGCGATGTCGCGCGAGAGCACGACGGTCGCGTCGAGGTGGCCGAACGTGGTGGCCGGCGACGGGTCGGTCAAGTCGTCGGCGGGGACGTACACGGCCTGGATCGAGGTGATCGAGCCGACCTTGGTCGACGTGATGCGTTCCTGCAGGCGGCCCATTTCTTCGGCCAGCGTCGGCTGGTAACCCACCGCCGACGGCATGCGGCCGAGCAGCGCGGACACTTCGGTGCCGGCGAGCGTGAAGCGATAGATGTTGTCGACGAAGAACAGGATGTCGCGGCCTTCGTCACGGAAACGTTCGGCCATGGTCAGGCCGGTGAGCGCGACGCGCAGGCGGTTACCCGGCGGCTCGTTCATCTGGCCGAACACCATCGCCACCTTCGACTGGCTCAGGTCTTCCTGCACGATGACCTTCGCGTCCGACATCTCGTGGTAGAAGTCGTTGCCTTCGCGGGTGCGCTCGCCGACGCCGGCGAACACCGACAGGCCCGAGTGTTCTTTCGCAATGTTGTTGATCAGCTCGAGCATGTTGACAGTCTTGCCCACGCCGGCGCCGCCGAACAGGCCGACCTTGCCGCCCTTGGCGAACGGGCAGATCAGGTCGATGACCTTGATGCCGGTCTCGAGCAGCTCGACCGACGGCGCCAGCTCGACGAACTTCGGCGCGGCCTGGTGAATGCCGCGATACTCATCGGCCACGATGGGGCCACGCTCGTCGATCGGGCGGCCGAGCACGTCCATGACGCGTCCAAGCACGGCCGGGCCGACGGGCACCGTGATTGCCGCACCGGTGCTGCGCACTTTCATGCCGCGCTGCAGGCCGTCGGACGAGCCGAGCGCGATGGTGCGCACGACGCCGTCGCCAAGCTGCTGCTCGACTTCGAAGGTGAGGCCTTTCTCGGCCAGCTTGTTGCCGCTGTCCTCGAGGACGAGCGCGTCGTACACCCTGGGCATCGCATCGCGCGGGAATTCAATGTCGATGACCGCGCCGATGGTCTGGACGATGGTGCCGAATGCTTGTGACATGGTCGTTTGCCTGAAGAAGTAACTAGTGATGAGTGACTAGTGAATAGTGATTAGATAAGAAAAGGCGCGTCAGACGGCCGCCGCGCCGCCCACGATCTCGGAGAGTTCTTTCGTGATCGAGGCCTGCCGGCTCTTGTTGTAGATCAGCTGCAGCTCGTCGATGATGGTGCGCGCGTTGTCCGACGCAGCCTTCATCGCCACCATGCGCGCCGATTGCTCCGATGCAATGTTCTCGGTGGATGCCTGGTAGACGATCGTTTCCAGGTACCGCACCAGCAGCTCGTCGAGCACCGACTTCGGGTCCGGCTCGTACAGGTAGTCCCAGTTGCCCTCACCCACGTTTGCTTTCATGACCTGGCCGGTCGGCAGCACCCACTCCTGCGGGATCGGAATCATCAGCGCATGAGTGGGATCCTGCTTCATCGTGTTGACGAAGCGCGTCGAGAAGATGTGCACTTCGTCGAGGCGGCCTTCGAGGAACCCGTCGATGAGCATTTTCACGGGGCCGATCAGCCGCTCGAGCTGCGGGTGGTCGCCGTAGTTGGTGACCTGCGACACGATCTTGCCGCCCATGCGGTTGATGAAGCCGAGGCCCTTGTTGCCGATCGTGCAGTACTCGGCCTCGATGCCCTGCGTCAGCCACTCCTTGTGCTTGTTCAGCACGAGGCGCAGCAGGTTGGTGTTGAGGCCGCCGCACAGGCCCTTGTCCGTCGTGATCACGACGACACCGACGCGCTTCACTGCGCCACGCCGCGTGAGCAACGGGTGCTTGTATTCCGTGTTGGCGCGCGCCGCGTGCATCGTGATGTCGAGCAGGCGCTGCGCATAGGGACGGCCGCGTCGCATGCGCTCCTGCGCCTTCTTCATCTTCGAGGCAGCGACCATTTCCATCGCCTTGGTGATCTTGCGCGTGTTCTGCACGCTCTTGATCTTGAGGCGGATTTCCTTGGTGCCGGCCATGGCTCAGTACGCGCCGTTCTGCTTGAAGTCTGCGATCGCGGTCACCAGCGCTTTTTCGTCGTCGCTGTTCAGGTCCTTGGTCGACTCGATGCGGTCGAACAGGTCCTTGTACTTGCTCTTCACGTGCGCACGCAGCGCCACTTCGAAGGCCAGCGCGCGCTTCACTTCGACGTCGTCGAAGTAGCCCTTGGTGACGGCGAACAGCGTGATGGCCTGCTCGGCGACCGACATCGGCGAGTACTGCGGCTGCTTCATGAGCTCGGTCACGAGCTTGCCGCGCTCGAGCTGCTTGCGCGTCGCGTCGTCGAGGTCGGAGGCGAACTGCGCGAACGCCGCGAGTTCACGGGACTGCGCGAGCGCCAGGCGGACGCCGCCGCCGAGCTTCTTGATGACCTTGGTCTGCGCGGCGCCGCCGACGCGCGACACCGAGATGCCCGCGTTGATGGCGGGGCGGATGCCGGCGTTGAACAGGTCGGTTTCGGTTTCGAGGAAGATCTGGCCGTCGGTGATCGAGATCACGTTGGTCGGCACGAACGCGGACACGTCGCCCGCCTGCGTCTCGATGATCGGCAGCGCGGTGAGCGAGCCGGTCTTGCCCTTCACGGCGCCGTTGGTGAACTTCTCGACGTACTCCTCGTTGACGCGTGCGGCGCGCTCGAGCAGGCGGCTGTGGAGATAGAACACGTCGCCCGGATACGCCTCGCGGCCCGGCGGACGGCGCAGCAGCAACGACACCTGGCGATAGGCCCAGGCCTGCTTGGTCAAGTCGTCATAAATGATCAGCGCGTCCTGGCCACGATCGCGGAAGTACTCGCCCATCGTGCAGCCCGAGTACGGTGCGATGTACTGCATCGCCGCGGACTCCGACGCCGACGCGGCCACGACGATGGTGAATGCCATCGCGCCGTGCTCTTCGAGCTTGCGCACCACGTTCGAAATCGTCGACGCCTTCTGGCCGATCGCGACGTAGATGCAGATGAGGTCCTTGCCCTTCTGGTTGATGATCGTGTCGACCGCGACGGCAGTCTTGCCGGTCTGGCGGTCGCCGATGATCAGTTCGCGCTGGCCGCGTCCCACCGGCACCATCGCGTCGATGGACTTGAGGCCCGTCTGCACCGGCTGGCTGACCGACTTGCGCGCGATGACGCCCGGCGCCACTTTCTCGATGACGTCGAATTCCTTGGCGTCGATCGGACCCTTGCCGTCGATCGGCTGGCCCAGCGAGTTGACGACTCGACCAATCAGCTCGGTGCCGACCGGCACTTCGAGGATGCGGCCCGTGCACTTGACCGTGTCGCCTTCCGAAATGTGCTCGTACTCACCCAGGATGACCGCGCCGACCGAATCACGCTCGAGGTTGAGCGCGAGGCCGTACGTGTTCTTCGGGAACTCGAGCATTTCGCCCTGCATCACGTCCTGCAGGCCGTGGATGCGGACGATGCCGTCGGTGACCGACACCACGCTGCCGACGCTGCGCGCCTCGGTGGCGGCGGTGAAGTTCTGGATGCGTGCCTTGATCAGTTCACTGATCTCAGAAGCCTTGATGGACATGTTGCCAATCCTCTGCGGGCCTGCCGCACTGCGCGGCGAGTGCCGTTGAATCGTTTTCGGTCGTCAGCCCGTCGTCAGTTCGACGTCGAGCCGCTGGAGCTTGTTCGCAATCGAACCATCGATGAGCAGGTCACCCGAGCGCACCACCGCGCCGCCGATCAGGGAGGGATCGACGCTGCAATGCAAGCGCACGTCGCGGCGCAGCCGTGTGCGCAGGGCGGTCGCAAGACGCTCCCGCTGGATCTCGTTGAGCTCTGCTGCCGACACGACCTCTACGTCGGCGACGTTCTGGTGATCCGACTTGAGTTCGTCGAAATGCTCGGCGATCTCGGGCAGGTAGTGGACGCGACCGTTTTCGGCCAACAGGTCGAGCAGCGCCCGGCCGTTGCCATCGATGGCCTCGCCGCACACGTTCGCCACCAGGTCCCTGAGCTGCTGGCGGCCAACGCCCGGGCTGCTCTGGAAGGCCTTGAAGTCATCGCTCATGACGACTGCGCGCGCGGTGCCAAGCCAGCCCGACCAGGAGTCGAGGGTGTTCTTGTCACGCGCGTAGGCAAAGGCCGCCTTGGCGTAGGGTCTCGCTACCGTGGCTCGTTCAGCCATGTGTCGTTACTCCAGGTCCCGGTGTCTGCGCAGCGCAGGTGCCGCGGCCCTCAGGCCTTGGCGCCTTCGATTTCGCGGGCCAGTTGCTCGATCAGGTCGGCGTGTGCCTTCGGGTCGATCTCTCGCTGCAGCAAACGCGATGCGCCGGCCACGGCCAGCGAGGCCACGTCCTTGCGCAACTCGTCGCGGGCGCGGGACTTTTCCTGCACCGCGTCCTGCCGCGAGCCGTCGACGATGCGCTTGCCCTCTACCTGAGCGGTAGTGCGCGCCTCATCGACGATTTCGACCTCGCGCTTGTGCGCCTGGTCGACGATCTTCTTGGCCTGTTCGCGGGCTGCGCTGATGATGCCCTGGGCTTCCCCGTGGGCACTCTGCAGCTCGGTCTGGCCGCGTTCAGCAGCGGCGAGACCTTCCGCGATCTTCTTCTGTCGGTCGTCGATCGCCTTGGTGAGGGGCGGCCAGATGAACTTCCAGGAGAACCAGATCAGGATCCCGAACACCAGCATCTGGCCGAGCAGCGTCGCATTGATATTCATGACGACGTCCTCGCGTCAGTGCCGGGTCAGCCGAAGCGGGCGAGCAGCGGGTTCGCGAACGCGAAGAACATCGCGAGCGCCACGCCGATCAGGAACGCCGCGTCGATCAGGCCGGCGAGCAGGAACATGCGGCCCTGCAGCGTGGGGATCAGTTCCGGCTGGCGGGCGGCCGCCTCGAGGAACTTCGAACCCATGATGCCGATGCCGATGCAGGCGCCGACGGCACCGAGGCCGATGATCAGGCCGAGTGCAATCGCGGTGTAGCTCTGGACCTGTGCGATGAGCGCGAGGTTTTCCATCTCAATCTCCTGGCGGAATGTGCAGTTGCAGTAAACGAAAAAAGTTGAACGGGACGGATGCGACGGGCGGCGGGCCTAGTGGTGCTCCGTGGCCATCGCGGAGTACACGACGGTCAGCACCATGAAGATGAACGCCTGCAGCACGATGATCAGGATGTGGAAGATCGCCCAGGCCGAGCCCATCAGCAACTGGCCGAGGAAGCCGACGGCGCCGCCCACGGTGAGCGTGAACACGCCGGCACCGAGCAGCGCGATCAGCATGAACACGAGCTCGCCCGCGTACATGTTGCCGAAGAGTCGCATGGCGAGCGAAACCGGCTTCGAAAGCAGCTCGACGAGATTCAGGAAAAAGTTGGGGATCCAGAGCACCGGGTGGCCGCCAAACGGCGCCGTGAACAACTCGTGCATGTAGCCCCCCGCGCCCTTCGCCTTGAAGGAGAAGAACAGCACGACGAGCAGCACGGTGATCGACATCGCGAACGTGGTGTTGGCGTCGGCTGTGGGCACCACGCGCCAGTAGTGGATGCCGAACAGTGCAGCGACCTTGCCGGGCAGGTCGAGCGGCAGCAGGTCCATCGCATTCATCATGAACACCCACACGAAGATAGTGAGGGCGAGGGGGGCCAGAAACGAGCGGTCGAGGTGAAAAACTTCCTTGACCGTGGTGTCGATGAATTCAACCACGATCTCGACGAAAGCCTGCCACCTGGAGGGCACACCGGCCGTCGCCGTGCGCGCGGCCGACCAGAACAGTCCCAGCGTGAAGATGCCGAGCACCACGGACATGAAGATCGTGTCGACGTGGAACGTCCAGAACCCCTCACCGACCTTGAAGTGGGTGAGGTGGTGAGTGATGAACTCGGTGCTGTTCGCAGGACCTGCGGTGGCGTGCTCAGCGGCGGCCATTGTCTATACCCACTCCGACCGAACGAACTATTGCTGCTTCGAGGGCACGCCAACCAGGCGAGCCGCGCCAAACCAGTACCCGAAAAACGTCGCGACGTACGCTGCCAGCAGCGGCACCGCCTCGACGTTCGGCGACCGGAACGCGGTCACCAGCAACGCGACGGTGAAGCCCACCTTCACCAGCCACCCCAGGAAGAACCCGATCGTGGCCCGCATCAGCGTCGCGCCTTCGCCGTGCCGCAGCATCGCGAAGGCCATCAAGCTCGTCGCCGCCACGCCAATGCCGGCTCCCAGCAGCGCCGAAGCGCCCGCACGGGAACCCGCAATCGCGAGACTTACGGCCGCGACGCTCAACCCGAGCAGAACCTGACTCAGCACGACGGCCAGCGCCTGGCGCCGGCCTTTCTGCACGTCAAGGTTGCTCACGGCCTCATTCAACTTCCGGGCAACAAAAAAGCCACGTCATGCCGGTGCTCCGGCCACGGGTGGCGTTTGAAATCCGTTACCCGGGCTGGCTCACGCCTGGGCGCGGCCTCCGGAAGGCGCGGCAGTATAGGGGTCTTTTTGCAGTGCTTCAAATCCGCATCGGCCACGCAGCGGAGGAAGTGCAGGAAGGACAGGAAGGGCAGGAAGGGCAGGAAGGGCAGGAAGGGCAGGAAGCGCAGGAAGGTGCGGAAGGCTGGCCGAAGCCGTCGCATTACCATGCGTGTCTCAAGGAAAATCGCTGATTCAACCGACGCGAAAATTGCGGGCCAGATTGGGCTCTAATAAGCCAAAAGACTTTTGTTTTTATCTATCTAAAGTTGATTATCAGCTAGCAAATTCAACCACAGTGAGAATCGTTATCTCTTTTTGTTAACAAGTCATAGAGGCTAAGGCTTCGCTCGTCCTTCCTGCCCTTCCTGCCCTTCCTGCCCTTCCTGCCCTTCCTACTTGATGTGCGCCAGGATCCCGTCCAGCTCATCGAGGCTGTGATAGGTGATCGTGAGCTTGCC
>JANNGT010000074.1:0-3872 GCA_031404015.1 Gammaproteobacteria bacterium | reverse complement strand
GCAGAACCTCCGCTCCGACCAACCCCTAACCCCTAACCCCTAACCCCAATTTTCAGTCCCACCGAGTTGGCGAGCGCAGCGAAGCCGGGAAACGAGGTGGAGACGTTCGCCGTGTCGAGGATTTCAATGGGGCCAGTCGCGCGCAGGCTCGCCATGGCGAACGCCATGGCGATGCGGTGATCACCGCGGCTGTCGATGGTGCCGCCGCCAAAAGGCCGGCCGCCCTGGATGCGCATGCCGTCGGGCAGCACTTCGTGTTCCACGCCCAGCACCTCGAAGCCACGCGCCATCGCGGCGATGCGATCGCTCTCCTTGACGCGAAGTTCCTCGGCACCGGTCACCAGCGTCTCGCCTTCCGCGCACGCAGCCGCGACGAACATCGCGGGGAACTCGTCGATTGCCAGGGGCACGAGCCGCTCGGGGATGCGCGCGCCGCGTAGCCGCGAAGGCCTCACCTCGATGTCCGCCACGGGTTCCATACCCCAGCTGCGATGGTTGACCAGTCGCAGGTCGCCGCCCATCAGGGACAGCATTTCCAGGATGCCCGTACGCGTCGGGTTGACACCCACGTCGCGAATCGTGAAAGGCTCACGCGCGCCCAGGCACGCCGCGACCAGGAAGAACGCCGCCGACGAGATGTCTCCGGGAATACGGATCTCCGCCGCCTGGAGTGCCGGCGGCGCACTGAGGCTGACGACGCCATCGCGTGCGCGCACGTCGCAGCCGAAGCTCTGCAGCATGCGCTCGGTGTGATCGCGCGTGACGGCGGGCTCGACGACCGTAGTTTCGCCCGACGCATACAGCCCCGCGAGCAGTACCGCTGATTTGACCTGCGCGCTGGCCACGGGCATTTCATAGCGAATGCCATGCAGGGACGCGCCTCCAGCGATGCGCACCGGCGGCCTGCCATCTCGCGTCTCGATGCGGGCACCCATCGCGCGCAGCGGCTTGGCGGCCCGCTCCATCGGGCGTCGCATGAGCGATTCGTCGCCGACCAGCTCCGAATCGAAAGGCTGCGCGCTGAGCAGCCCCATGAACAGGCGCATGGCGGTGCCGGCATTACCCATGTCGAGGGTGACGCCGGGCGCACGCAGGCCACGCAAGCCCACCCCTTCGACCGTCACTTCGCCTGGACCCGGCTGCGCGACACGGACACCCAGATGCTCGACGGCCTTCATCGTCGAGAGGCAATCTTCGCCCTCGAGAAAGCCGGTGACGTGAGTGGTGCCTGCCGCCAGCGCGCCGAACATGACGGCCCGGTGCGAAATGGACTTGTCGCCAGGGACAATCACTTCACCAGCGATGCGGTCCACCGGCTCGACGACGTACGAAGTCATGTCAAGGCTTGCCTGCCGCTGCTCAGAGAATCGCTTTGGGATAAGCGCCGACCACGCGGAACAGCGAGGCGCGTCGCTTCAGTTCCGCGAGTGCCGTGGCGAGCGGTTCCCGCTCGGCATGGCCTTCGATGTCGATGAAGAACACGTAGTCCCATTTTTTCTTGCGCGACGGGCGTGATTCGATGCGCGTCAGGCTGATGCCGTGTTCGGCCAGCGGCTCGAGCAGGCGATACAGGGCGCCCGGCGCATCGGTTTTCGACGCCGAAACCAGCAGCGTGGTCCGGTCCGCCTCGCTGGGGTTCGCGGGCTTGCGGCCGATGATCAGGAATCGCGTCGTGTTGTCGGGGCGATCCTCGATCTCGGGCACGAGCAGGTTCAAGCCGTACACTTCGGCCGCAGCGGCACCCGCGATGGCGGCCGTGCCGTCTTCATCGCGCGCACGGCGCGCGCCTTCCGCGTTGCTGCTGACGGTCACGCGTTCGACCGCAGGCATGTGCTCCTGCAACCAGCCGCGGCACTGCGCAAGCGACTGCGGATGCCCGCACACGCGGCGAATGTCGCCAAGCATGGTCATGCGGCCCATCAGGTTCTGGTGTATGCGCAGTTCGACCTCGCCGATGATCTTGAGTGACGATGTCAGGAACATATCGAGCGTGTTGTTGACCGTGCCTTCGGTCGAGTTCTCGATGGGCACCACGCCGAAGTCGGCCGCAGCGGATTCCACCTCGTGGAACACTTCTTCGACGGAATTGAGCGGCAGCGGTCGCACGGAGTGGCCGAAGTACTTGAGCACGGCCTGCTGCGTGAAGGTGCCTTCCGGTCCCAGGTAACCGATCTTCAGGGCGTTCTGCTGCGCGAGGCACGCCGACATGATCTCCCGGAACAACCGCAGCACTTCTTCGTCGCGCAGCGGCCCGCCCGCTTCCTGGTTGCGCCGCAGCGCAAGCCGCAGCACCTGCGATTCGCGCTCGGGGCGATAGAAATCGACGGTGTGTCCCGCCGCATGTTTCGAGACACCGACCATCTGGGCCAGCCGGGCGCGTTCGTTGATCAAGCCGTGCAATTGCGCGTCGACGCTGTCGATACGCTCGCGGATCTGCTCGAGCGGCACCTGGATTGTGGTTGCCGCAGCCACTGTCTGCTTCGCCAGACGCTTGCGTTTGCCGGCGGGACGCGGCGGCGAGGCGCTCCCGTGCTTGGGCGAGGAACGGGGTCGCTTGAGTTTAGGCATGGCTCGGGTCAGCTCGATCACATCAGTCGGGCGCTCAATACGCCGGGAATGGCGCGCAGTTTACCCAGAACGGGCTCGTCGATAGCGGCGTCCGTGTCGATGAGCGTGTAAGCCAGGTCACCCCGGGACTTGTTCAGCAGGTCGGCGATGTTGAGACGCGCATCGGCGAGGCACGTCGAAATCTGTCCAACCATGTTCGGCACGTTGGCATTGGCGATGGCCAGCCGACTCACGCCGGTGCGGGGGAGGACCGCCTCCGGAAAATTGACGGAATGGCGGATGTTCCCGCTTTCGAGGAACTCGCGCAGCGTGTCTGCCACCATGATCGCGCAGTTCTCCTCCGCCTCGCCCGTGGAGGCGCCGAGGTGCGGCAGGGCCACTATCCTTGGATGCAACCGGATCGCGTTTGTCGGAAAGTCGCAGACGTAAGCATGCAGCTGACCGCCGTCCAGACCTGCGAGCAGTGCGGCTTCATCGACGATCTGGCCACGCGCGAAGTTGAGCAGCGTGCTGCCCTTGCGCATCAGCGCAATGCGCGACGCATTGACCAGACCACGAGTGTGATCGTTGAGGGGCACGTGCACAGTGACTGCATCGCTGCGCGCAAACAGGTCGTCGAGGCTGAGCGCCTGCTCCACGCCCGAGGATAGTTGCCATGCGCGCTGCACCGTGATCTGCGGGTCGTAACCCAGCACCTTCATGCCCAGGTTCAGCGCAGCGTTGGCGACTTCGACCCCGATCGCTCCGAGACCGACGACGCCCAGCGTGCGCCCGGGCAATTCATGGCCCACGAACCTCTTCTTCCCCAGCTCCATCGCCACTTCGAGCGAGTGATCATCGCCTTCGAGCGTGCGCACGTATTGCCACGCCTGGCAGATGTTGCGGGCACCCAGGAACAGGCCGGCGAGCACGAGTTCCTTCACCGCATTGGCATTGGCGCCCGGGGCATTGAAGACAGGTATGCCGCGCTGGCTGAGTTTTGCCACCGGAATGTTGTTGGTGCCCGCTCCGGCCCTGGCCACCGCCAGCACGGATGGGGGGATCTCCATGGCGTGCACGTCCGCCGAGCGCACCAGCCACGCGTCGGGACGCACGAGTTCCGATGCGACTTCGTAGCGGTCGCGCGGCAGGCGCTCGAGTCCACGCACCGAGATGTTGTTGAGTGTCTGGATTTTGAACATGAGGGGAAGGGGTTAGGGGTTAGGGCAAACGCTGGCTGCGATCAGCCAGCGAATAACCCAGCGCATTGTGCGCATGCGCGTTGTCGGGCTTGAGCCCGATCACGCGGCGCAGCAGCTTTTCCA
>JANNGT010000073.1:0-3486 GCA_031404015.1 Gammaproteobacteria bacterium | reverse complement strand
CAGAAGATCGCGACCAGCACGGGAAACAGCGCGCCGCCGCCGAGGATCATCCCCATCGCCGTCTTCTTCGTCTTGCGCAGAAAGGGCCCAGCCGCCGCGGCCGGACGAGGCGGGGGCTAATCACTATTCACTATTCACTATTCACTATTCACTATTCACTATTCACTAATCACTGGACCTAGCTCTCCCGCCACGCGGCGTCGTAGTTCTCACCGCACTGCATGATGCGCTCGAGGACGGCGTCGTAGCCGATGCCCGCGGCAAGCGCCGACGTGGCGAAATCCTCGCTTTGCGCGAGGTTCGGGTTTGCGTTCGCCTCGAGCACGTACACGCCGCCGTCGGGCTTCAGCCGCAAGTCGATGCGCGCATAACCACTGAGCGACAAGGCCCGGTAAATGCGCTTCACCAGCGCGGACAGCCGCACGGCCAGCCCGGGCGGCAGATCGCGGGCCGGCCCGGTGCCGATACCGTGGCGCTGCTGGTACTTGCGGTCCCATTTGACCTTGCGCGTCGCGATCGACATCACGTCGGGCAGCGTGCCGAAGTTGAGCTCCCATAAGGGGAAGCTCGTCAGGCGTTCGTTGCCCATGACGCCGATGTACAGCTCGCGGCCTTCGATGTATTCCTCCACCAGCGCGTCCGAGTTGGTCTGCTGATGGATGAACTCGACGCGCTCGCGCAGCTTCTGCCCGTCATACACGATCGAGGCCTGCGAGATGCCGAGCGATGCGTCTTCAGTCGCGGACTTGACGAACAGCGGAAACTTGAGCTTGCGCGGCTCGACATAGCGACGCTTGCGCGGGAGCAGCGCATAGCGGGCCGTCGCGATCCGGTGGTACGCGAGGATCTGCTTCGACAGGACCTTGTCGCGCGAAATCATCATGCCGCGCGGATTGCAGCCTGTGTAAGGCAGGCGCATCAGTTCGAGGAAAGCAACCACGTACTGGTCGTACGTGACGATGCCCTGGAATTCCTCGAGCAGGTTGAAGGCGATGTCCGGCTTCCACTCCATGATCGTCGAGCGCAGTTCGGCCAGGTTGTCTCCCATGCCCAGCACCCTGACCTCGTGACCCATCGCTCGCAGCGACGACGTGACGTCGTATTCGGTGCGCCACTCGTCGATCTGCTCGATCGGATAGCCCTCGATGGACTCCGGTGGAACCAGCGTCTCATGCACGAGCACGAGCGCGCGCAACGGCTTCTTGGTCATAAGGCGTAATTCTCGCGGTCACGCAGCAACGTCTCGAGCATGATGCGCTCGAGCATGACGAGCACCTCACGCTTGGTGTCGCGTTGGTTATGGCTGAGCCGCAGGTTCATGAGCCGTGCGCGTTTCGTCGCGATCTTGAGGACGTGCTGCACCAGGTAGGGATGCATTCTCGCACGACGGATCATCAGGCGCTCCACCTGCGGCTGCACCTTGCGCAGGAACCGGCCCGCCTGCGGCCCGTCCGGATAGTCCTCAACCGAGCCGAAGACGCGCAGCAGGCGTCGGTCGTAGGTGCGTGCCGTGTTGAGTTCGTAGCGGCGCTGCTTGCGTCGATAATGCTCGCGCAACGTGCGGGTGTTGTCCGAGAGCGGCTCGATGACATCCCGGTTGAGGCAGAGCGCGCGCTTGCCCTGCAGGCTGCGCATCGTCGCGTCGACGTATTCAAGCTTGCGCATGGCGGGCCAGCCGGCGTATTGGCTGCGCCAGCGCGCATGGCGCGGCAACCACACCGCGAATGTTTCAGCGAAATCCTCGGTGGGATGGCTCTGCGCATACCAGTGGCCCAGGTGCAGGACGAAGCGGCGGCTGGCAGGACGCGGGAAATACCGCGACGGATAGCGCCGCGAGGCCATGCCAAAGACGCCGCGCCAGGCCTTGCGGCGGCGCAACCCAAACGCCGTGTCGATTGCATGCCCGGTCTCGTGCCGCAGGATGCGCATCAGCCACTTGTCGTTGCCGCCCTCGACCTCGTGCATCAACCGCCGCTCGAGCCGCTGCAATCGTGGATGCGCCAGGTAGAAGGGAATTGCAATGCCGGGAATGCCGTCCGGTGAAAACCATTCCTCGGACAGCCAGATGTGCGGGCGGAAGCGGATGTCCTTGAGCCGCAGTTCCTCGTAGAGGCGCAGCGCCGCATGATCGAGACCCGAGCTTGCAAGCGACAGCCGCAGGTCGCAGAAACGCAGGTCGAGCAACTCCTCGTCATCGAGCCGCGTCCAGGCCGGTTGGCGTCGACGTGGCTTCAATGTGTCGCCCCGACGTGTCGTGCCATGGCTTGTGCAACGATGCCATCAAGCTGGTCGCGTCCCGCGAGTCGCGCGAGCGCCATCGGCGGCAACGCGTCGCGGCCACGCAGCGCGCCAAAAATCGTGCCGACCAGCGCGACGAGCACGGAGTGCCCGGCGACGGGACTGCGCATGGCCGCTGCGATGGCCGCTGCAAAATCCGACTCCGCGCCCACGATGCGCCGCGCGGTGACTAACGCTTGCAGCACGTCGGGCATCGTCGCAGACCTGACCGTGGCATCGGCAGCGGCAGGCGCGTTGCAAGCTGCACGCACATCCTTGCGCAGCGGCTTCGTGCCCCAGCAGTTCACGGCCGGCGCCGGCACGCCCTCCAGGCAGGGGGAGGCGCCTTGACCTTGCAGCGCGCACGCGAGCGTCGCGGCGTACAAGCGACAGCCATCGAGGATCAACGGGGATTGGTGCGTCGTGCGTGAGCACTCCGCCGCCAGCGCGACGGCGCCCGCCGCATCGCTGCCAGCGTGCACTACTGCTGCGAGTACGCGCGGCAAGCTGGTCGCTGCACCGTCCTTCGGATCGTGCGATCCCGCCATCGGCAGGCCACGCCAGCGATAAGTCGTCAGCGCCTTCACTAGGTCAGGCGACGCGGTCGACTCCCCCGGCTCGCCCGTCGGAGAACGCTGGCCTTGCTTGAACCAGCGCCAGTAACGCTCGATCTGATCGCGGGCGTCTGAGCGCCCCACGGCCGCGAGACTGTCGGCCAGGCAGAGCGCCAGCGCGGTGTGTTGCGACCACACGAGGCTCGTCGTCGAGTTCGCGCGGCCAGCCGTCCCCAGCGCGTCGCCCAACGCCAGGCCGTACCACGCGCCTTGCAGTCGCTGCAGCAGGTCCGGACCGCCGGTGGCCGGTGTGAACTGCTGCACCTTCGCGCCGAAGCCACCCTTGTTTTTGACGGGACCCAAGGCATGCCATGAACGGACGAAGTCGGCCTGCTCGGCCGTTTCGGGTACTTCACGCCAGGTGCTGGACTGCACGCACTGCTGCCAGTAATCGGCCAGCTCGGCCAACGCGGCTTCGCCTCCGCCCGGATTGCGTTCTGCGAGCCAGCAGCCTGCGGCTGTCGCGCTGCGACCGATTCCTGCCCGACAATGCACGTAAACGCAATGGCCGGTGTCCAGCGCGCCATTGATCATCGCGACGATGCGCCCCATGGTTTCGTGATTGGCGGGCACGCCGTGATCCCGCACTGGCTCG
>JANNGT010000072.1:0-27379 GCA_031404015.1 Gammaproteobacteria bacterium | reverse complement strand
GCCCATCGCTAGGCGAGTTCGCGGCACGTGCGCGCATCCTGTTCCAGGAGCGCTACAACTGGAGCCGGATGGAAGCCCGACTTGCGGCACTGTATCGAGAGCTCGGCAGTGAGTACTGAGCCTGTCGCGATGCAGTTGCTGCAAAGCGTGCGATCACGGACCGGCACTGCTGACGGCGGGCTGTCGCGTGGCGTCGTGACGATCTCGCTCATGCTGTCGGCGCTGCATCTGCTGAACTTCGTCAACTACACGGTGCTCAGGGAGTACTTCAATCCGCCCGCCGCGCGCTCCGCGCTGCTCGTGGTCAGCTGCCTGGTGCTCCTGCCGATGAGCGTGCAGAACCTGCGCTTTCACTTTTCCCGCAGCTGGGACATGTACCTGATCTGCGCGCTCGCGCTGCTCAGCGCTGCTTATTCATCTAATCCGTCCAGCACGCTGAAATACGGGGCGTGGCTCGCGCTTGCGGTTTATGTCGGCACTGAACTCGCTGCGCGCGTCCGTACCCCGCGCGATATTGTGACCGCGCTCGGCATCGTGCTGCTGCCGGCCAGCCTGCTCGTCGCGGCAGTCAACGTGACGCTCGGGTCGACCGTCGTCGGCGGAGGCCGTCACTTCGGCGCGCTGGGATCGCATCACGTCGATACCGCTTACGCGATGAATTTCATCTGCCTGTTTCTCGCGCTACGTGCGGTGCCCGTCGAACTCCCTTCGTGGCCGAGGTGGTTGCGCCTGACCTTGTGGGTCGTGCTCGCCTGGGCGCTGTATCAGGCGGTATTTGGGCTCACGCGATCCGTTTGGCTAGGCGTGCTGCTTGCCGGCGGTCTCTACTACTTCCGGCAGAAGCTGTCCTTCGGCCGGTTAGCGGGCGTCCTTGGAGCGACGCTTGCCGTCTTGTTGGTCTTCCAGGTGCTCGGTGCGGACGCCGTTCTGCCCGAAGAGGTGCAAGGGCGCCTGGAAGTCACCGAGCAGCGCATCGCGGATGGGGAGATTGATCCGCGCGTCGAAGGCATTAGATTTGCCCTGCAGCATTCGATCGCGCATCCGTTCGGCAGCGGCTATGCCATCCTCAGTTCGCACAACAGCTACTTCAACCTGTTGCTGTACATGGGCTGGCCGGGCCTACTGCTTTCGCTGCTCGCGATCGCGCGTTCAGTCGTCATGGTGTCGCGCTACGGACTGCCGTGGGTCATGTTTTTTGCGATCGGCGCCACGGCCCTGCTCGTGCACGCCTTTTTTGAAGTACAGAGCATACCGGGGCAGGCAAATTTCGTCCCGTTGTTGCTGTGGTACGCGCTGAGCCGAGCGCGGCTCTCGCTTGACGATTCCGCAACCGTCACTGCGGTTCCACGCCGGAGACCGACGTTTGTTCAGCCCTGACCGTCCGCGAGTCGTGTTCGTGACGACGGTCTTCGATGGCGTCGAGACCGGTCCGGCGACCTATGCTCATCATCTGTGGCAAGCGTTCCGGGACGACTCGGACGTGGAGTTCCACATCGTTGCTCCGCACTTCGAGCAGCGTCACCCGCAGCTCCATGCTTCCGGCACAGGGAGAGGTTCGCTGTCGCTGTACCGTCGCGTGCAGGACACGGCTGCGCGTCTCGTGCGGTCCTGGGGAGGTCGCTGTGTCGTCCATGGCAACAGCACACACAGCATGGCTCGGCTGGTGAGCCTGCAGTCGCCGCTGGTGGTCCAGGTCAACGACTATGAGACGGCGCGCTTTCCGCAATACTCGTGGCAGTTGCTGCGCGAGCACGGCGCCCGGCGTCTCGTGGCCGGCGCCTGGCGCTACCGGAACGAGCGGAGCGTGCTGGCACGGGCGAATCGCGTGTTGTGCAATTCTCGCTATACCGCGGAGTTCGTGCGCGACGCCTACGGCCTCGCGCCCGACAAGGTCGCTGTGCTGCACAAGTCAGTCGACACATCGTTGTTCGCGCGTCCAGCTCGACCGCCTGCCGACCCGCTGCAGGGGAACGACGGTGGATCACGGGTGCTATTCGTCGGCACAGACTGGCAACGCAAGGGACTCGAGGTGCTGCTCGACGCATTGTGCACCGTCGCCGATCGGCGGCCAGCCGTGCAGCTGACCGTGATCGGGCCTGCTCCCGAGGACGCAGGATTGCGGGCGTTGATCGACGCGCGCGGGCTGGCTGGGAACGTGATTCTTGCCGGCCGCGTCGCGCGCGAGCAACTACCGCCGTATTTCTGGCACGCCGATGTCTTCGTGCTGCCCAGTCACCGTGAAGCGCTGGGTGTTGCAGTGCTGGAAGCGTTGGCAGCGGGACTGCCCGTGATCGCGACGGCGACCGGCGGCATTCCCGAAATCGTGCGCGACGGGGTCGATGGGTTGATGGTGGATCCAGGGGACTCGCACGCCCTTGCGCGCGCTCTGGTCCGTCTGCTGGACGATGCGGGCGAGCGGGCGGCGCTGGCACAGCGCGGTGTGGCTCGTGCAGCGCAGTTTTCCTCGCAAACGATGATCCGTTCCCTGCGCGGTCACTACGCCGGCCTGGCTTCCGGAAATTACGATGTCGATCGTTTTCCTCGGTGACATCGCACTGCCACCGGGTGTAAGCCCGGTGTTGCCCGATGGATTCGCGGGCTTCGGTGGGCCGGCCGTGGCCAACCTGGAGGGTCCTGTCGCTGCGCTGCCGCCAGAGGCCCTCCGCCAGCATTGGGTCTGGAACGACCCAACGGTGCTTGGCTTCCTGCGGGTGTGCGACGTGCGTGCCGTGTCGCTGGCCAATAATCACATCCTGGATGGAGGTGTGGCACTGTCGGAAACGAGGCGCAGACTGAGCAGTGCGGGCATTGCATCTTTCGGCGGCGGGCAGGACTTGTCCGAAGCAGTCGCGCCGGCAATGCTTGACAGCGATGGTGTCCGCTATGCGTTGCTGGGCTTTGGTTGGGAAGTCATCGGCTGTCTCGCGGCGACGACGCGGACTCCCGGGGTCAGCCCTTTGCGTCGCAGGCACGTCCTCGCAACGGTTGAGCGAGCCCGGGTCCAGCTGCCCGAAGTGCGTTTGGTCGTGATGATGCACTGGAACTTCGAAGCCGAACTGTATCCGCAGCCGTCCCATCGGCAGCTGGCGTTCGACGCGATCGACGCCGGAGCCGACGCGGTGGTCGGATGCCACTCTCACTGCGTCCAGGGGATCGAGCTGTACCGCGGCCGGCCAATCGTCCACGGACTCGGCAACTGGTTCGTCGCTTCCGGCAAATATTTCAGCGGACGACTCGTGCTGCCGGCCTTCATGCGTCGACAGCTCGCCTTCGAATGGGGGCCGGCCTGTGATCAGATGACGTGCCGCTGGTTTACGCACGATCCGGCGACCAATGCCCTGCATGCGGAGGGCAGCGAGCCGCTGTGCGACAGCGCGCGGGTGCGCGACCTGACGCCGTTCGCAGGTTTCGAGACCCGCGAGTACACGCGGTGGTTCGCCGCCCACCGCCGCAAGCGCAAGCTGCTGCCGATCTATCGTGCGACCGATGGCCCGTTGACGACCGCCTGCAAGGACCTGCTGGTGCGAACGCGGCAACGGGCGATCGACGCCGCCGTCGTTCTCGGCGCAAAGGGCGGGCCCCGCTGATGAACCGTGACACCCCGGCGTCGCGCTGCGGCGACAACCACACTGAAAGAGAAAAAGAATAGATGTGCGGAATCTCTGGCATCGTCGGGCAGTTCCCGCGCGCATTCGATGCACTGCGGACGATGGGTCGTTACCTGCACCATCGGGGTCCCGATGGCTGGGGCGAATGGGGCGACGATGACGTGGTGCTCGGACACAATCGCCTGGCGATCCTCGACCTGCTGGGTGGCGCCCAGCCCATGGCCTGCGCTGCCGGCCGACACGTCATCGTCTTCAACGGCGAAATCTACAATTTCAGGGAACTGCGGCATGACATCGTCGCTGCCGGCGGCCTGCTGCGCACTGACCATTCGGACACCGAGGCGATCGTGGAGGGCTACCGGGTCTGGGGTCGCAACGTCGTCGAACGCCTCAACGGCATGTTCGCCTTCGCGCTCTGGTCGCTCGATACGCGCCGGCTGCTGCTGGCGCGGGATCGCGTGGGAATAAAGCCGCTGTACTACGGGCGGCCGGCGGCCGGTATCTTCGCGTTTGCCAGTGAACCCAAGGCGCTCGTCGGGTCTGGTGTGATCGCGCCGGAATTCGAGCCCGCCGTGCTCCACGACTATTTTCTTTGGCGGGCCGCGCGCCAGCCGCGCACGATGTTCCGCGGCGTCAGCTCGCTTGAGCCCGGTTGCACGCTCGAGTTCGACCTGGCCGCGGACACTGTCAGCACGCGGTCGTTCGTCACTGCGCATGCTGTGACGGCGAGTGCGGGCCGACATGCCGATCTCGACAGCATGCGCCACGCAATCGACAGTGCGGTCGCGACCCACCTGGTCGCAGACGTCGAAGTCGGCGTCTTCCTGTCAGGCGGCGTGGATTCGAGCATCATCGCCGCCACGGCTGCGCCGCTGGCTCGGGTTCGGGCCTTCACTGTCTCAATCGCTGGCGACCTCGACGAACTGCCTTACGCCCGCAAGGTGGCCGACCACGTGGGTATCGAACTCCACTCGCGGCGGGTCTCCCCGCAGGACATGCTCGGCGCCCTCGATGCCTGGGCGTACTTCAACGACGATCCGGTCGCTGATCCTTCCGCGCTGGCACTGATGCTGCTGGCAGGCGACGCACGATCGCACGGCCTGAAGGTGATGCTGTCGGGCGAGGGTGCGGACGAGCTATTCGGCGGCTATCGTGCCTATCTGCGCTTCCTCGCGGCCCGATCCATCACCGCGCGGTCGGCTCGACTGGGCACCGCGCTGGCGGGCCATGGCGATCCGGCCCTCCGTGAGTACCTCGCCTCGGCGACGCTCCGTTACCAGGGCACGGCCCACGTCACGACGGATGCGATGCGTAGAAAGTTGCTGCTCGACGCACGCGCTCCGGAGTTGAACGACGACCTTGCAGCAACTGAGGCTGCGTGGGGTCCGTTGCGCAGCGCCATGCTGCGCGACCAGCGCTACCGCCTGCCGGCCGACGTCCTCATGCGCACCGATCGAGCGACCATGGCGCATTCCATCGAGGCGCGGGTCCCCATGCTGGCCAACGAGGTGCTCGCTGAATCGATGCGCTTGTCGGACGCGGACCTCTGCCGGCTGCTGCCGCCGGCAAACAAACCCTTGCTGAAGCGACTGGCGGCCACCTTGGTGCCGCCGGACGTCGTCTATCGCCGCAAGCGCGGCTTCGACTTGCCGGTGGCACAATGGCTCGTCGCTGATTTTTCTGAACGGGTCACGGCGATGCTAAAGGAGCGCGTCATTCCGGGCCTGCACTACCCGACTCTCATCGAGTGGCATGCCTCCCTGCGTGCGGGCGAGCATCGAGTCGCCGCTGCGCTCTGGGCATGGTTCGTGCTGGAACTATGGTATCGACGATGGATTCGGCAGCCGGCCACGCCTCGAGTCACGTGCCTGGCGCCGTCTCAACAAACCGAGAGCCTGCCCGTTACTGGCCCGGCGGAGAGTCGTTGGCGGGATGCGACGGCTTGAGGCGGGACACCAGCAGCTTCAGCTTGCCGCGCTCGGTCAGGGTCAGTTCGCTGACCTCGCGCACCTTGAAGCTGACCTCATCGCCCGCCTTGCCTGCATAGGCGCGCTCGATCATGTCGCGATCGCGTGCGGTGTATTCCGGGTCGACGACCACGCGAATTTCGCAAGTGCCTGGCGTGTCCTGGAAATACTGGTAGCGCGCAACGTGATCGAAGTGCGGGCCGTGCAGGTTGAGCGCCGTGAGCGACAGTTCCGCGCCGTTGCGGCCGATGACCATCTCCTGCTTCCAGCGTCCTTCGACCTGCCCGAACCGGTCCCATGCACGACCGCAGGCGCAACGCCAGTCGAGCCGGGTAGCGACGTCGCCGGTGCGATACCGGATCAGCGGCATCACCCGGTTCAAGAAACCCGTGCCGACGATTTCGCCCTGTCCGCCGACCTGCACACGGTGCCCCTGGTCGTCGAGGATCTCCAGCCAGCCATAGTCAGGAAACTGGTGGTAGTCGGACGCGTGTTCGCATTCCCCGCCAAGGATGAGGCGCTCGCTGTGTCCGTACCAGGTGAATACCGAGGTGCGGAAGGCGCGACGGATCAACTCGCGCTGCTCGACAGTGCAGCCTTCGGAACCGAGCAGCGCCGCCCTGATTCTGAGTCGCGGCTGGTACAGGCCATTGCGCAGCACGAATCGCGCTAGCGTTGCGATCGAGGACGGGTACCCATGAAGGTACTGCGGATTGTAATCGAGCAGTCGACGCCAGTACTCGGGCAGGCGTGCCTCGGTCATCGCCATGGGAGAGAACTGCATCTCCCGGTAAATCGGGTTCGGCTGCCAGAACTCGCCGGCATGGGCCCGGGGAAACGCGACACCGCGAAACGTGGCCTTGCGCGCCTCGGTCGTGTAACCCACGCGCGCCCATTGCCGATGCATGAAGGCCATTTCGACCGATTGCGAAGCGTCCTCGAGCAGCACTTTCAATTGCCGCCCGGACGTGCCACCCGTGGTCGTCGCGTAGTTGGCCGGCCGCACCTCGGGCCGGCACAGGAACTGTTCGAATGACGCCAGCACCGTGTCCTTGTCGATCAGCGGAAAAGCCTGCAGTGCGCTGGCCGGCGGCATGCGGTCGACGATGTCGCGGAACTTGTGATAGTAGGGCACATGCTCGACGGCAAAGCGCAGGGTCTCGCCCAGTCTCCGGTTCATGAGCGCGTTGGTTTCGTCGCGATCAAGGCCGTCGATATCGCGACCGACCTCATAAGTCGTTCGGTACGGGCGGCCCGCCAGCCACGCAAATGGAACGATTCCCACCAGTGCCCGGATCGATTGCGGCAACGATTCGTAGACCGATCGTTTCAGATCGAAGGTCGATGTCATGTCCGGCGGGCTCTGATACTGATGTGGCAGTCGATGAATTTAACGTGCGAATGTGTCAAGCCCGCGGCGCCGCGCGCCTGGGTTGGCGGTCGCGGTTCGGCATCGCCTCGACTGACACGGCTGGGGTGGCTGGCGTGGATGCATATGATGTGTGTGTTCGCCGCGTTCGAAGGCCACGCCGCCACGCGTCGCCTCGAGAGCGACTGCAAGATTCCAAACGGCTTCGTTGCCGCAGCGACGGCGCCATTCGACCTCGACTGGTGCGTGTTGCAGGATCGTGACGACGTTCATCGGCTGCTGCTCGATATCGCAAACCGGTGGCCAGGGTCAGTGTACGTAAGAGCCCCGTCCGCCACCCTGACCCTGGAGACGGACACCACGGACTGGTCGATTGATCCAGCTCGACCCGTCAAGAATTTCAGCTTTATCGAAGACGAGGATACCGCCAACCGGCTGACGTTGCGGCATCGCTCGAAGCCGAGCAACGGCTACGTGCTCTGGCGCTTCGTCGATTTCAAGAGCATCCGAATCGGCGGGGCCAACCGGGCGCTGACGTTCCAAGGCACTCACCCGGGGCTGGGCAACGGCAATCCGGAGACGAACTCCGGCCTGCTCGATTTCCGGCTGGCTGGCGGCGGGCTGCCGCAGCTCCTCGACGTCCGGGCCAACGTGCGCGATGCCCAGGATTACGGCTTCTACATCGGCGGCGGACCCAGCGCGGCCAGGATCGGCGGCAAACTCGATCGCGTCGAGCAGCTCAACCTGGCAGGGCAATTCTGGAACGCGCCGGTCTTCGTGCATGCGGGCGTGCAGTCGTTGTGGTTCGACCCGGACAGCCTCGTTATCTCCGATCCGTACAACCGCGTGATGGGTTGGGACGGCGCCGTTGCCACAACCGTGAACGGACGCCGGATCGGTTGCATCGACCGCAACCGCAAGCAGTCGCGAGCGTCAGGCGGCAGTTTCTACTACGTCGACCGTGCCTCGGGCGGACTGACGCTTGAGTACGGTACGCTCTCTTTCATCCCGCGCATGGTCGGCGAAGTTGGCAAGAGCGAAGCCGATCCCTTCGTAATTCGGATCAAAGACTGGGGCGCATCCGGACCGCAGTCGCAGACGGGGTTGACTTCCGGCGTCGCCGTGAAGCAGAGCGTTGAAGCCATCGTGTTCAAGGGCGACTCGCATCCAGATTACGGGCGCGCCGCGCCGTTTCGCTTCCTGCGCTTCGAATTGCTCGAGTCGGAGTTCGGTAACGGCGTCTACAGCCCGGCCATTGCGAGCGGCTGCGCACCCGGCAATCCGACGAGCAATTTCTTCGAAAGCGGCTATTCGAACCTTTTCCGGCTGGAGGCGAACCGCGGCGGCCAGCCTTACCGCAATGTCAACGCTTACTGGAGCCTCGAACTGCAGGGGGATTTCGATGGCTCGTTCATCGGCAAGGGTCCGCTGCTCTACACGTCGTTCGAACCCGAGGACACGCCGGGCCCGCCTGAGCCCGATCGCAGCTACGGACATGTGATCCTGCTTGGACCCGGCACGTCGATCAAGGATAGCGTTAACCTGCTCGACCACATAACAGCCACTGGTGCAGGCACCTGGCGGGATCTCACGGTGAAGAGCGTCGTGCTCGCTTCGGGGCGGGTGCTCACGCCGGTCGATAACGTCGTCCGCGATACGAACGTCCGCGGCCTGATCGACGTTGCCTCAGGTGCCGTCGGTACACGCGTGCTCAACGTCGACTTCCGCGCGGGCCCCGCCCGTACAATCATTCGCGCGGGCGCCAGGTCGCAGGTCGACGTGCAAGACATCTGTGCGCCCATGGGCAGCCGCATTGAAGGGCAGGGTAGAGTGTTGCTCGATGGCCTCGCGCTTGCATTGCCCTACACCGTCAGGGCGTCAGGCGGCTGCGATTCAGGGCGTCCGCCTTCGCCAATCACCGGCAGGAAGCGCTGAACAATGCCAATCAACCCGAGCACGAGCAGCAGGTAGGCGCCGTACATGTAAGCCGGGATCGGCGGATAGTAGGGCGTAAACGTCGCGCAGGTGACTGCTAGCGCGGCGGCCAGCCAGAACTGCCTGGTCGCCAGCAGGAGCATCAGGAACACGGCGCCAGAGCCTGCAATCGCATACTGTACCCACGGTGGTTGCCCTGACATGTAGCCGATAGAAAAGCCCTGCAGGAAGTTGACCGCGGCGTTGCGCAGCAGTCGCGGCCAGTCGTCCTGCAGTATGCGCAGGTACTCGCGGCGCGTGATCTCACCGTATCGCGCGATGACGTCGTGCTCATAGTAGTTTCCGCCCAACGATGCGTTCAGCACCACGCCGGTTCGGTCGTGGTAAAGCTCGTAGCCTTTGTCGTCACTCAGGCCCTGGACGTGGGCGTTGGGGTACGCGCCAACACCGACATAGGCCGTGTGCCAGAAGTTCTTCTCGGACGCGACGTAGCCAGTGCCGACCACAGTGGCGAACAACGTGAAGCCGGCGATCACCAGCCATTTTCGCTGGACAGTCCATGCTAGTCCGAAGAACAGCGCGATCGCAGCGATGGTCGTCGGCCGCATCAGGAACGTGATCGCAAGCGCGGCGCAGAGGGCGCCGAATGCGACTATCAGCCATGTGGGAACGGCCTCCCGCCAGCGGTCGCGCCGCAGCAGCAGGGCTGCGATCCCGAGCGACGGCAACGCCTGGTAGAAGTAGTAGTAGGGCAGCGTGACGAAATGGATGACGACCGGGTTAACCGCGTAGCACAGCAGGAACAGCACTCGGTGCGACCGCAGGCGCAGCAGGGCAATCACACTCAAAGACAGGACGACGTGCACGAGCAGTTGAAACGCCTCGATCGCACGCGCATCCGGCAGGGCAGGAAACATCGCCTTGGCGGCGATAACGGCATACGTGAAGCCGAGCGGATTGTGGTTATAGGGCTGCAGCTCGTCGGTGCGCGCGAAGCGATAGTTCTCCTGCTGCAACGGTGACATCTCGCGAAACGCGACGACTTCTCCGAGGTTGACGCGGAACTCGCCGCCCCATTCGGCATTCAGCGCAGAGGACAGGTAAGGTCCGTACCAGACCGGACTCATCGTCCGATCCGTGCCGAACACCTCGACGGCGCCAACGATGGCGACCGCCATGGCCGTAAACACCAGCAAGCTTTGCGATATGCGTGTCATCGTCGATGGCTCCGGATGCTGTCCGTACTGCTGACATCGAAATCGACTACGAACGTATCGCCTATGGATGGCGAGTCGCCTATGCAGACTCTTCCACGTGTCCCGGAGAAGTCACAAACCTGTCGCATGTCCCGGCCTACCATGACCGACGATGGAAACCGGCGGCAGCAGCCAGCGCAGAGTGCTTGATGTTCGGCCTGCCACTGAGGTTCGCCGCAGCGCGCGCTATGCACTCACGGGGTTCGCACTCTATGCGCTCGATTTCTCGGTGTTTTTCGTGCTGACGGTCGTGGGGGGCGTGCACGTGGCAGTGTCCCAGTTCGTCGCACGCAGTGTCGGGGCCATCGCAGGGTTCTATGGACATCGTAGTTTCACCTTTCAAGAAAATCGACGCGACCCGGCCCTCGGTCTGGCGGCGCAATGGAGCGCGTACACAATCGTATCCGCGGCTACCATCTTCGCCTCTCCACTTTTCATCATGATTGCAATGCGTGTGACCGGAGACAGGCAACTGCTCGCCAAGGTCGTGACCGAGCCGTTTCTCGTCCTGATGGCTTACGTCGGTCTGCGCTTCGTCTTTCGTGCACGCTCAGGACATGATCGTGGTGGCTGAGGTCAGCGTCGTCATACCCGCGTACAACGAGGCCGCAATGCTGCCGCGGCTCGTATCCGCCATCGTGCCGGTGCTGCGCTCGCTGAATGCAAGCTTCGAAATCATCATTGTCAACGACGGCTCGACCGACGAGACCGAGGCCGTGCTCGAACTCGTCTGCAGGCGTGAGCCCGCGGTGATCCCGGTCAACCTGGCACGGAATTTCGGCAAGGAGCCCGCGCTGGCCGCAGGCCTTGCGAGCGCGACCGGCAATTGCGTGATCTTTATGGATGCCGACCTGCAGCATCCGCCTTACGTCATTTCGGATCTGTATGCGCGCTGGAAGCAGGGCTACGACGTCGTCAATGCGGTGAAGCGGCGGCGGGCCCGCGAGCCGCTGCTCTACCGCTGGCTGGCACACGGCTTCAATCGGGTCATGTCCGACAGCATTGGCAGCGACATGGCGGGCGCGAGCGATTTCAAGCTGATCGACCGTCAGGTCGCGGACGTCGTGCTCGGATGCCCGGAGCGCAATCGCTTCTTTCGCGGACTCGTCGCATGGGTGGGTTTCAAAGTCTCGAATGTCGACTTCGACGTGCAGCCGCGCGAGGAGGGCGAATCGAAATGGCCACTCCGTGCGCTGGTGCGCTACTTCCTCGACAACGTCGTGGCATTTTCGTCGCTGCCGCTGCGGCTTGTCGCCTACGCAGGTTTTCTCACGGCGAGCCTCGGCCTGGTACTGCTCGTGCAGACCGTGGTTCGCTACATCACAGGGACGGCGGCGATCGGCTTCACGACGGTCATCGCGCTGCAGGTCCTGATCGGCGGCATGATACTGGCGGCGCTTGGCGTCGTCGCCATTTACCTGTCGAAGATCTACGACGAGCAGAAGCAGCGACCGCTATTCATCGTGCGGCAACCGCGCGTACTATCCGTTGCGCAGCTCGGCCGTCCCCGTAGGGGTTCGGAATCTGGTTCATCGCTGCACGAGCCTCTGGCTGAAGCAGCAGTGCGTTCACTTGATGCGTGATCTTCGCCCGCGTCGTGCCGACCAGGCGCACGGTGCCGGCATCGACTGCCTCGGGTCGCTCGGTGGTATCCCGCATGACCAGGACCGGCTTGCCGAGTGATGGCGCTTCCTCCTGGATGCCGCCTGAATCGGTGAGGATCAGGTCGCAGCGGCACATCAGCCAGACGAATGGCGCGTAGTCCTGCGGCTCGATCAGGTGGACGTTACCGCGACCGCTCAGGAGTCGCAGCACCGGTTCCTGCACATTGGGGTTGAGGTGGACCGGGTAGATAAAGTCCCAGTCTTCGTGTTCCGTCGCCAGTTCAGCAATGGCTGAGCACAGGTCCTCGAAACCCTGCCCGAAGTTCTCGCGGCGATGCCCCGTCACGAGCACCAGTCGGCGGTGCGGGTCAACGATCCGATCGAATAGCGCGACGCCGAACAGGTCTCGCCAGCGGACCGGATCGGCGGCGTCGACGCGATCACGCGTCATCAGCAGCGCATCGATGACCGTATTGCCCGTGACGTGGATCGCGGCCTCCGCCACGCCCTCGTGCATGAGATTCCGACGAGACGCCTCGGTTGGTGCGAAATGCAGCCAGGCCAGTCTGGATACCATCGCGCGGTTGGCCTCCTCCGGAAACGGCGCGCGCAAGTTACCCGTTCGCAGCCCGGCTTCGACGTGACCGATCGGTATGTTCTCGTAGAACGCGGCCAGTGCGGCGGCAAAGCACGTCGTCGTGTCGCCTTGCACCAGTACCAGGTCGGGCCTTTCGGCGCGCAGCACCTCGCGCATGCCGAGCAGCACGCGCGAGGTGACGTCGAACAGGTCCTGCCCGGGCTGCATCAGGTCGAGGTCGCGATCCGGCACGATACCGAATAGCCGCAGCACCTGGTCGAGCATCTCGCGGTGTTGGGCGGTCACGCAGACGCGCGATTCGAAGCGTGCGTCGGCCTGCAGGGCCAGCACGACCGGCGCCATCTTGATTGCTCCCGGCCGGGTACCGAAAATGGAGAGGACGCGCTGGCGAGTCATGACGTCAGCGGCACCGTTCGAATGTCTGCGGCAGCGTCCTCGAGCGATTCGAGCATGCGCGCCGCGAGATCGTCGCGATTGTATTCGCGCTCGACGAAGGCTCGACCCGCATTGCCGGCGTCCTGTGTCTCTGCCGGATGATCCGCCATGTGCACGATGGCCTGCGCCAATGCCTCGGCGTCTTCCGGCGGCACCATGCGTCCTCCGCCCGATGCACGCACGATGCCGGCGCTCTCGCCGCGCACACCGAGGATGACCGGACGACCGCAGCCCCAGGCCTCGAAGATCTTGGACGGGATTACGTGCTCGAATAGTGGCAGGTCCCGCAGCAGCACCAGCGCGACGTCGCACAGGCGCCAGTAGTCCTTGACCTCGTTCTTGCCGACGGCGCCGACGAAGTGGACGTTGACCAGGTCGCGCGCGCGCGCATCGGCTGCGAGGCGTTCATGCTCGGCGCCCGTGCCCACCAGCACGAACGCGATGTCCTCGCGTTGCCTGACACGTTCAGCGGCCGCGAGGATCGTGCCAAGTCCGTGCGCCATGCCGATCGTGCCGACGTAGGCGGCGACAAACTTGCCCTGCAGGCCGAGCCGCTGCTCGAGCGCAGCCGAACGCGGTCCCGGCGTATAGCTATCCGGGTCGACGCCATTCGGCACCACGACGATTTTTTGCGGATCGATGCCGTTGCGCGTGAGGATCTGACGGAAGGACTGCGTGACGCTGACGATCAACGTCGCGCGCCGGTATAGCCAGTACTCGATCTGGCGCAGTGTCCGCAAACTGACGCTTTCCGGTATCGCGCCGACCGCCGAGATCGAGTCCGGCCAAAGGTCGCGCAGTTCGAACACGAACGGACGGCGGCGCACTATTCCAAGCGCGCATCCAGCGATTGCGGTGAAGAACTGCGGTGACGTGGCGACGATGACGTCCGGGCGCGACGTGAACAGTCCCGCGAGGCCGCCACAGACCATGAAGCTGAGGTAGTCGAGCGTGCGTCGCAGTACGCCCGCGTTGGCCGTGACGTAGGTCCAGACCCGGATCACCCGCACTCCGTCGACGACCTCGGATTGCCAGAGCCGGTTGCGATACCCGGCATGCACCTTGCCGGACGGAAAATTCGGCACGCCGGTGATGACCGTGACTTCGTGCCCGGCGCGCGCCCAGCGTCGCGTGTGCTCGTGCGTGCGCGTGGCCGGCGCATTGGTCTCGGGCGGGAAATTGTCGGTCAGGAACAGGATGCGCACGCGACCGCCTCAGCAGGGCTTTATGGAAACAGTCGTGGCGAAGGGGAGAGCGCCCTCGCGTATCCATTCGATGACCGGACGCGACACCACGCGGCCGAATTCCCAGGCATGCATACCGGCGAACACGCGGCCCTGCACGCTGTCTTGCAGTTCCAGCATGAGCCGTCCGGCGTCGGGGACGTCGAGCACGAACTCGCGTTCGTTGCGGCGCTCGACTTTGATGCCGGGATGGACGTGCATGCGGCCGGTGACTCGATGATCGCCGCTGCCGGTGATCGAGTCAGCGATCGCCAGGCCAAGCGCGTCGAGCTCCCAACGTCGACGATGCAGCGGGCGCCCCTTGAGTCGCGCGTAGCCGTCGTGCGCACACTCGAGCGTCAGTCGTTCACCGTCTTGCGAGGCCTGCCTGCCTTGCGGCCGCGCCCGGCGCGCGACGCGGAATCCGCTCCAGACCTCGCTCGAGTCTTCATTGTCGATCGTGACGGTGTTATGGGCGGCGGTACCGCGTTCGATCAATCGCTGATGGCTCGTGCCGTAGCGGGACGTGCCGGAGTTGGTCAACACTCTTTGCCCGCGCCAGCAAAACTCGAACGCCAGCGTGTCCGCGTGGGCGTGGCCCGGCAGGTAGTCCGGGCCGATGCGGCCGACGTCGGCAATGATGAGGAAATCGCCGGCCTGCAAGCGAGCGTAGCCACTGTCCTCGAGCACGATGAGTCCGGCGACCGGCGACGGCAGGGCATCGAGTCCCAGGCGCGTGGCCCAGTCGTCCAGCACGGCAGGGCGGGGCGCGATGCCGCTGGCCGCGTCGTTAAAGAACGCGATCTCGCCATCCGGGTGGCTCATCGCCCGCAGCCACGCCAACATGCGCACGACTGCAGACCGCCAGCGCTCGACTCGAGCGCGACCTGCCAGGCCCGGCCAGCAGCGGTCCAGTGCCAGCAGGTCGAGCAGGTCCTCGACGAAGATCGCGTGGTACATCGGGCTCAGCTCGAAGTGGCCGCCGTCGTCGAGCAATTGCTCCTGCAGCTGCGCGTCGATGATCTCGAATCCCTTGTGCAGCCACGCCGCTGCCTCGGCGCCTTCGAAGTACGCGCCGACGAACACCAGTGCCTTGCCGTTCTTCCACAGGTGATTGCCCAGCAGGTGGTGTTCGAGTCGACGCTCGAGGTGGCGCGCCTGTTGCGCCAGGCTGCTGGAAGCGCTTCCAGCCAGCGCGTGCCCTGCCAGCGCCCATTTCACCCAGTTCACGATGCGCAGCGAAACCGGATAGGGTTCCCAGCCGTTGCCGAGGCCCGGCGGATTTTCGTCGATCCAACGACGCATCAGTGCTTCGTGCCAGTCGCAGCGCTCATCGCGGCCGAGCGCGCACAGGTCGTCGAAGTAGTGCAGGTTGTAGAGCCAGAGCTTCTCGGTGTCCGGGTCGTTCCAGTCGGCCGCAGCGCTCAGGTCACGTGCCGCATTGAGGAACAGGAATCGTTCCGGCGACAGCATGCTCGGCGTACGCTGCGGCGCCAACGGGAATCGCGTCTGGCTGGCTCGAGCAGGTGGGGCCACGTTCGACAGTGGCGTCGTGCGCGGCAGTCGATGGGCCACACGGCCGTAAAACTGGACCGGCCGCAGGTGACGCAGCGTGTGGTAGTAGCGCGCGAGGTTCATTGCGTGGCGTCAGCCGCCACGGCGAGCGATACGCGGGCGACCTCAAGCACTTCGTCGAGCGGGATTGGTGCGGGTTGGCCCGACGTGAGCGCATCGATAAACGCCTTTGCGCACGCGTCATGGCCCTTGTCCTGGCGCCACAGGTTCATGCGCGTAAAGCCGGGCCACCCGTAGGCGCGGAGCGAGCGGAAGTTGTCGAGCTGCAGCACGCGGCCCGCGACGAAGACTTCGAGACGCTCCTTCGGCACCGAGCGATGCCCGTTCGACAGGTAGTGGATCGTGCCGATGGAGCCGTCGCCGAAATCAAGCGTGATCGTGGCGCGATCCACAGGTTGCTGGTCGCTGATGATTGCGGAAACGTGGTGGCGCACGATCGGCGCGCGCGCGAGGTGACGCAACAGGTCGATGAAGTGGCAGGCCTCGCCGACGATGCGCCCGCCCCCTGCCGCTGCATCCTGCGTCCAGTGCGCTGACGGGATTGCTCCAGCGTTGACCGTCATCACGAAAGCTTTCGGCTCCGCGACGACCGCGAGCAGTTCGCGGATGCGCAGGACATGCGGGGCAAAGCGCCGATTGAAGCCAACCATCAACAGTAGCTGCGCCTCGCCGCGTCGCGTCCGCGTCGCGAGCGCGCGCTCGATCTCGTCGAGTCCGACGACGGTAATGGCGAGCGGCTTCTCGACGAAGACGTGCTTGCCGGCTGCCAGCGCGCGGCAGACGTAGTCGGCATGGGTGTCATGGCGTGTCGCGATCACGACCGCGGCGATGTCCGGATGCTGCAGCACCGCAGCTGGGTCCGTGCTCGCGAACTCGAAGCCGTGCTTGTCGCCCTGGTAGGCGCTCGAGACTCCACCGGCAGCGACCAGCGTGTGCAGACGCGCGCCAGCGCGCCTGAATGCCGGCAGCAGCACGCGGCCGGCATAGTTGCCCGCGCCGATCACTCCCACTACCGGTGCGGCGGGGTCCCGTTCGCGCTGGCCGGCGGCGGCCGTCCTCAGTGGCAGTGTCCGTATAAGCGAGGCCGCGTCCTGACCCGAGGCTGGCGCCGGATAGCGCAGCAGGATGCCCAGCGCAGGACTGCGCGAAGCCAGCAGGTCGTAGGCGCGTCCGGCCTCGTCGACGTCAAACGTGTGACTCAGCAGTGGACGCACGTCCAGCGCGCCGCTGGCCATCAGATCGAGCACCGCCTCGAAGTTACGCTGCTCGGTCCAGCGGACGAAGCCGACGGGGTAATCACGGCCGCGTTCTTCGTAGTCCGGATCGTAGCGGCCCGGCCCGTACGAGCAGGACACCTGGAACGTCAGTTCCTTCTCGTAGAAGTCGGCCCGCGACAGTTCGAGTCCCGTCACGCCGACCAGCACGATGCGTCCGCGCTTGCGGCACATGTGCGCCGCACTGCTGACCGGCTCGCTGCTGCTGGTCGACGCCGTCAGCAGCACCGCGTCAACGCCGCGGTCGCGCGAGAACGCCATTGCTGCAGCAACCGGATCGGCGCCGCTACCGAGCTGCACGCACTCCGCGCCGAACTGCCGCGCCAGCGCAAGCCGCGCCGGGTCGAGGTCGATGCCGAGCACGCGGCAGCCGTTGGCGCGCAGGATCTGCACGGCCAGCAACCCGATGACACCCAGTCCCGAGACGACGATCGTCTCACCGAGCGTAGGCTGTGCGAGACGCACGCCCTGCAACGCGATCGCGCCGAGGACGGTGAAGCTCGCGGCGTCGTCGTCGACGCCGTCGGGTATCCGCGCGCAAAGGTTCTGCGGGACAGCCACGCATTCCGCGTGCTTGCCATTCGAAACCACGCGATCGCCCACGCTGAACCCTGCGACGCCGGCGCCCAGTTCCTCGACGCTGCCGACGTTGCAATAGCCGAGCGCCAGGGGCTGGTCGAGCTTGCTGCGGACGGCATCCAGCGTGGCGGCGACGCCGTCGACACGCATCTTGTCAAAGACCTGTTGTACCTTCTCGGGTTGCTGCCGCGCCTTCTGCAGCCAGGAGGCGCGTCCGAAGTCCACCAGCATCCGCTCTGTACCCGCCGAGATCAGCGATGCCCGCGAGCGGATCAGCAATGCCCCACGCCCCGCCGCGGGGCAGGGGACGTCCGCGACCCGGGTTTCGCCGCTGGACAGGTGTTGCAGGACCTGTTTCATCCGAGAACTTTAGGCCTGCAATCACGACGATTGCATGACATGGCGAGCGCGCGTCCAGCCTGTAAAAGCCGCAATGTCGCTGTGCTATAAGCGGCAAAACAGGGCCCGCGACAGGGCGACGACAAAACGATGACGATTGTAAGCACACCGGCTCATACAGACGTTGCTGGCGGCGCAGCGGGCACGCTCGGCGCCTGGCTGCTGCTCGGCATTGCCGTGGTGGCCGTGAGCGTGATCTTTCGCGACGGACTCGCGCAGATGCTGCACATCTGGACGCAGCGAGCCGACTATCGCCATGCGTTGCTGGTGCTGCCGTTGATCGCGTACCTGGTCTGGCGGCGCCGCCATGACCTTGGCCCGGGGTTGGCCCACGGCTCATGGCTCGGCTTTGCGCTGGTGCTGGCCGGCCTCGGCTGCAATCTCATTGGCAAGTTCGGCAGCGTGTTCACGGTGCAACAGGCCGGGTTCATGCTGACCGTGATCGGTATCGCACTCGTTTTCACCGGACGGCGCGCGGTGCCGGTGTTGTGGCTGCCAGCATTGCTGCTGCTGTTGCTGGTGCCGCTGCCGAATTTCGTCCTCATGAACCTGCTGGCGCAGTTGAAGACGATCAGCGTCGCGCTCGCGACTGCGGTGATGCGCATGGCGGGCGTGACCGTTTTTACCGAGGGCGGTGTCCTCACCTTTGCTTTGCTGAAGCTCACGCCGGAACAGGTGCGCGACGGCCTCGCCTACGTCGTGCCGTTGACGACCGCCGGGTTCCTGTGCGCGTGCCTGGTCCCCGGCCGTGCGTGGAAGAAGGCGCTGCTCATCGCCGGGCCGGTGCCGCTGATCGTCGTCGCCAACGCTCTCGTGCTCGCCGGCGTCGGAGTGCTCGCGGACGGCGGCTCACTCGACTTGCTGGAGCGGCTGTTACGCCACAAGGGCGTGGCCGTCGGCGGCATGGCACTGGCAGGCATGGTCTTGCTCGCGTATCTCCTGCTGCGACGCGAGCAACTGAATCGAAACGCACTGCCGAACGTGGTGCGGCCCGCGGGTACGCGCCCGTCGGCAGCGATCGCGGCCCGAGGCCTGCGTGCGCCGAGCATTCTGGCGACCGCGGCCGCGCTGGTCGTCGGTATCGTTGCCGTTGCTTTGCCCAACCGCGTCCCGGCGGTGCCGGACCGGGTGACATTCGGCGAGTTTCCGGTGCAGATCGAGGACTGGCAGGGCTCGCGCATGGAACTGGAGCCGGAGTACGCCGCGTCGTTGCAACTCGACGACTACCTGCTGGCCGACTATCGCGCGGCGCAGTCGACTCCGATCAATTTCTACGTCGCCTGGTATGACACGCAGCAGGCTGGCCGCTCTGTGCATTCGCCCAACAGTTGCCTGCCGGGCGAGGGCTGGAAGATCGTCAGCCTGACGCAGGTCGACGTCGCCGACGTTGCCGTGGCAGGCGGACCCTTGCGCGCCAACCGGGTCGTGATCGAACTCGGCGGACGCCGCCAGCTCGTTTACTACTGGTTCCAGCAACGCGGCCGCGTGATGACGAACGAGTACCTGGTGAAGTGGAACCTGTTCCAGGACGGCCTCATGCGCAATCGCTCGGACGGCGCGCTGGTGCGGGTCGTCATGTCGATTCCAGACGGCTCGTCCGTCGACGTGGCCGATCGCGAGGTGGTCGAGTTCATTCGCGGTGCGGTGCCGCTGCTCGACCCGTATGTGCCGCTTTGATTCGCAGCGACTGTTGCATCGCTGCGCGAAGTCTGGCGTGCTCAAAGGAAGGGCGACGCGATGATCAAGCCAACGTTCCTGCTGCGCGGAATCCTGGGCGGGGTGTTGCTGTTGGCCGTCGTCGCGACCACCGGCTGCGGCGGCGCGGAGCAGCGCAAGGCACGCTTCATCGCCAAGGGCGACGCCTTGATGGCCGAGCGCAAGTACGACAAGGCGCTGCTCGAGTTTCGCAACGCGGTCCAGCTCGACCCTGAAGACGGGGCCGCCCGCGTGCGTGTCGGGGAGGCGGCCGAGAAACTCGGTAATTTTCCCGAGGCGATGCAGATGTACCAGTCGACACTTGCCGTCGACGGGACGAATGCATTGGCTCGCGCCCGGATCGGCCGCATCTTCGTGCTTGCCGGGGCACCGGACCGCGCGCTCGAGGCGATCGATCCGGCGCTCAAGGCAGCGCCTGACGATCCCGGCTTGCTGACGATTCGTGCAACCGCGCGCATGCAGCAAGGCGACCTTGTGTCGGCCCGTGCCGACGCCGAACGCGCGGTCGGCGTGGACCCAGGCAACCAGGATGCGGTCGCCGTGCTCGCGGGCCTGATGCGGCGCGCCGGGCAGGCGGACGACGCCCTGGCCCTCGTGCAAAAGACCGTCGGTTCGCAGCCGCAGTCGGTGGACCTGCGACTCGTGCTGGCGCAGTTGCAGCTGGATCGCAAGGACATGGCAGGTGCCGGCGAGCAATTGCGCGAAATCATCCGGCTCGAGCCGGAACAACTCGCGCATCGCTATCGCCTGGTGCAGTTGTTGCTCGCGAGCAAGGACACCGATGGCGCCGAGGCGGTCCTGAGACAGGCTGTGAAGGACACGCCTGACTCGACGGAGGTCAAGCTCGCGCTCGCCGGCTTCCTCGCGACCCAGCGGTCGCCCGCGGCGGCTGACCGTTACCTTGCGACACTGGGCAATGACCACGCCAATGACCTCGAACTCCAGCTCGGCATCGGTGACTACTACGCCACTGCGGGCCGGCGGAAGGAAGCCGAGTTCGCCTATCGCAAGGTGATCGATCACGATGGCGACGGACCGCGCGGGTTGCGGGCCAAGGACCGCGTGGCGGCGCTCAAGCTGAGGGCCGGTGAACGCGATGCGGCTGCAGCGCTGGTGCGGGAGGTGCTGCAGGCAAATCCGAACGATGCCGATGCGCTGGCGATCCGTGCAGACCTGGCCCTTGCCTCGGGCGACCCGGCCGCGGCCGTCGCCGATCTGCGCGCTATCCTGCGTGACCAGCCCAATGCGGTGCCCGTGCGGCGTGCGTTGGCACGTGCGTACCTGCAGGCCGGCGATCCGACCCTGGCAGAAGAAGCTTTGCGTGCAGCAATCCAGTCCAATCCGAAGGATCGTGCGGTGCGCCTCGATCTCGCCGAACTGCTGGTGCGCCAGGGCAAGCCGCAGGCGGCATTGCCGGTCGTCGAGAAGCTCGTCGCGGACGACCCCAACAACGTCAGTGCGCTGCTGGCGCTGTACCAGGTACAGGCGAATATAGGTGCGTTCGACGAGGCGCTGCTGACGGCCGGCAAGATGAAGACGCTGGATCCAAACGGGTCGCTGGGGTACTACGTCACGGGCCTGGTCGAGCAGGCGAAACGTCGACCCGCAGATGCCGCTCGCAGTTTCGCGCAGGCGAGCGAACGCGCTCCAGGCGATTTTCGCCCTTATCAGGGCCTGGCGTCCGCCGAGCTCGCGCAAGGCCGCAGGGATGCGGCCATCGCGATCCTGGAACGAGGCGCGACGGCGACTGGCGGCGCGCCGCAGATCGTGACCGACCTGGCGACGCTGCTCGAACAGGCCGGCCGGCCGGACGCTGCGATCACGCGCTACGAGACGTTGCTGGCGGGCGACCCGCGCAACGACGTCGCTGCCAATAATCTCGCAATGCTGCTGGTGACTTACCGCAAGGACGCAGGCAGCCTGGCCCGTGCCACGGCGCTCGCGGCTCGATTCAAGGATTCAACGAACCCGGCGTTGCTCGACACTTACGGCTGGGTATTGCACGCGAACGGCCACCATGACGATGCCGTCGCTGTCCTGCAGAAGGCGGTCGACCAGGCTCCCAACGTGCCGATCCTGCAGTATCACCTGGGCATGGCGCAGTTCGAAGCGGGGCAGCAGGAGGAAGCCCGCGCGTCGCTGCAGGCTGCGCTGACCGGCCAGCCTCAATACAACGGCGTGCAGGAAGCGCGGGCTGCACTTGCCGGACTGGGCGCGCCTGCGAGCCCCTGAGTTCAATGCGTCGACGTTGTGCGAGAACGAATGGCGCGCGTGGCGCGAGAGGCACACGGCGAGGGCGGCTGTGTTAGGCAATCTATCGCAGCCCGCCCTCAGCCCAGTCGGCGTCTGATCGTAGTCATTACAACGAGATCCGACCCCATTCGAGTCTCGGCAATCTAGCGTCGACTGAGTTCACAAGAGAGCCGTTTCATCAACCCGTCCGGAGCAAGTTATATTCCAAGTTTGAAATGCTCCGCAGAAGACCGGCAGGTCAGAGTAATAGTAATATTCGCACGATGAATGCTGCAATTCTGAAGGTTCTGGTAGCCTGGCTAAGCCGACAGTCGTTGGATAAGCGCGGGCTCTTCGCTATACGCGCATGGAAGGCCGCGAGCCTTGCCTCGAACAAGCCTGAGGAGGCCTGGCAGCTTCGAAGGATATTGCACCACGCAATTGCCCCAACATGGCCATTGTTGGCGTCCCACGAGTTGGCTCGAACCTATGGCTTTTTCGAGCTCATTCGTAAGACCGGCGCGATCGACGGTGATGTCGTTGAATGTGGGGTCGGCCATGGCGAGTCGTTGGTAATCATGGCATGTGCCCTGGCGTTGTTCGGGATCGACAAGAAGGTGTATGGCTTCGATTCCTTTGAAGGATTCCCCGACGCGTCTGTGCATGACCTCAGTCGCCGAGTCAGTTCAGTAGGGAGGCCTGTTGGCTGGACGGACACGTCGCCGGAGATGGTGAACCGCGTGTTTATCGAGGACTGCGAGAAGAATCCGAATACGTTGTTCGCTTCCGGCCCGCCGCGACCTGTGCTGGTAAAAGGTTTCTTCAGCGATACTTTGGAGGCTGGGCTTCCGGAGAAAATCGCGCTGCTTCATGTGGATTGCGATCTGTACGACTCAACGCGCGATGTGTTGAGAGCCTGTTGGGCCCGCATGCAGCCCGGAAGCACCGTCGTGTTCGATGAATACGATGACGTTAAATGGCCGGGTGCTAAGCTGGCGGTAGATGAATTCTGTTCTAAGCAGGGCAAGCAACTCGTTTACTCATCACAACTTCAGCGCCATACAGTACTGGTCTAATGCGATGCCCCGCATGCGACTCTTCATCGTGCGCTCTATCCAACTAGTGCGCTTAGGCTCCGGAATGCCAAGTTACGTCAAATTGAAAAGTGGACAGTCGGTGCAACCCGTTTGATCCACGTATAAGCGACAAATCGATTACGAATCGATGACATTCGGCCGGATTCTTCGGGTTTTCCGCCCAGGAGCGTTACCGGTTAAACGGGCATGTACGGTCGACAAGTGTCTGACAACATTGATCAGTATTATGTCCAATTGACGGTCGAATGCATGCGGCCGGTGGCAGACTGTCTGCCCTGACAAAAGCAGCTTGTGCGGTTGCGTCGGCGACCGCATGCGCACGCGGCCGGCCGGGAATCGCGCGCCAGCATGAGAATTAAAACAAACACTGCCAGCCTCGCCCTGCTATTGATCCTGTCGGCATTCGCGGCCATGCCGGCGCGTGCGGCGATGGTGTCGATCGTCGGCGGCGTGGCGTCCGCCATGCCACCGCGCAATGACGTTCTGGGTGCAGCCGGCATCACGATGGGTGACGGCAGCATCTGGATCGACGGCACGTTGACGCTCGCCAACGATGCGACGTCGATTTCGCTCTTCGACGTCGGCAGCGAGACACGCAAGCACACCCTGATCAAGCTGAGCAATGACGCGGGTCCAACCCTGACCGACGCGACGGATTTTCGCCAGGGGTCGGGAGTGCACCAGCCGTGGCAGTTCGCGGGCTCCGTCATGCAGGACGCGGGGCCGATCGGCCTGTCGTTCGCGCGCGTGCCCGGCTTCGGCGCCAGTGATCGTTTCGACGACGAAACTCGGCATACCGGTTCGACGTCGTTCGCACGCATCGCCTTCGCCTACCTCGACTCGCAATACCGCATTGTCCGTGACCCGACCGACACCGTGCTCGTGCTGTTCGACGATCGATTCGAAGGTCCGGATCGCGACTTCGACGATTACGTCGGAGTGCTGAAATTCACGTCACCCATGCCCGTGCCGTTGCCTGGCGCGCTCCTGCTGCTCGTTTCGGGCTTGGGCGGGCTGGCGCTGATCAGGCCTCGGCAGCGAGGAACTTCTCGCAGTTCTCGCGACCCGGATCGTTCGCCGGCAGCTTGCGGCAGATTTCAACGGTACGCGCGCGCAGCGTCTTGACCACCTGCGCGGCTTCACCGGTCTTGCCCCACTCGAGCAACTTTGCATCGAGCTGCTCGAGGCGCGTCCGCGTACGCTGGTAGAACGCATCTGACGAACCGTCGAGCTCGCCGAGCACAGAGAGGCCCGCGCGTTCGATGCCCTGTACGTCTTCTGGCGTCATCTCGAGCATGCCCACGAGGTAGTTGTAGCCCCACTGGAGGCGGGTGGCAGGACCCTTCGCGCCGAGGTACGCGCGCGCGAGCCAGTCCACCGCTTCCTGCTTGCGGCCCGCCTTCTCGGCGAGTTCGGCGAGGTCGAGCATGAAGTAGTACGGCGACTTCGATTTCTCGAGTTCCGCGGTCAGCAGCGTGGTCGCCTCGGCATCGAGGCCGGCCTCCCAGTAGAGGTTCGCCGCAGCATTGATCGCAGCCTGGCGTGCGTAGCTTTCGGTCGTCTGCGTTGCCACCTGCGCCACGGCCCGACGGGCTTCGTCGAGCAGGGCGGGTGACAACGACGCGTCAGGTGCGTCGAGTTTTGCCAGCAGCACCCGCGCACGCACCCGCAACAGCTGCTCCGGCGCCGACAGCTGCCCCGCGTTCGACGCGGCGCCGAGCTGATCGAGCGCGGCTGCCCAGGCGCGCGTGAGTTCGGTGCGCTCGGGCCTGCCGGCGTCGGAAAGCAACGTGATCACGTCTTTCGGTGCATACAAGAGGTTGTCGACGTTTGACGCCCGCACCGCAGGCGCGGGCAGCAGCGCCAGCACCTTGCGGCGGTTGTCAGCGCGTGCGAGGCCGTCGAGCACAGGCTTGCCGGATTCGGACGCGTCGGCCACCGCGCCGAGGTAGTTGAAGAGGAATCGCGCACATTCCCCGGGCATCTCGGCGGGGCAGCGATCCGCCAGGGCGCGGAACGTCGCGAGCCGCTGCGCTTCGGGAAGCACCCGGCCGTTGTCGGTGCCCCACGAGTAGTAGGCCAGCAGCTTCCAGTCGTTCGACGTCACGGCGCCGCCGCTCCGCGCGGCTGCCAGGATGTCGCTCACTGGACGTGCGTCGGCGAGCGCGACGTCGAGAATCTTCGCGTAGCGTGCCACGTCGACACCGCCCGGCAAGCGCGTGATCTCGGTACCGTCCGGCTTGAACAAGATCATCGTCGGGTAGCCGACCACGCCGAATCGCTCGCCGTGCTTTTGTGCGCTCGGCGCGTCGCCATCGAGATAGACCGGCACGAACAGTCGCGACCGTTCCTGGAACTCACGCTTGCTGAAGATCGTGGCCTTGATCTGCGCGCAGGGTGGGCACCACTCGGCGCCCCAATACATGAACACCGGTTTGTTGGCTGCCTTGGCCGCCGCAAACGCCGCATCGACGTCGCCGCCGAACCAGTCGATGCCCGCTGGCAGGTGGCTTTCGCCGGCAGCTGTCTTCGTGGCAGCCGTTGCAGGGACCGACTGCGGCTCGGGCGGCGGAGGCGGTTCGTCCTTGCGTCGGTCGCAGCCGGAAAGCAGGAGTGCGGCGACAGCGGTTCCGAAGACGACTGAATTCAGCTTCATTGCAGGGATCTCGCGCCTGTGCGGCGACGTTCGGGAAGCGCAGGATACGCCGTGCCCGCAGGACGCCGCAAAAGCTGTCGTTGCGCCGACTGGTGCTGCGTCGAGCCGGGCATCAACGACTGATCGCGGCCAGCTCGTAAACCAGGCGTGCGGCCGTTCGCGCAGTTCGCGCGTCTGGTGTGTCCAGGCACGGGCTGTATTCTGCGACATCGGCGAGCACCAGCTTGTCGCCGCCCGCAGCGGTGCGGCAGTCGCGCCGCAACTGGCGCAACAAGGCCATCGCACGATGCAGCGGAATGCCGAGCCCAGAGGGCTCGCTCACGCCGGGTGCCACCGCGGGCGGCAGCACGTCGAGGCAGAACGTCAGGTAGATGCCGTCGCAGCTCGCGACGAAATCACGCAGCTTTGTATCCACGGCCACCTCGCCCATCGCCACGTCGGCCACGTGTTCGACGCCGAGCCTCGCCGCCTGCGCGAACAGCGCCGGTGTGTTGCCGGTCTCACTGATGCCGAGGCAGAGGTACCGGAAATCGAGTCCGGCCGCAGCGCGTGTTTCAGCGATCTGCAGGAACGGTGTGCCGGAACTGCCGCGTCCCGGGTGTTCCGGCGGGCGCACGTCGAAATGAGCATCGAAATTGACGATGCCGAGGTGCTCAAACTTCTTCTCGCCGACGAATGCGGCTGCGATGCCCTGGTAAGACGCCCATGCAATTTCATGGCCGCCGCCGAGCCCAATGACGCGGTGACCCGCGCGCAGCAGTTGCGCAGCGTGCTGGGCGTAGTCTTCTTGTGCCGCCTCGAGGCCGTCTTCCTTGCACTCGACGTCGCCGGCGTCGTAGAGCGCGGTGCTGGCACCGCCGTGCCATGCCAGATTCGAAAGGTATTTGCGCAGCGTGCGCGGGCCTGCGGCGGCACCGACCCGCCCGTGATTGCGTCGCACGCCCGCATCGCACGCGAAACCGAGCAGCGCGACACCCGGGGTCGTCGCATTGGCCGCAGGTTGCACGACCTGGTGCCAGCGCCGTCCCGCGTCGCCGTCGACCGAATCCACGCGACCACGCCAATCGCTCAGTTCGCTGCCTGCATCGCTCATACGTCACGCTCCAGCACGATCTCGCCGCCGCGCACCACCATGCTGCACGGATTGAAGCCGATCCTGTAGCCGAGTTCATCGAGCGTGTCGATCGACCATGCGGCGAAGTCCGCGCGGAAACCGGGCGCGACCTGGCCATGACGATCACCGAGTCCCAACGCGCGCGCGGCATTGCGCGTGACACCTTCCAGCACTTCCGTGCTGGTCAGGCCGAACAGGCGTCGCGCCATGTTCATTGCGGTCTGCAGCGACGCGCCGGGTGCGGAACCGGGGTTGGCATCGCTCGCAACGGCCATCGGCACTCCGTGCGCGCGGAAGTGTGCGATCGGTGGCAGTCGCGGGTCGGCGAGCACGTAATACGCGATCGGCAGCATGACGGCGACCGTGCCGGCGCGCGCGAGTGCGACGGCATCCGCCTCGTCTGCGTACTCGAGATGATCGCAGGCGAGTGCGCCGTGACGGGCAGCCAGCCTTGCGCCACCGATGTTTGAGAGCTGTTCCGAATGCAGGCGCACCGGCCAGCCGTGCGCTTTCGCGGCGCTGAAGACCCGGTCGCACTGCGTCGCGCTGAACGCGATGCTTTCACAGTACGCGTCGACCATGTCGACCAGCTTGTGCTCCCTCTCCCGCACAAGCGGGAGAGGGTTGGCGAAGTGAAGGCGCTCGGCATGGAAACCTGCGCGACGCTCGGCATGCTGAAGGAAGGGCAGGCCGAACAGCTGCGCGCCGCGGGGCTCGACTACTACAATCACAATCTCGATAC
>JANNGT010000071.1:0-32637 GCA_031404015.1 Gammaproteobacteria bacterium | reverse complement strand
TTGATGTCGCGGCTGCCATGCGTCATCAACCAATAGCCCGTGACGAAAGCGAGCGCAGCCCAAAGTGCCAGCGTTACGGGTCCCGGCAGGATTCGGCTCAGCATCCAGATCGCGACGCCGAGCAACATCACGCCGAACACCTGCTTCACCGTGTCCATCCAGACGCCCGCGCGTGGCAGCAGTTCACCTGCGGAGGCGCCCACCAGCAGCAGCGGTGCGCCCATGCCGAGGCTCAATGCGAACAACGCCGCGCCGCCGCGGACGACGTCGCCGCTCTGGCCGATTACCGCGAGCGTTGCGACCAGCGGCGGGGCCACGCAGGCCGTCACGATCAGCGACGACAACGCGCCCATGATCGCCGTGCCGATCAGCGTACCCTGCTGTTGTTTGTTGCTGAGACGCGAGACGCGCTCCTGCAGCCAGCCCGGTACCTGCAGGTTGAAAAGCCCGAACATACCGAGCGCGAGCCACACGAACAGGGCCGCGAACAGTGCAATCATCCAGGGTTTCTGGAAGAACGCCTGGGCCTGCTGGCCGGCGGCGGCAAAGGCCGCTCCCGCGATGGTGTACGTGAGCGCCATGCCCAGCACGTAGGCGACCGAGAGCGCGAAGGCGCGACCGCGACCGACCGGGGGACCGCCTTTCGCGGCGCCGACGATGATGCCCGAAAGGATCGGCACCATGGGCAGCACGCAGGGCGTGAAGGCGAGCAGCAAACCGAAGCCGAAGAATGTTCCCAGGACGGCGAGCAGGTTGCCGCCGCGAATCTTGTCCGCGAGCAGGTCCTGCTCGGAGCGCATGGGCTTGCCGGCGCTGCCTTCGGCATTCGATCCAGGAGACGCAGCGGCCGCCGAGTCCGTCGAGGCCAGCTGCACGAGCACGGTTTTCTTGATGGGTGGATAACAGAGGCCCGCATCAGCGCAGCCCTGATAAGTGATCTCGAGCGGCACGCTGGTGACGCCCGCCGCGGCCACGATCGGCACGTCCGCAACCATCTCCCCGTGGAAGACGACTTGCTCGCCGAAATACTCGTCGTGCTGGATCTCGCCGCCGGGCACGGAGGGCTTGCCCAGCTGCACATCGGTCGCGCTCGTCGTGATCTTGAGCTTGTCGCGATACAGGTAATAGTTGTCGGCGATGTCCCAACGCAGCTCAATGCGATCGCGCGCGGTGCTCGCGGTCGACAGGACAAACGCCTGATCTGCGGGGAGGAAATCCGCGTCGGACTTGGCGCCGCTGCCGAACAGCGACCGCAGGTCGAGGCCACCTTTTTTCTCTGCAGGCGCGACGCCACCCATGCCCGCGGGCCAAGTTGCACGCATCGTCCAGCTCTGGGGCGGATAGCAGAGGCCCGCGTCTGCACAGCCCTGCAGTTTTACCTTGACGTCGAAATCGCCGGGTTTGCCCGCGAAGGTGACCGGCACGCCGACCTTGACGCGTTCACGGTAGACGGTCTGCTTGCCAAAAAACTCGTCTTCGTGGTCCAGGCCGACGGGCATGCTCGGCTTGCCCAGCGTCACGCCTGGCGTCAGGGACTCGAACCCCAGCCGATCGCGATACAGGTAATACCCCGGTGCGATTTCAAAATTCACCACGAGCACATTCGGCTCGGCGGAGAACGCGACCTTGTACGCGGCGCGCACGGGCAGAAACTCGTCGTCGGCAGCGGCGTGCAGACCGATGGGCAGCAGGGGCAGCAGCAACGCCAGCAGCAGGGTAGACCAGCGGACGGGCAGGGTAGGATTAGGTGACATCAGGGCGGGAGTCCGTCGGAGGGCGTCGGTGCGGCAAGATACATGGACCGCACCGCTCGCACGACGTTCCGGTGCCGATGCGTGAAGCGGCCCGGTATGCAAGTGAAAAACATTTGCGGCCGGGCAAAAACTCGCTGCTCCCCGGGCCTATAACTTAAAATCCATTTAAATCATGGTTTTACGAGTTTTTCGTCAATCTTAGACGGCCTGACACCCGACTCTTTGCAGGAGTGCACCGACAGGTTCCCCTTGAAAACGGGCCCGTCCCCTCTATTATTAGCAGCCGAGTCGGGAGAGTGCTAACAAGGCGCTGCCCCGAAATCCCAAAAACGCTGAACACCAGAACGGAGTTTGCAGCAATGGCAGACAAGTTAAAGATTCGCCCACTCCATGACCGCGTCATCATCCAGCGGCTGGATGCAGAGACCCGCTCGCCGGGTGGCATCGTCATTCCCGACAGCGCCGCCGAAAAGCCGATCCGCGGCAAGGTCGTCGCGGTGGGCAAGGGCAAGATCCTCGAGAACGGCAACGTTCGCGCGCTCGACATCAAGGTCGGCGACCACATCCTGTTCGGCAAGTACAGCGGAACGGAAGTGAAGGTCGATGGCGAGGAATACCTCGTCATGCGTGAAGAAGACGTGATGGCAGTCATCGAGAAGTAACGGAGAACACAGACATGGCAGCAAAAGAAGTACGTTTCAGTGATGACGCCCGCACCCGCATGTTTCGCGGCGTCAACATCCTGGCCAATGCGGTCAAGGTGACGCTTGGCCCCAAGGGCCGCAACGCAGTGCTCGAGAAGAGCTTCGGCGCCCCCACCGTCACCAAGGACGGCGTGTCGGTCGCGAAGGAAATCGAGCTCAAGGACAAGTTTGAGAACATGGGCGCGCAGATGGTGAAGGAAGTCGCTTCCAACACGTCTGACGAAGCCGGCGACGGCACCACCACCGCCACCGTGCTGGCCCAGGCGATCGTGCGCGAAGGCCTCAAGGCCGTCGCCGCCGGCGCCAACCCGATGGACATCAAGCGCGGCATCGACAAGGCCGTCGTCACCGCGACCGAAGAGCTCAAGAAGCTCTCGAAGCCGTGCAAGGACCAGAAGGCGATCGCCCAGGTCGGCACGATTTCGGCCAACAGCGACGAGTCGATCGGCAAGACGATCGCCGACGCGATGGAAAAGGTCGGCAAGGAAGGCGTGATCACGGTCGAAGAGGGCTCGGGCCTGCAGAACGAACTCGACGTCGTCGAGGGCATGCAGTTCGACCGCGGCTACCTCTCGCCGTATTTCATCAACAACCAGGCCAGCCAGTCGGCCGAACTCGAGAACCCGTACGTCCTGCTGTACGACAAGAAGGTCTCGAACGTCCGCGAAATGCTGCCGCTGCTCGAAGGCATCGCGAAGTCTGGCCGTCCGCTGCTCGTCGTCGCCGAAGACGTCGAAGGCGAAGCGCTGGCGACCCTGGTCGTCAACACGATCCGTGGCATCGTCAAGGTCGCGGCCGTCAAGGCTCCGGGCTTCGGCGACCGCCGCAAAGCCATGCTGCAGGACATCGCTGTCCTGACCGGTGGCGAAGTGATCGCTGAAGAAGTCGGCCTGACGCTCGAGAAGGCCACGCTGGCCAACCTGGGCCAGGCGAAGAAGATCGTCGTGGAGAAGGAAAACACCACGATCATCGACGGCGCCGGCAAGGCGGGCGACATCAAGGGCCGCATCGCGCAGATCAAGCAGCAGATCGAGGAAGCCACGTCGGACTACGACAAGGAAAAGCTGCAGGAGCGCATGGCGAAGCTCTCCGGCGGCGTTGCCGTGATCAAGGTCGGCGCTGCGACCGAGATCGAGATGAAGGAAAAGAAGGCCCGCGTCGAAGACGCGCTGCACGCCACGCGTGCGGCCGTCGAAGAAGGCGTGGTCCCGGGCGGTGGCGTTGCGCTGATCCGCGCGCAGAAGGCGCTGGCCAACCTGCAGGGCTCGAACGAGGATCAGGCGATCGGCATCAAGATCCTGTCGCGCTCGATCGAAGAGCCGCTGCGCCAGATCGTGGCCAATGCCGGTGAAGACGCTGCCGTCGTCCTGGCGCAGGTCAAGTCGGGCAAGGGCACGTACGGCTACAACGCCGCCACGGGCACTTACGGCGACATGCTGGACATGGGCATCCTGGACCCGACGAAGGTCACCCGTCTCGCGTTGCAGAACGCCGCCTCGGTGGCGGGCCTGCTGCTCACGACGGAAGTGATGGTCGCCGAGGCCCCGAAGGATGACGACCACAAGCACGGTGGCGGCATGCCGGACATGAGCGGCATGGGCGACATGGGTATGTAGTTTGCCTCGCGACCTTCGGTTGCGAAGCAGAAGGCCCCGCTTGCGGGGCCTTCTGTTTTTTCGGCCTCGTCGTTCGGCTGCCACCGTCCCCGAATCGCTGCGGTCGGTCAGTCGAGCAGGTGTTCGGTGAAGCGGCCGCGCATGCAGTGATTGGAGGCTGCGGCCGAGCCATAACCCCCCGCGTTGAGCAGCGCGATGAGATCCCCTTCCTGCAACTGCGGCAATACGACATCCTCCGCGAGCACGTCGATGGCCTCGTTGATGTTGCCCGTGACCGTATACGATTGGCACGCCCCGTCCCCACCGCGCAAGGCGAGCGGAGCGACGACGAACGGTGTCTGGTAGTACGCCCAGAGGTTCTGCAGATTGAGCCCGCCGTCCACACCGGCGAAATTCACGCCGCCCTTGTTCTCGACAGTGTTGACCTCGCAAAGCAGCGCGCCGGCATCCTTCACCAGATAGTCGCCCGGCTCGAGGTGAACCTTGAGTTTGCGGCTGCGACACGCCCGCGCGATCAGCGCGGCCCAGTGGCCGAGGTCGAGCGGCGGATGTTCCGCAGTGATCGGCGCGCCCATCCCGCCCCCGATGTCGAGCGTGTCGATGTCGGGACAACGATGGATGAACCACTCGGCATTGGCCAGTGCCTGTTCGAACTGCGGCAGGTCGCGCGTCAGGTAGCCATAACCGAAGTGGAAGTGAACCTGAGTGACCTTCATCCGAAAGCGCGCGGCGAGTTCAAGGGCCTCGTCGAAGCGGTCGCGGTAGATGCCGAACTTGCTCGGACGGATCCCTGCGTAGTGCAGTCGGTCGTTATAGCCCGCGCCGACGCGCGGGTTGACGCGAATGCCGATTGAGCGCCCGGGACAACGATCGCCGAGCCGGCGAATGGTCGACAGTGCATCGCAGTTGACGTGGACTTCAGCGTGCCGCGCGAGCGCATCGAGGTCGGAGTTGGAAACGGCGTGCCCCGTAAACGAAATGTCCGCCGCATCGAATCCGAGTTCCAACGCGTACTGCAGTTCGGCTGGCGAGCAGACGTCGATGCCGCACAATCCCCAGGCATGCATCGCTTGCAGCAGTGGGCGGAACCGGTTGGCTTTTATCGCATAAAATACGCGGTGCGGTACGTTCTCTGCGGCCAGCGCGGCCTGCAGTCGACCCAGGTTTGCGCGTACGCGCGCAGCGCTGTAAACGAACGCCGGGGTGCCCGTTTGCGCAGCCAGTTCCTGCAGGTCGCAGCCGGCGAAACGCAGCTGACCCGCGTGGTAACCGAGGTCGTCGCGCTGCCACCACGCGGGATCGAAGGTTGGCCGGGCTCGGTCGTCATCCATTGCGGCTACCGCTGCATTCCGGTTTCTACCTTTGATCAATAGACGTTAGCATCGGCGATCCTTGGCTGTCCATGAACGGCGAGTGGCGCCAGATGGCTGAAGTACGAGGGAACTCGCCGCATGCAACTCGCCTGGCTCTCCCTCGCGATCGCCGCAACGGTCGCCTATCACGTGATCCTCAAGCTGACGCCGGCAGGCGCCAACCCGCTGCTGTCGCTCATGGTGACCTACGGCGCCGTCGCGCTGCTGTTTGGCGGTGCGCTGCTGCTGGCACCCGGCGACTTCGCCTGGCGCGACGAGGTGCGCCAGCTCAACTGGACGGCCATCGCGTTGGGGTTCGCGATCATCGCACTCGATCTCGGTTTCATCCTGCTTTACCGCACCGGATTCGAGGTGAGCCTGGGCGCGCTGGTCACCCAGACGGCGGCCTCGATGTTGCTGGTCGGCATCGGCGTGCTGGTGTTTCGCGAGCAACTGAGCCTCGCGAACGGGGTGGGCATCTTGCTGTGCCTGCTGGGGCTCTGGCTCGTCAATCGTCGTTGACGATCACGCGCCGGCCCTGCTACCGCCGGATGCGGCGCATCCGCCCTATCTCCGTTTCGGGTCCTGCTCGCGCCAGGCCGAGGCGGGCATTGCGTCGAAGAACATCTGGATCCGGTGCAGCAGCTGGTTCCGATCGGCCCACACCACCTGCTCGTCGAGCCGCTCCATGCGGTCGGCTTCCGTGGGCTCGACCTCGAGCCCGTGAACCAGCGGGGCAGGCGGGGGTGACTTGCCGCGCTTTTCCGCTTCCTCGAGCAGCATCAGGTGCAGGCGCTCCCAGTACGGCAGCGTGGGGTAGGCGCGACCGCGCAGCCGGTGATGATCAAGCAGGCGTTGGGCGCGACTCGTCGGTTTGCGGATCTTGGCCATCAGGACTTCCTCGGGGCTAAGCCAGCCGTGTGCGATTGCGCAACAAGCCGTCCGTCGCATACACAGCGAGCGCGGCCCAGATAAAGACAAAGCCAATGCCACGTTCCACGGTGAAGGCTTCCTTGAACACCACCACGCCGAGCATGAATTGCAGCGTGGGACCGATGTATTGCACGAGCCCGATGGTTGACAGCGGAATCCGGCGGGCCCCGAACGCAAACAACGCAAGTGGCAGCGCAGTGACCAGCCCACTGCCCAGCAGCAACGCATTGATGTGGGGCGTGGCATGGCCGAACGCGGCCGTGCCTTGCGCTTCCAGCCACACCAGGAATCCAAGCGCGAACGGCGCCAGCAGCAGTGTCTCGGTGGCCAGGCCCGGCACCGCGTCGACCTTGACGACTTTGCGGATCAGCCCGTACGCGCCGAAGCTCGCGGCGAGCGTCAATGCGATCCACGGGGGGCGACCCGCGACGATCGCCAGGTACAGGACGCCAGCCGCCGCCAACGCCACGGCTGCCTTCTGCGCAACATTGAGCCGCTCGCCGAGCACGAGCACGCCGAGCACGAGCACGCCGAGCAGCACGTTGAGCAGTGGGTTGATGAAATAACCCAGGCTCGCGTCGATCACATGCCCGTTGGCAATGGACCAGACGTAGAGCAGCCAGTTGATGCTGATCAGCACAGCCGTCGCCATGAGCCGATAGCGTGTGCCGGGGTTCGCAAGCGCGGTGCGGACCGCGCCTGCCTCTCCGCGCAAGCCCAGCCACGCGAAGACCAGCACGCACGACCACACGATGCGGTGCGCCATGATCTCGAGCGCCTGCAGCTCCGCTAGCGGTCGCAGGTACAGGGGCAGCACGCCCCAGATGGCGAACGCGGTCACTGCCGCCGCAAAGCCGGCTCTCTGCTCGCGTGATGCTGCGTGCAATCCTGCGGTTACGGGAGCTGGACCGGCCATGGGGCGCGCATTGTTGCATGCCACCCCGTCCGTTGCCGCCCATCGCGTATACGGCTTGCGGAAAACCCGCAGCGCAAGGCCGCGCGAGTCAGGGCAATCTCAGGGCATGGATTCCAGTCTCGACACCGGCCGCTTGCACCGCGAATGGCAGACGATGCAGGCCATGGTGGGAATCTATTGCGCTGACCATGGGCATCATTGCTCGCCTGGCCAGTCGCTGTGTGCAGAGTGCGCGTCGTTCCTGGGCTACGCGGAGCGCCGGTTGGAGAAGTGCCCGTACGGGCCGGCCAAGCCCACCTGCGCCAAGTGCCCGATTCACTGCTACAAACCGGATCCACGGGAGTTTGCGCGCGTCGTCATGCGGTATGCGGGTCCACGCATGTTGCTGCGCCATCCATGGCTGAGCCTGACCCACGTCCTGGACAAGGCGCGCCGGGTGGAACACCCGATGGCTGCGCGTCGCAGCAACCGGCGCGATCCTCACTGAAGCCGGCTTCAGGCGGCCCGCTCAGCCTGTTCGTCGAATCGCGGCTCATGGCCAGCGTCTTTCAGGAATCCATTCTGCGGACGCCACGCGAGAGCTTCGCGTTTCTGCTGCAGGACCTGCGCGTCGATGTCGTCGACGAGACGGACTCGCGGCGAAAGCTCGAGGCTGCGGTTACGGTTGATCCAGCTCAGGTTCATCGCGGTGCGCTCCTTGGCATGGCCGATTGGCACGCTGAAATACGTGCACACGTCGTGCCAAGCGAGTCGACCCCTGATTCGGCGAGCGTTGGCGCGGCTTGCGACATAACAATGTAGAGACTTGTCGTCGCGGATGTCAGGTAAACCGACATCGGCCTCGGCCTACACGTGGCCGAACCCTTTTAATATGGAAAATTCGTTCAGCGGCGCGCGCTCGGTGCGCAGCGCGTTGATCGCATGCGTCGTATCCGCAAACCCCAGCGCCATGCCGGAGAACAACAGCAGCGACGGCGGCACCTCGAGCAGCCGCCCGATCGTCGTCGGCAGTCGCGACCAGATTTCCTGCGCGCACGTGTGCAAGCCATGTTCACGGGCCAGCAGCATCACACTCTGCATGTACATGCCAACGTCCGACCATTGCGGCGGGCCGAGGCTGCGGTCCAGGTAGAAGAACAGTCCGACGGGCGCGCCAAAAAAATCGAAGTTGCGCGCGAGTTGCAGCAGGCGCGACATCTTGTCGTCACGCGCGATGCCGATGGTCGCATAGAGATCTTCTCCCGCCTTGAAGCGGCGCGTGCGATACGGCTCGCCCAGGCCCGGCGGGTAGATGTCGTACTCGTGCGAGCCGTCGCCGAGCGGGTTCGCCAGCACGACGCCGCGCACGGTGGCCTTGAGTTCAGCGAGAGGCTCGCCGGCCAATGCGTAGACGTGCCACGGCTGCAGGTTGCCGCCGGAAGGCGTGCGTCGCGCCGCATCCAGTATGGCCCGCACCGTCTCTGCCGGAATGGGCGTGTCGAGGAATGCTCGGCAGCTCATGCGGCTGCCAACGGCTTCGCTGACGTTCATGCTGTCTTCTCCTTCCCGCGCGCGCGATTCTGCCAGATGCACAGCGTTGCGGTTTGACCGTGTCGCGGTGGCCGCTGTTTTTAGCTACGCTGCCCGCGCGTCGCCCGAGGTGAGCATGCAGGACCTGAAGCAATTCGTCATCGACATCCCTGACTTCCCCAAGCCGGGCATCCTGTTTCGCGACATCAGCCCGTTGTTGCGGCGTCATTTCAGCTCGACCATCGAGTCGCTCGAAAACCTGTTCTCTGCACAGGAATGGAACTCGATCGACGCGGTGGCCGGCATCGAGTCACGGGGGTTCATCCTGGCCTCGGCGCTCGCCGAACGTCGCGGCAAGGGGTTCGTCCCGATCCGCAAGAAGGGCAAGCTGCCGCCGCCGGTCGTCGACATTGCCTACGAGCTCGAGTACGGCACCGGCGTGCTGGAGATGCAGGCTGGGCAGGGACGCTTGCTGCTCGTCGACGACGTGCTGGCCACGGGCGGCACGCTGTCCGCGTCGACCACGCTCAGCGCGCAGGCGGGTTACGTGGTGCAGGGCATCGGCGTGCTGATCGACATCGGCATCGCGCCCGGGTTCCGCTGCAACCACCTCGTACCGCGCGTCGTGCTGCAGTACGGCTGAGGCGTGGCCCACGACGCCTACAAGGTACCAGAGGCGTACCTCGCCTCGATCGCCGACAAGCTCGCGCAGTTGACGCAGCGCCCGGCGCTGCCGGACACGCCAGCGTCCGCCGCCATTGCAGCAAGCCTGTCTTACGTGTGGACGTGCAGCGCGTTCGCGGCCGATGCCTGCCTGCGCGACCGTGGCTTGCTCGATTGGCTCGCCACCGATGGCCGGCTGCTCGAACAGATGGATGCGGGGGCTTACGCGCAGGCCGCAGACGCTGTGCTGCAGTCCGGCACAATCGACGACACGGCGTTCATGTCGCGGCTGCGTACGTTACGACGCCGGCACCTCGTGCGCATTGCCTGGCGCGACCTCGCCGGTTATGGCTCGATCGAGCAGGTGCTCGCCGAATTGTCAGCCCTCGCGGATGCGTGCATCGGCGTGGCGTGCAGGCAGTCGATTGCGCTGCTCGGCGCCCGGCACGGCGTGCCGCTCGACCAGCAAGGCAACGCGCTGCCCTTGCTGGTGCTGGGCATGGGCAAGCTCGGCGGGGGCGAACTCAATTTCTCATCCGACATTGACCTGATTTTCCTGTTTGCCGAGCACGGCGAAACAAAGGGCGCGCGGCCGCTTTCGCACGACGAGTTCTTCGTGCGCGCGGGCAAACGCGTGGCGCAGTTGCTCGGCACCCCGACCGACGATGGCTTCGTCTATCGCGTCGACCTGCGCCTGCGGCCTTTCGGTGATTCCGGCCCGGTCGCGGTCAGCTTCGACGCGATGGAAGAGTACCTGCAGCAGCACGGCCGCGACTGGGAGCGCTACGCCTACGTGAAGGCGCGGCCCGTAGCGGGCGCGGAGCCGGGTTTTGCCGAGCTGCATCGCGACGCATTGCGGCCGTTCGTCTATCGCCGCTACCTCGATTTCGGCGTGTTCGAATCGCTGCGGGGCATGAAGGACCTGATCGCGCGCGAGGTCGAGCGCCGCGAACTGCAGCAGAACGTGAAGCTCGGACCGGGAGGTATCCGCGAGATCGAGTTCATCGTGCAGGCTTTCCAGCTGCTGCGCGGTGGCAGCACGCCGCGCCTGCAGACGCGCAGCCTGCTCGAGGCGCTGCCGCAACTCGCGGGCCAGAAGCTGTTGTCGGCCGAGGTCGTGGGTGAACTGCTCGGGTCCTATCGCTTCCTGCGTCGTGTCGAGAATCGGTTGCAGGAATGGAACGATGAGCAGACGCACGAACTGCCTGCCGATCCGTGGGCGCGCGGACGGCTCGCACTCGCCATGGGGCTGCCGGATTGGGCCGCGTTGGCGGCCGACATACAGCTGCATCGCGATCGGGTCAGCGCGCACTTTCGCCGCGCCGTGTTTGCGCCCGGCGCAACAGTGGACGAGGAGGCGGGACTCGAGCAGTTGCTCGATCCGGAGCTCGACGATGCCCGGCGCCGTGAGAGCCTTGCCATCCTGCAGGTGCCCGAGCTCCTCGATCCGTTCATGCGCCAGCTGGAGCAGTTGCGCACAAGTGCTTATTACCGGCGCCTCGACGAGACAGGCCGGCGCCGATTGCAGGTGCTGTTGCCGCGGCTGTTGCGTGCCGTCGCACGCATGCCGAATGCCGAGACGGCGCTGGCGCGTGTGCTGCACGTCATCGAGCGCATCGGCGGACGCACGGTGTACCTCGCACTGCTCAACGAGAACGCAGTCGCACGCGACCGACTGTTCGAGCTCTGTGCGCACTCGCACTTTCTCGCGGACCAGATCGCGGCCTTTCCCTTGTTGCTCGACGAGTTGCTGGATGACCGCCTGTTCGACGCGACGCCCGAGCGGAGCGAGCTTGCGGCAGATCTGCAGAACCGCATGGCGAACTGCGGCGTCGACGACGTGGAAGAGCAGGTTGATGCCCTGCGGCGGTTTCAGCGCGCGGCGATGTTTCGAGTCGCCGTGCCCGACCTGACCGGCCGCCTGCCCCTGATGAAAGTCAGCGATTGCCTGACCGACCTTGCGGAACTGATCGTGCAGCAGACGCTCGACCTCGCGTGGCAGCAGATCGTCGCGCGACATGGCGTGCCGCTGTGCGGGTCGACCGAGCAGGAATCGCGGACTGCCGGCATGATCGTCGTGGCGTACGGCAAGTTCGGTGGCATCGAACTCGGCTACGGCTCGGATCTCGACCTTGTCTTCCTGCACGATTCGCTGGGCGACATGCAGCGCACGGCGGGGCCGGTCGTCGTCGACAACGGCGTGTTTTTCCTGCGCGTCGTGCAGCGGCTGGTGCACCTGCTGACGATTCATTCGGCCGCGGGCCGCTTGTACGAAGTCGACACGCGCCTGCGACCCAGCGGCAAGGGCGGATTGCTGGTGCAGAGCATCGATGGCTTCGCCGATTACCAGCGCAGCGAAGCCTGGACCTGGGAACACCAGGCCCTGTTGCGCTCACGCGCGGTGGCGGGCGGCCGGGAATTGCGCCAGCGCTACGAGACGCTGCGCGTGGAACTGCTGCGCACCGCCGTGCGACGCGAGTCGCTGCGTGGAGACGTACGCTCCATGCGCGAGCGCATGCGCACTGAGCTGTCGAAGTCGAAGCCCGGCGAGTTCGACCTCAAGCAGGACGCAGGCGGCATCACCGACGTCGAGTTCCTCGCGCAGTACTGGGCGCTGCTGTGGTCGGGCCGGCACGCCGAACTCGTGACCTTCTCGGACAACATCCGGCAACTCGAAAGTCTCGCCTCGATCTGCCTGGTGCCGCAGGGGACCGTCGATGTACTCACTGCTGCGTACCGCGCCTATCGCCAGCGCATCCATCACCTGTCGCTCGAGGGTGATGAAAGAAGCATCGCCCCGGCCGTCGAGTACGACGCCACCCGCGATGCCGTCCGCGCGATCTGGCGGGAAGCCATGGAAAGATGACTATAATCCCAGCCATGGTCGAACTCCTCGTACCCATCTCGCCCGGCGAACTCATCGACAAGATCACGATCCTCGAGATCAAGTCGGCGCGCATGACAGACGCAGGCAAGCTGCACAACGTGCGCACCGAACTCAACCTGCTCAACGAAACGTGGCGGGCGTCGGCTTATTCGCAAGTCGACATCACGACGGAATGGACCGGTTTGCGCGACGTGAACGCGCAGCTGTGGGACATCGAGGACGACATCCGCTACAAGGAACGCGACGGGGAATTCGACCAGCGTTTCGTCGAACTGGCCCGCGCGGTGTATGTGACGAACGACGAACGGGCGGCAATCAAGCGCCGCATCAACACCAGGCTGGGGTCGGCGTTGGTGGAAGAGAAGAGTTACCAAGACTACAAGAAGTGAGAGGACCGCCCCGCGGCTGCGAAACGGAATACAAGTCACACCAAGTCATGGGCACCTGCATCAGCATATCGCCATGAATTGGCGACGTGTCGCGTGGACTGCTCTATGCATTTTCGTGCTGTGGAAAGCCTGGGGACAGTGGGAACATCGGGCCGTACAGCCGGCTGATGGGGCGCTTGCGCCGGATGAACCCCTGCAAGCCGATGCGCGCGGTGCGCCAGCGATCGTGCTCGGACGCTGGACGCTCACCCCGCGGGCAACCTACGACATAACGGCCCGCGTCCTCAGCCGCGAAGACTACCGCCTCGATCCCATCGCAGACTTGGCGCCGCTGGATCTCGCGCTCGGCTGGGGTCCCATGTCGGACAACCAGGTGTTGGAGTCGTTCAAGGTATCGCAGGGCGCGCGATTCTACTCATGGCGGCCCGTTACCGAGTCACCGCCGATCGAACTGCGTGAGGTGACCCAGTACAGCGCCAACACGCACGTGATTCCTGCCAATGCCGCCGTCGCCTCGAAACTCGCTCGACTGCGCTTGGGAGGCCAGGTGGTGCACCTGCAGGGTCTGCTCGTGGATGGCGTACGCGACGACGGCATGACGATCCGCACGTCGCTGACTCGCACCGATTCGGGCGCGGGAGCGTGCGAGTTCCTGCTCGTCCAGCACGTCGTGGTCCGCTGACCACCACGCCGTCGGCTCGACTGACCCCTAACCCCTTTTAAGGGTGTACTCCGCCGAGCAATAGGGGCATTTCGCCGAACCCGTTTTCTCGATCTGCAGGAACACGCGAGGGTGCGAATTCCACAAATGCATGCCCGGCATCGGGCAGGCAAGCGGCAGGTCGGCCACGGTCACCTCGTAATGGTGCTGGGCGTTCGACTGGATGAGCTTGTCGCTGCGTTCGGCCGTCACGGTGCTGCTGCCTCGAAGTACTGCGTCGATCGGAAAAATTGGCGCGGGGACCGCCAGGCCCTCCCGCAGGCATTATCACGCACGGCTGGTCGCCGGCGCTACGCGCCGCCCTCTCCCGCTCAAGCGGGAGAGGTGCAAGCAGCGCCCGTCGGCGTGCGCGGTGCGCCCGCCCGCACGAGATCGTCGAGCTTTTCCATGACATCGTCGACTTCGATCAGGTCCATGACGCCCGGCATCTCTATCTTTTCGGTCCATGCGACGCTCTGGGCCGTGCGGTTCAGGAAACGCGTCGCAGCACGGTCATAGCGGTTCACGCACCAGCGTCGGCTGTAGTAAGGCCCGCTGCGCTCCGGGTTCGTCGCGGCATACAGCCCGATCACGGGCGTACCCACGGTCGTCGCCATGTGCGCGGGGCCGGAATCCGGCGATACGAGTACCGTCGCGCGCTGCAGCGTCGCGAGGAATTCCAACAGGGTGTCCCGTCCGATCAAGTTGCGGCAAGGTTGGCTCATTGCCTGCTCGATCCTGGTGCCGTACTCGAGTTCGAGCGGGCTGCGGCCGCCGCACAACAGTACTTCCATGCCGTGGCGCGTGACCGCGTAGTCGGCGAGCGTCGCGTAACGTTCGACGCTCCAGTTCCGCAGGGCGTGGCTCGAACACGGGCTGATCACGAGCGTCCTGCGGCTTGGATCGGGAATTGCGGCAGTCGCATAAGCCACGGCGGATTCCGGCAATGGAATGTCCCAACGCATCGATCGTGTCTGCACGCCCAGACGCTCGGCAAAGCCGAACAGGCTGTCGAGCACGTGCTCGCGCGGCCTCGGCGCGATCTGCACATTGGTGAAGAGCCACTGCGCCTCGCGTGCGCGGTCGCGGTCGAACCCCAGGCGGTACTTTGCCGGCACCAGCAACGACGCAGCGCTGGCGCGGAGCGCGAGCTGCATGTGCAGCAGAGCGTCGAAACGCCGCCCATGAATCTGCGCGTGCAGGTCGCGATAAGCCCGCACACCGGCTTTCTTGTCGAAGACGACGAATTCGATACCGGGCAGGTGGCCGAGCAACTTGTGCTCGAGCCTGCCCAGGATCCAGGTGATCTTCGTTGCGGGCCACGCGTCCTGCAACGTGCGCACGACGGGCAGTACGTGGCACACGTCACCCAGGGCGGACAGCCGCAGGATGCAGATCGAGGTAGGCGCGGTGGTGAAGAGGGGCGACTTCATCGTGCGGTGGGAAACGGTAGGCAGCAGCGCCAGGATCGTGAACAATCCGCACCGATGAACGAAGCCGCCGCCGCAGGGGAGGAGGCGCTCGCGCGGGGTGCGGGCGGCGCGATGCTATACGATGCCTCCTGTCTCCACCATCCTGATGCCGCCATCTTCGATCCGGCGCACTGGCAGGCGCGGGGCGCGCTCGAGACGACGCGCGGGGGCCGCGGTACCGTGGCGTTCGTGCGCACGAACGAGGGCCAGCGCTGGGTGCTGCGGCACTATCGGCGGGGCGGCCTGATCGCCCATGTCACGGACGATCTTTACCTCTGGAGTGGCGCAGACCGCACGCGTGCGTTTCGCGAGTGGCGTCTGCTGCGACAGTTGCGCGCATGGGGCCTGCCAGTGCCGCGGCCCATCGCGGCGCACTACCGGCGGCACGGGCCCTGCTATCGCGCGGATTTGCTCACTGCGGAACTGCCGGTCCGCCTGACGCTGGCGCAGGCGTTGCAGGTCGGACCTTTGTCGCGCGAGACCTGGCGCGAGATCGGCCGCTGCATCGGTGCCTTGCATGCGCGCGGCGTGCAGCATGCCGACCTCAACGCCCACAACGTGCTGCTCGGCGAGGCCAGTGCCGTGTACGTTCTCGACTTCGACCGCGGCCGCATCCGCGCCCGTGGTGACTGGGAACAGTCCGTGCTGGCACGCCTGCAACGCTCGTTGTGCAAGGTCACGCAGGGATTGCCGGAAGATCGGTTCAACGACTCGCAGTGGCAGTTGCTGGTGGCCGGCTCGAGCAGGGCAGACTCGTCGCCATGAGGTCGCTCTATGTGCTGCTGGTTTACCTGCTTGCGCCATTGGTCATCGCCTACGAAAGCTGGCAGGCGTTGCGTCGCGTCGAATACCGCGGACGCGTGGGTCAGCGGCTGGGCTTCGTCACACGGCCTGCACGCACGGGTGGCTTGTGGGTGCACGCGGTCTCGGTCGGCGAAGTGCAGGCTGCGGCGGGAATGATCGCCGCACTGCGCGCGCGCCACCCGCTGCTCCCGATCACTGTCACGACCACGACGCCCACCGGCGCGCAGCGTGCGCGCACGCTGCTGCAGGGCACCGTGCAGCATTGCTATCTCCCCTACGACCTGCCGGGTTCCGTGCGGCGCTTCCTCGATCGCATCGCGCCCCAGGCGGTGATCATCCTGGAAACGGAAATATGGCCGACGCTGTACGCGGCGCTCGGTCGGCGGAACATTCCGCTCGTGCTCGCCAGCGCGCGCGTGACGCCCACGTCGGTCAACCGCTATCGACGCATGGCCGCATTGTTTCGCGACGCGCTCGCGCACAACGTCTCGATCGGCGCGCAAACGGTCGGTGACGCAGAACGCTTCATCGCCATCGGCGCGAACGCGAGCCGCGTGCAGGTGACCGGCAACGTCAAATACGACCTCGAGATCCCCCGCGGGACGATCGCAGCGGGGCACGATCTGCGCCGGCAATGGAATGCGAGTCGACCGGTGTGGATTGCGGGCAGCACGCACGCCGGCGAGGAGGAGGCGGCGCTGGCCGCGCATGCGCAGGTGCGTGCGGCCTGTCCCGACGCGTTGCTGCTGCTGGTGCCGCGGCATCCCCAGCGTTTCGACGCCGTGCGCGCGCTGCTGAATGCAGCCCGCGTGCCGTTTGCGCAACGCAGTTCGGGCGGATTGCCAGGCGCTGGGGTTTCCGTATTCCTGGTCGACACGCTCGGCGAGTTGCAGATGTTCTATGCGGCGGCCGATGTCGCCTTCGTCGCAGGCAGTCTCGTGCCAATCGGCGGTCACAGCCTGCTGGAACCGGCCGTGCTGGGGCTGCCGATGCTTTCCGGCCCGTACACGCACAACTCGCAGGACACGGCGGATCTGTTGGAGCGCGCCGGGGCCCTGCGCAAGGTGCAGAACGCCGATGGCCTGGCTGCGTGCCTGGTGGAGTGGCTGCGTCACCCAGCACAGGCATTGGCGGCAGGCGCTGCGGGTCGCGCAGCGGTGGCGGCCAACCGGGGAGCGGTCGACCGTCTCGTTGCGCTGATCGAACCGCTGCTCAGGGCTTAGGACGTACCACTGGCAGCGTGGTCGGCAACGTCAGGTAGCCGTTGATCGCAGCCAGATCGTCCTGCTTCAGGCCGCCGGTCGCGGACTCGAGCCGCACGATGTTGATCAGGTAGTCGTAGCGACTGCGCGCGTAGTCACGCTGCGCCTCGAACAAGCGGCGACGCGCGTCGAGCACGTCGACCGTCGTCCGCGTGCCCACTTCGAAGCCGGCTTCGGTCGCCTCGAGCGCGGTCTGGCTCGATTTCACGGCCTGCTGCAACGCCTGCACGCGTGCTTTCTCGGCCAGTACCCCCAGGTATGCATCGCGCGTCTCGCGTTCCGCCGCACGCATCGCGCCCTCCAGTCGCTCGCGCGCTGCACGGTGCAGGTGCACCTGCTCGCGCACGCGCGACCGGGTGGCGCCACCGGCGAAAATGGGCACGGTGACCTGCACGCCGATCGTGTCCTGGGTCTGGCTGGAGTCGGCCGGGCCGGTAAGACCATTGTTCGTCTGCGTCGCGTCCGAGTCGTACTCGGTGCGATTCGCGAACAATTCCACGGTGGGTAAGTGCCCCGCTTCGGCGATCCTGACGTCGCGGCTGGCGACGTCGGTGTTGAGCCGCGCGGCCAGCACGTCGAGGTTGTCCTTCAGGGCCAGGTCGACCCAGGCTTGTTCATCGGCCGGGTCAGGCTTGTCAAGCGGCATCAGGTCTGCGGGCTTCACGAGCGCCTTGTAATCCTTGCCAGTGAGTTCGCGCAGGGCTTCCTGCGCCGTCGCGACGGCGCGCTTGGCCACGATGACACCCGCACGCGCGTTATCGTGCGCAGCGCGCGCCTCCTGCACGTCGGTAACCGCGATGAGGCCGACCTCGAAACGCTTTTCTGCCTGCTCGAGTTGCCGCGTCAACGCTTCGAGCGTTGCCTCGGCCGCACCGAGCGTGTCCTCAGCGGCGAGCACGTCGAAATACGCGCGACTCACGCGCACCAACAGGTTCTGTTGCGCGGCACGGTAGGTGGCCTCTGCGACTGCGACGGTGGCATCGGCGCGCTTCAGCGCCTGCCATTGATCCCAACGGAACAGCGACTGCGTGACGCCGACCTGGTAATTCCAGAAATCCGAGTCGCTCGACTGCTGGTTCGGCACGGGCACGATGATGGGCGGCGTGTTCGGATCGTTGTCCGAGTCGATACGCTGCGTGAAGGTGGAATCGCCGTCCGACTCGCGCGTGGCGAACTGGCCATCCGCGTTGACCTGCGGCAACAGCAGGCCGCGGGCCTGCGGCTTGGCTTCGAGCGCGGCCTCGCGGCGCGCCTCGGCTTCGCGCACGAGCGGATCGCTGCCGACCGCATCGAGATACACCTCGATGAGGTTCTCCGTGCGAGCCGGCGCGGCGCACAACAGGGCGGCCGCGATGCCGCAGGCGAGCGGGAAAGTTTTGATCGTCATGGTCCACCGTGGCGGCCTAGCCGCGCGTTTGGTCAACTAGTGTTGTACTAGACTATATCACCAAGGGCTGGTTGCCTAGCCCCTGCGGTCTCGTCGTCGCCTCAGAATACAAACCTGGAGGGCTCCGCGGCATGCACCATCGGTGTCATGGCGGTCTCGAAGAGGGCCTCGCGCAGGAAATCGGTCGGGCCAGTGCGGGTCACGCGCATGGCCTCGCCCAGCGGCCCGGAGCCGACGCAGACAAACAGCCGCCCGCCAACCTTCAGCGCCTGCTCGAAGCGGGCGTCATACACCGGCAGCGACGCCGTCAGGGCGATCACGTCGTACGCGTCGCGCTCGAGCATCTGCATTGCATCGCCCGTGGCAGCCGTCACGTTGTGCACTCCAGTGCGCACATGCGTCGCGATGGCGCCAGCAATGAAGTCGGGAAAGAGGTCGACTGTGCGCACACGGCGCGCAAGGCGCCCCAGGCAGGCCGCGAAGAAGCCGGTGCCGGTGCCCACTTCGAGCGCCTCCTCGTGGGGCTGTATGGCCAGTGCCTGCAGGATGCGGCCTTCGACGTTCGGCGCCAGCATCGACTGCCCGTGCGCGAGCGGCACGCTGGTGTCTGCGAACGCGAGCTCGCGATAGGCGGCCGGGGCGTACTCCTCGCGCGGGACCTGGCCCAGCGCGTCGAGAACGCGCAGGTCGAGGACCTCCCATGCGCGGACCTGCTGTTCGATCATCTGGCGGCGTGCGAACTGGACATCGAACATGCAGCGTTCTTCCGGGCAGAGGAGGCGAGGATCCAAGGGAGCGGCCGGCGCGAAGATTAAGATGTGTCCTGCGGCGCGACAAGCAAAACAACCCGTGGATTATGGTGAATCCGGAGGGTGCGCGCGACACGTTCCTATATGCTCCGAGTGCGTCGCAGGGGAGGCGCAGGACATAAAATTACAAGACCTCGAGGGCGAGCGGGCAACCGCGCTCCACGGGGACAAGGCAAGTCCGGAGTATGACCGTTTCGACGCTCGCGCTGATCCTGCTGGGTGCCGTCGCAGCCGCGCTGGCACTTGCGCTCTACCAGCGCGCGCGCGAAATCGGGCGTCTGCGCGACCTCGGTGAGCGGGTGCAGGCCGTGGCGTCGAGCGGCGATCTCGCCGAACGCCTTACGCCCCATGCCGGAGAGGGCAGTGCCGGCGACATCGCGGGCGGCGTCGACCGTCTCATGGAGCGGCTCCAGACCGAAAGCGCGGCGCGCGAGGAACGCGAAGGCCTGTATCGCCGGCTGCTCGGCACCATGAACGAAGCGATGCTGGTCGAACGCGACGGCATCGAACTTGCGAACGCGCGCTTCGCGGAGCTCTGCGGCGTTGCTAACCCGGCCAAGCTCTATGGGCGCCGGCTTGCCGAACTCGTCCAGGCCGATAACGCCGAGCTCGTGGCCGAATACATGCGGCGTCACCTGGCCGGAGAACCCGCTCCGGCCCGGCTTGAAGTCGATTTTGCGCCGAGCGGCAGGAGCGAGCCGCGCCGTCTCGAACTCACTTTCGCTCGAACATCGCTCGACGGCCGGGCCGCCGTCGTGGTTTCGGGTGTCGAAATGGCGCCAGCGGCACAACCCGCGAATGCATCGCAGCGCAGTCATGGCAGCGCCTGGGAGGCGCTCGACTCGCTGGCCGAAAGCGTGCTGACGACCGACCGCGACGGACGCATCGTCTACATCAATTCGGCGGGCGTGCAGCTCATTGGCAAGCCACCCGAGGAAATCCTGGGCCGTACCCTCGGCGAAGTCATCGAACTCGTCGACGAGGGCGACCGCAAGTCGACGACCGACCCGGTGCGCCAGACGTTGTCCACCGGCATACGTGTCAACCTGGGTCGACGCGGCATGCTCGTCTCCGCCGAAAGTGACGGCGAACGTTCGATCGAGCTCACCGTGTCGCCGATGCGGGACGCCAACGGCGATGTCGACGGCGCCGTCATCGCGCTGCGCGACGTGAGCGACCTGCGCGGCCTCACGCGCGCGCTTACCTACCAGGCGAGTCGCGACGGGATGACGGGCTTGATCAATCGACGCGAGTTCGAGCGTCGCCTGGAGGAAGCGCTCGAGGCGACCTCGGGTGGCGCGCGCCACGTGTTGTGCTACCTGGACCTCGACCGCTTCAAGGCCGTCAACGACGAATGCGGTCACATGGTCGGCGATACCATGCTGCGCGAGGTGGCGACCCTGATCAAGGACGCGGTGCGCGACTCCGACGTGGTGGGCCGCCTCGGCGGCGACGAATTCGGCGTCCTGCTAACCGGTTGCCCGCTCGAGAAAGCGCGCCAGATCGCGGACGACGCAGTGCGAGCGGTGGCCGATCATCGGTTCGTCTGGAACGACAAGATATTCAGCATCGGCGTCAGCATTGGTTTGGTCGAAGTCACCGTCGAGAGCACGTCGATCGACGACCTGCTGCATGCAGCGGACTCCGCCTGCTACGTCGCGAAGAACCAGGGCGGCCACGTGCACGTGTACTCCGCGCGCGACGAAGCCGACGCGCGACGCCGTGGCGAAATCCTCTGGCTGCAGTTACTGCAGTTCGCCCTGAAAGAAAGCCGCTTCGAGCTGGTGGCACAGCCAATCGTGCATGCGTCCGCCCATCAGCAAGGTGGGCCCGGCCTGGAAATCCTGCTGCGACTCAAGGACGAAAAGGGTGTGTCGATCGCGCCCGCCGAATTCATGCGCGCGGCCGAGCGTTATCGCCTGATGCCGCAGGTCGACCGCTGGGTCGTGCAGACTTCGCTGACGCTGCTTGCGCGCGGTGCGATTCGCCTGGCGCCGGATCGCAGCCTGTGCATCAACCTGTCGGGCCAGACGCTCGGTGATTCAGCGTTCCTCGAGTTCGTCGTCGATTGCCTCGACCGCACCGGCGTCGCGCCCAGCCGCATCTGCTTCGAAGTCACCGAAAACGCCGTGATCTCCAACATCGACCACGCGCGCCGCTTCATCGGCGTGCTGCACGGCATGGGCTGCCAGTTTGCGCTGGACGACTTCGGCCGCGGGCTGAGTTCATTGTCGAACCTGAAGAACCTGGCGCTCGACTACCTGAAGATCGACGGCTCGTTCATTCGTAACCTGGCCTCGGACAATGTGAACCAGGCGATGGTCGCTGCCATGATCAAGCTGGCACGGTCGCTGAATTTCCAGGTGATTGCCGAGCAGGTCGAGGACCTGAGCGCGCTCGATTCCGTGCGCCGCATGGGCGTGGACTTCGTGCAGGGCTACCAGGTAGGCCGCCCGATGCCGTTGCCGCTCACCACCTGACGGTCACCACCCCGTCGTTCGCAGTGACGCGGCGAGCTGCTGTATCCTCCGCGCCGTGATCCGGGTCGCCTCCCTGTTCGTCTACCCCGTCAAGTCGTGTGCTGGCATCGAGCTGCAGCGCGCGCAGGTGACGCCGCGCGGACTGCGGTTCGACCGCGAATGGATGGTCGTCACGCCTGCCGGGCGGTTCCTGACGCAGCGCGAGGCGCCGCGGCTGGCGCTGGTCAAGACCGCGCTCAGTGACGACGCGCTGCTGCTGGGTGCGGGTCATCTGCCGCCACTCAGCGTGCCGCTTGCGCGTGCACAGGCGGCACCGCGTGAAGTCCTTGTCTGGAACGACACCGTACTCGCCTTCGACGAAGGGGACGTGGCAGCCAGCTGGTTCAGCCGTCACCTCGAGCGCCCGGTGCGGCTCGTGCGCTTCGACGATTCGCGGCCGCGGCCCACCGCGCCGGAGTGGTCGCAAGGGCTCGATGGCAGGAGCGCATTCGCCGATGGCTACCCGGTGCTGGTGCTGGCGCGCGCATCGCTCGACGACCTCAATCAGCGCCTCACCGTGCCGCTGCCGCTCGATCGCTTCCGGCCGAACGTGCTGCTCGATGGCTGCGGACCGTATTTTGAGGACACCCTCTCCGCGCTCGAGGACGAGGACGTCAACGGCGTCAAGCTGCGCATCGTGAAGGCCTGTGCGCGGTGCTCGATCACGACGACGGATCAAGCCACCGCCACGACACAGGGCGACGAGCCGATCCGTACCCTGCGCAGCTACCGCTGGGACGCAAAGCTGCGCGGCGTCACCTTCGGCCAGAATGCGATCGTCGAGCGGACCGGCTGGCTCGAAACCAGCGCGTCGCTCAGGGTCGTGTAACCGCTGCCTGCCAGATGGCCGTACTACGGTGGCCGTAGCGATAGGCGGCAACGTACGCCGGGACGATCAGCAGGGTCAGCGCGGCAGTGAATGCGGCTACTTCCCCGCCCGTCATCAGCACCGGCGCCAGCATCACCAGGTTGGCAAACAGCACGATCCAGAACGCGGCGCGCCAGTAGGTGGCTGTGCCCATGCGTCGTTGCAGCGCATACCCCCACACCGCGGTCAGCAACACGGCGCTCAACGTCCAGTTGGCCAGCGTGATCGCCGACACCTCGCGTGCACGCGACACGTTGGCGGCCTCGCCAGCGAGCACGCCGAACGTGAGCAGGGCCGCGTAAATGACCCAGCCGGTCCTGGCGCCGGTAAAGGGATGGCGCGCCACGTCAGTAATGCGGCGGGATTTCTTCGCCGGATGGCTCGCCGCCGCGGTCGGCGAGCTGCTGCATCTGGTCCACGAGCTGCTGGTTGCGAGCGCGCAGCGCAGCAAGTTCGCGTTGCTGGCGGTACAGCACGTCGCTCAGTTCCTGCAGCGCGCGCTCGAGGTGCGCCACCTTGAATTCCAGCGTGTCGACGCGCTCGTCACTCATGCGGCAGGCGACCGGTAGTCAGCCGTGACGACGCCCACCTGCAAGGCCTCGGCCTCGTGGCCGGGTTCGCGCCAGGTCTCTGCGAGCGCGGCTTGTTCCCACTCGCGCATCGCAGGCAGCTCCAGCAATCGCTGGCAGTAGCCCACGGCCGCGTCGGTCAGGGGCAGGCCGTACGTGCGCACTCGATACGCCACCGGGCAATAAAACGCGTCGACCACGGTGAACTCGCTGCCCACGAGGAAAGGGCCGCCGAACCGCATCAAGCCCTCATTCCACAGTTCGTCGATGCGGCGCACGTCTGCCACGAGCGCGGGCGTTTGCTCGCGCAGCGTGATGCGCAAGCCGACGTTCATCGTGCAGATGTTGCGCAGGGTGCCGAAGCCGGAATGCATTTCGGCCGTTGCGCAACGAGCCCACGTGCGCGCCTGCGCAGTTGCCGGCCACAACCCCGGATGACGCTCCGCCACGAATTCGCTGATGCCAAGCGAGTCCCACACCACCGTGTCGCCGTCGCGCAGGCATGGCACCTTGCCGGAAGGCGAGAACGCCCGGAACGCGTCGAAATTGGAGCCGCGTGCGAACGGCTTGACGTGCTCGACGAAGGGTATGCCGCGAGCGCGCAGCAGCACCCAGGGCCGCAGTGACCAGGACGAGTAATTCTTGTTGCCGATGTAGAGCTCGTACATGGCGCCTCCGTGGCGTGCAGTGAGTGAGGCAAATGATACCGCCCCCGCATTCAGTACTTGTGGGTCGAGAGCAGCAGGCTGGTCTCGGAGTTGGCAACCCCCTCGATGCGACGGATGCGGCTGAGTACCCGGTCAAAATCCTCGAGCGAGTCCGCCCGCAGTTCCGCCACCATGTCCCAGCGACCGTTGGTCGTGTGCAGGGCAGACACTGCGGCGTCGCCGCGCAGGGAGCGCAGCACCTTTTCGACGGTGTTGCCTGCCACGGCGATCAGCATCAGCGCCGTCACCCGCCGCGTATCGTCGGGCGCCGCGAGTCGCACCGTATAACCCGCTATGACGCCGTCCTTTTCGAGCCTGGCAATGCGATTTTGTACGGTGCCCCGCGCCACACGCAGCGTGCGCGCGAGGGTGGCCGCCGGCATGCGGGCGTTACTGCGCAGGAGCCCAACGAGTTGGCGGTCCAGATCATCCATGGGCAAGCCACCTTGTTTTGGCGATTTGAGCAAATACGTTGACGATATGATCAGATTATAGAGCATATCGAGTTCTTTGCTGGCTTCCTGTTGGCTTTGGCCGCCCTCAAGATCGCTTTCCAGGGACTTTACGGGTCCCTCCACCTCGATTCAGCGCCTCGTGCAGGGGAAACGGCCATGGTCGATTACATCGGCGTCAGTGACATCCAGCGCATCGTCAATGCCGTGGGTCCGGGCGAGTTCATCGCGCGCCTGGCCAGCGAGATCGAAGCCGACTTCCGCCGCTGGCCTGAGTTCGAGAATTCACCGCGCCTCGCGAGTCATTCGCCGGTGGGCGTCATCGAGCTGATGCCGGCGACGGACGGCAAGCTGTACTCGTTCAAGTACGTCAACGGCCACCCGAAGAACACTGCGCAGGGCCTGCTCACTGTCACGGCCTTCGGCGTGCTCGCGGACGTGGACACGGGCTATCCACTGCTGTTGTCGGAACTGACCGTCACGACGGCATTGCGCACGGCCGCGACGTCGGCACTTGCAGCGCAGAAGCTCGCGCGTCCGGAAAGCCGCGTAATGGCACTGATAGGCAATGGCGCGCAAAGCGAATTCCAGGCGATCGCGTTCCACCGGCTGTGCGGCATCCGCGAGTTGCGCGCGTTCGACGTCGACGCGCAGGCCACGACCAAGCTCATGCGCAACCTGGCCGCGATGCCGGAGCTTGCCGACCTGAGCGTGGTCCGCGCCACCTCCGCTGCCGATGCCTGCAAAGGCGCCGACATCGTCACCACCGTGACGGCCGACAAGCGCAACGCCGTCATCCTGACACCGCCGATGATAGCGCCTGGCATGCACATCAACGGCGTCGGCGGCGACTGCCCGGGCAAGACGGAATTGCACGCGGACGTGCTGCGCATGCCTGACATGCGCGTCGTCGTCGAGTTCGAGCCGCAATCGCGCATCGAGGGTGAGATCCAGCAGATGCCGGCGGACTATCCGGTCATCGAGCTGGCGCGCGTCGTGCGTGGTGAAGCGACGGCGCGGCGCTCAGAGCGCGACATCACGCTGTTCGACTCGGTGGGCTTCGCCCTCGAAGACTATTCCGCCCTGCGGTTTCTGCACCAGATCATTTCTGAGCAGCGACTGGGTCGCCGTGAGCTCGACCTCGTGCCCGATCTGGACGATCCCAAGGACTTGTTCGGCGGCACGCTGGCCGGGCAGGGCACGAGCCGCGCGCGCAGGCGCAAGTCGGCTTGACGGTTACGTCGTGAGCGGGCCAAACGCCGTCGCACTCATAGGCGCGCCGACCGACATCGGAGCGGGCGCGCGTGGCGCGTCCATGGGGCCCGAGGCGCTGCGGGTGGCAGAGCTGCAGACGGTGCTGCAGAACCAGGGCCTGACCGTGTTCGACCGCGGCAATCTCGCCGGCCCGCCCAACCCGTGGCAACCGCCCGTAAACGGCTATCGCCACTTGCCCGAGGTGGTCGAGTGGAATCGGCTGGTGCACGCAGCGGTGCTGGACGAACTTCGAGCCGCGCGCCTGCCGATCCTGCTCGGTGGCGACCACAGCCTGGCGATCGGCTCGATCAGTGCCGCGGCCCGCCACTGCCGGGAAACCGGTCGCAAGCTGCGCGTGCTCTGGTTCGACGCGCATGCGGATTTCAATACTCATGTACTGACGCCGAGCGGCAACGTGCACGGCATGCCGGTCGCTTGCCTGTGCGGCCATGGCCCTGCCGAACTGGTGACACTTGGCGGCCATGTACCGGCAATGGAGCCCGCGCAGCTGCGGCAGATCGGCATCCGCAGCGTCGACGCCGGCGAAAAGCGCTTCGTGCAGGAAGTGGGCATCGAAGTGTTCGACATGCGCTACATCGACGAGATGGGAATGCGGCACACGTTGGAACAGGCTTTGTTCGGCGTCGACGACGACACGCACGTGCACGTGAGCCTCGACGTCGACTTTCTCGATCCGGTCATCGCGCCCGGTGTCGGCACGACGGTCGCGGGTGGGCCCACGTACCGTGAGGCGCAGCTCTGCATGGAGATGGTTGCCGACACGGGGCGCCTGGCTTCGCTCGACATCGTGGAACTCAATCCCGCGTTCGACGTCCGCAATCGCACGGCCGAGGTCGCCGTCGACCTCATCGGCTCGCTGTTCGGCAAGAGCACGCTGATGCGCAAGTAGCGCTCAACGCTTCGCCTGCTTTTCGTTCTTCTCCTTCGGGTTGCAGGAGGTGTCCTCGCCCGGACCTGTCTCGATCAACGCCAGCAAGGCCGCAGGCGGCGCCAGCGCGAACAACGCTGCGGCGACGGCCGCACGCGCCAGCAGTGGCTTGACCTTGGGGTGGAATGTCGGGTCCTTGAGCGTGCCGCCGATTGCGAGCGGGCCGCGCAACGAGAGCGGACTCATGTCCTTGGGCTTTGCCCGCAGTTCCAGACCGAGTTGCTCCTTGGCCATGTTCACGTTGCCCGAGCCAAACACGACCGTGTCGGTGGTGTCGAACGCGAGTGACGTGACCTTGAAAACGCCATCGCTGACGTCGATCACGCCATAGGCGCAACGCACCGGCACGGTCTTTTCCTTGTTGAACATGAACTTGAACGACTCGGCAACGTCGAGGCCAGCAAGTTCCAGCAGCAGGTTGCTGAAGCGGCCTTGTCCCATGCCGAGCTGCACCGAGCCGTCGGCCGTGCCGAGCATGTCGGCCACGGAGTTGCCGTGGCCCTGCAAGTCGATCTTGCCGTGCACGCGACCGACGCTGGGCGGCTGCATGGTTGGCCACATCGCGGCCAGGTCCAATCCGCGCACCGTCAGGGCAGCGTCGGCTGCGATCGTCGGCTTGCGCGCGTCCAGCTTGACGCTGCCGGCCACCTTGCCGCCCGCAAACCCGAAGTCGAGCGGATCGAGTCGCAGCACGGAGCCCTGCAGACGCACGCGCACAGCCATCGAACGGATCGGCCACTTGCCAGCGTCTATCTTGTTCGCAGCGAACGTCACGTCGGCATTCAGCGCTGCCAGCTTGCGCAGGTCGAAGTCGTGGTCCGGCAACAGCCGCGGGCTCGCCGCTCGGCGCCTGGCTGCGGCGCGTTGCGCAGGCGACGCGGTTTCGCCGGCTGCCACGCTGGGCGGCAAGCCAATCCAGCCGCCAAGGTCATCGAAATCGAGACGCGATGAAACGAGTTTGCCGGCTATTGCGGGTACGCGATTGCGCAGATCCACGTCGAGAGTGCCCGCAACGTCGCTGTCGCCGATACGCCCCTGCAGGCGGCGAAGGTGCAGGACTTTGCTTTCGCGCTCGATCGTGCCAGCGAGGCGATAAGGGGGGCTGGGGGGCAAGGCCAGACCCAGCAGCGGGTACAGGTCGGCGAGGTCCGCGCCGCTTAATTCGAAGAGCAGTGCGATCCGTTGGGGATCGACTGGGGTGCGCAGGGCGCCGTGCACACGTGCACGTGTTGCGCCGGCGCGAGCAGTGACATCGATTCGATACGAGTCGTCGGGGCGCTCGAGCAGCGCGATCGGTGAATCGGCCCAGCCGTCGAGCCGAAACGCCTCGCCGCGGTAACGGCCGCCGCCTTCGGCGCGCAGGCGCACGCTGCGCAATTCCGGCCGCGTTTCGAAGGAATTCACCTTGAGCCGCAACTGTGTATTGAAGGGCACGTCGCGCACGTCGAGGACGCCGTCGTGAATTCGCAGTTCGCTGATGCGCCATGGCCGGTTCCCTGAATCGTCACGCAGCACGCCTTGCCAGTTGGCCGTGCCATTTTTTGTGCGCTCGAGCAGCAAGGCGGGCCGGACGATGTCGACGCGCAAGAGGCGCCGCTCGCCGCGTAGCAAGGCGCCTAACGGCAATTCGGCGCGTAACAACTCCGCTCGCGCCATTTCCGGACTCAACGACCAGGGTGGATTCGCGAGTGCGAGTTGCTTGACGCGGATGATCGTAACTCGGCCCAGATCGACTTCAAGCGGCCCTTCGATCGTGCAGGTCCGGCCGGTGGCAGCCGAGACGCGGCGTTCGACCGGTCCCTTGAACCAGTTCCAGTCCCAGGCGTAAACCAGCACGACCAGCAGCAGTGCCAGCACGAGCGAGGCGCTCAGGACGGGGTGGATTCGCCACCAGGATTGGGTCGGGTCGGCGCTCACGGCGGTCATGCGGCCAGTGTGTAGCGTGTTGCACGCAGCGCCAGTCGAACGCGCCTGTTAGCCGCGGTCGGTGCGTTCCTACCCAAGCGCTGCTTTTGCATCGACGGTCATCGCGGTAACCTGCGCCTGCTGACGCAGCGGGCCGCCACGGGAATCAGTCGACAATGCGCATGCTCCGGAGCATCTTCCTGCTCCTCGCGATCGGAATCGTGGTGGCGAGCGGCTGGTTTTCGCGCGAGGCGGCCAACGACCGGGCCCTGCCCACCCCCACTGCGGCCGAGGCGCCGCCCGGACCACTGGAGTCGCGAGGGGGTCGCGTCGTCGGACTCCCGCAAGAAGCATTCGACACGCTACGTCTGATCGAGGCCGGGGGGCCGTACCCCTACGACCGAGACGGTACCGTGTTCCAGAATCGTGAAGGCCGCTTGCCCTCACGGCCGCGCGGTTACTACCGTGAATATACTGTCGACACTCCCGGTTCGCCGGACCGCGGGGCCCGGCGGCTCGTCACCGGCGGGAATCCGCCGAGCGAGTTTTTCTACACGGACGATCATTACCGTACGTTCAGGCAAATCGAGGCCACCTCCCGATGATCGAGGTCGTGCAGCAAGTCACACTCACTGACGACAACGTACGCGGCATCGAACTGCTCGCGGCATCGCTCGGATGGCCGTGTTACGCGGTGAACCTGCAAGGTTGCCGGGACAAGACCACGCTGCTCGAGCGGTGTGCCGAGGCACTCGCGTTTCCGAGCTGGTTCGGCCACAACTGGGACGCGCTGTTTGATTGCCTCATCGACCTGCCCAGTGCGAGGCGGGCCCGTGGTTGCGTGCTGGTCCTGAGGCATGCCGCCGAAATGCAGGCCGCAGCGCCAGAAGTGATGGACACGGCGCTTTCGATCGTGGCCGACGCCACGCAGGTGTGGTCGGGCCGCGGCGTGACGCTGCGCACCTTCATCAGTTGAAGGCAACTCGTCGCTGCGGGTCTCGAGCGGGGACCCGATGCGGGTGTACCGCATCGACGACGGTCGTCGCGGCTATCAGGCCGCGGGTCGTCGCCAGGCCTTCGATGCGATCCGTCTCGCGCTTGACCACGGCATAGCATTCGCAGCACAGCAGCTCGAGCTGCGGCCTGTCGAGGACCGTGATCTGGCCTCGGCTGTAGCGGATGGCGCCGAGCCTCTGCAATTTGCCAGCGGCGTCGGTGACCCCCTCGCGGCGCACGCCAAGCATGTTCGCGATCAGTTCCTGCGTCATGCTCAGCCTGTTCGACTGCAGTCGATCGAGCGACAACAGCAGGGCCCGGCACAGTTGCTGGTCGACGGAGTGGTGGCGGTTGCAGACAGCGGTCTGCGCCATCTGCGTGATCAACGCCTGCGTGTACCGCAGCAGCGCCAGCTGCAGTCCGCCGCTGCGGCGGAACTCGTCCTTGAGACGCTGACCCGAAAGCCGATAGGCGTAGCCTGCGCTGCGCACGATCGCGCGACTCGGCGTCGTGCCCCCGCCCATGAAGAGCGCGATGCCGATGAGGCCTTCGTTGCCGACGACGGAAATCTCGGCCGATGCGCCGCTTTCGAGCACGTGCAGCAATGAAACGATCGAGTCGATCGGGAAGTAGACGCATTCAAGTTCGTCGCCCGATTCGTACAGAACCTTGCCGAGTGGCATCGACACCAGTCGCAGGTGAGGATAGACGCGTTTCCGCTCGTCGTCCGTGAGTGCGGCGAGCAGGTAATTCTGCTCCGGCGAGTGCTGCGCGAGCGGAACAGCGGCGTCGGCGACCGTAGCCATTGGATAACGAGTAAGCCAGGCAGTAAGGGACGCCGAGTATGTACGCGGCGGCACCAAACTTCCTCGCATGTAAGCAATCGCCTACACGAACTCGATCCATCGCATGCGCAATCAAACCGGACCCACTGCACTCACTCGCGCAGCACCAGCTCGCCGTTTTCCACGGGGATGCTGCGACCCGGGTCATGGTCCATGCGCACGGTTCCTTCACGCTCGCCAAGCCGGTAGCGCACCTTGTAGCCGTCCGGGGTCTGCACGGAGTCATAAACCGTGCGGCAGCGTTGCACGACGGATTGGGTCGTTCGACCATCCTGCATGTTCTTCTGTACCTTGCTGCCGGCATATCCGCCGGCCGCCACGCCTGCCACCGTGGCGATCGTCTGTGCGTCGCCATGCCCGATCTGGTTGCCGAGCACTCCGCCCGCGACCGCGCCGATGAGGGCGCCCGTCACGCGCTGCGGATCCTTGATGGCCGCCTGCTGTGTCACGACTTCATTGCCGCAGACTTGTCGCGGGTTTTTGACTGTGCGGGTCAGGGCTTCGACATCCAGCACCTGCGCCGACCGACTTGCGGCGACGTTCTGGTAGCCGGCGTACGCCCCGACTCCGGTCGCTGCGATACCGCCAACAACCAGCCCAGTGAGTAATGATTTATTCATCTGCAATCTCCTTCGTCGACGCTCACCGTCGCGAGGAAGATTCCTGAGCAGCAAGCGTGTCGATACAACCAGCTTGCAGCGAACTGGCGCAGCGGTCTGTTCGCTACCGCACCGAGCCAGGCGGCGCGATTCAGGGCGCGGCCGCGCCCGTCACCTGCCAGATCGTGTTGCCGACATCGTCTGCGACGAGCAGGTTGCCGCGCGTGTCGATCGCGACGCCTGTCGGGCGACCGCGAGCGTTGCCAGCGTCGTCGACGAAGCCGTCGAGCACGTCACGCGGCATCGCAGCCGGCCGGCCGTTGGTGAATGGCACGAAGATCACCTTGTAGCCACTGCGCGGCCGGCGATTCCACGAACCATGCTGGCCGACGAACATGCCTTGCTGGTAGTCCGCAGGCAACGAATTGCGCATGGAATACGCGAGACCGAGCGAGGCTGTGTGCGCGCCCAGCGCGTAATCCGGCGCAATCGCCCTGGCCACGAGGTCCGGCCGCGGCGGTTGCACGCGCGCATCGACGTGCTGGCCGAAATAGCTGTACGGCCAACCGTAGAACGCACCGTCCTGCACGGCCGTGAGGTAGTCGGGAACGAGTTCGTCGCCCAGTTCGTCGCGCTCGTTGACCGTCGTCCACAGCGCGCCCGTGAGCGGTTCCCACGCGAGTCCATTCGCGTTGCGCAGTCCCGTCGCAAAAATGCGGTGGCCTCCGCTGCCGGGGTCGATCTGCCAGATCGCCGCGCGACCAGCTTCGACCGCCATGCCGTGTTCTGCGACGTTGCTGTTGGATCCCACCGTTGCGTACAGCAATGTGCCATCGGGACTCGCGGTCAGGCCCTTGGTCCAGTGGTGGTTGCGCGGGCCGGCCGGAAGGTCGATGATTTTCACGCCGCGAGCGTCGATGCGTTGCTGCCCGGGCTGGTATGGGAAGCGCACGACGGCGTCCGTGTTGGCCACGTAAAAGTCGTTGCCGATCAGAACCATGCCGAACGGCGAGTTCAGTCCTTCAAGGAAGGCGGCGCGTACATCGGCGACGCCATCCGCATCCGTGTCGCGCAACAGCGTGATCCGGTTTGCGCTCGGCGTACCCGCGCCTGCCCTTTGCATGAAGTAGCGCATCGCGCGGTTCCTGATGCCGGATTCATCCGCTGGCCGCGGTGGCGCATTGGTCTCGGCCACCAGGACGTCGCCGTTCGGCAACACGTACACCCAGCGCGGATGATCGAGTCCCGACGCAAACGCGTGCACGGCCATGCCGGGGCCGGCCTGCGGCTTGCTGCCTGGCGGCCAACCGACCGCCGGTGCGATATGCACGGTCGGTATCAACGATCGATCAGGGACAGGCAGCACCGGTTCTGGGCCGAATTCGTCGGCGACGTTCAGTGGAAGCTGTGAGCTGCAGGCAGCGACGAAAGTCGCGAGCACTAGCACGAGCACGATCACGAGGTTCGTTGCACGACTCTTCATACGTTGCAGGAAGAGTGCGGGTCGGCAGGCGAAAGGTATGTCAGCCACGGCTGTTTCTCGCCACAGCGCCGAACCGCTGTTCGTAGGTCGGCGGAGCATCCCGATCACTGTGTGACTGACACAACCTCGGGCGACACATCCAAGTGCTCCGGAGGGTCGACGTACATACCGCCGGGCAGCCGGGTTCGTATCGTAAGCAGCGAGATGTCGAGGATGTCGTTCAGGATAGCCAGCAGGTGCTGGGCCGACTCTCTTGCCGTCTTCCTCGGGCCTGGCCCACCGCTTCACCAACACAGCCGCCGCCGGGTAAGCCCCGGACTCACACAGGCCGAGC
>JANNGT010000070.1:0-2606 GCA_031404015.1 Gammaproteobacteria bacterium | reverse complement strand
GGCCCGGGTGGAGAGCATGTACGCCCACACCGACATGTTGGCCTTGCCGACAACGACTGCACCTTCGGCGCGCACGCGGGCCACAACCGGCGCGTCGCGGCCGCTGACATTGGCCTGCAATGCCGAGCTGCCGGCAGTGGTTGGCAACGGGCCGCGGGTCTCGATGTTGTCCTTGACCACCAGTGTCATGCCGTGGAGAGAGCCACGTGCGCTGCGCCGTCTGTCCAGCCACCGCGCTTCGTCAAGGGCGGCAGGCTCGAGCGCCAGGACAGATTGCAGAGTCGGGTCGAGCCGGGCGATGCGCTCCAGCGCCGACCGAGTCGCGGCTTCAGCGGGACCTGCCAGCATCCCCTGGGTCTCCGCGGGGGTCTGGGCCAGCGCAGACGATGCCTGCAAGAACAAACATGCGGCAAGGGGGGGCAGTCCACGCGTTACGGTAGTCATCACTGGCTCCACTGGTGTTCGCGTGAATATACGCAAGGAAGCGGTGGGTCACGTCAACGAACCAGCGCGGACGCCGCCGCCAAACCGACCTTCGCCTGCGGTCAGCTCAACGCGGCAAGGGACTTGGGCCATGATCAATCGCAATTTACTACCGCAGAGTTGCCGGTCGTGTTCTTCTGCTCGTGGCCGACAGTGTGATGGCAACGCGTTGCCGAAGCTGACGTTCGCGGCGAGCCGTTCAGACAGCGAATACACGCTGCGGCCTGCAGAGGCCTGAGCACGCGAGCCTCATCTGAATCACTGTTGCTGTCGGCCAAGTAGGTCGAACCCTCCTCTTCGACCAACCCCTCCGTCGGGTGAGCAGCTTCATCATGCGCGTGATGACCCTGTGTAACACCGTCTGCAGCGCTGCGTCATTCGGCACAGTCGAGGTGCGCCGCTCGGAATGGCGGCTCACCGTCAGGTGCTCAGGTGCTCGGGTGATCGGATGATCGTTCAGGGTGTTCCAGTCAGCGTGGGAATCCGCCGATGGATGCGGCCGGTCCCAAAGTCAGCTCGCTGCCAGTCTTCGGTCCGCAACCACGAGACGCGGCCCGATGCGTCGCGCACGAACTCGCCGCCGGGTTCGCCCGCGTTCGGGCCGTCGACTAGCAGCAGGCGATCTTTCTCGAAGAACGCCAGCCGCTGCGGGGGGCCCTGCGGAGGGATCTGCTGGTCGGGGCCCGGCATCTTGGGCGTTTCCTGGAACTTCAACGCGTCGCCATCAACCGTCACGGTGACGTCGGCATACTGACGGCGATAAGTGCCCGCATACTCCGCGAGCGCATCTGCCGCGACCACCATTCTCGCGGGGCGCGGCGTGACCACGCCGAGGTACGCATCCATCGCGGCGCGGACGACCTGCGTGTTGAGTGTGTCGCCCCGGTCGGAGTTGGTGACCACCGCGATCGCAAACCGCCGCTCGGGTACCAGCCACAGGTGCGAGATCTGGCCATTCGTGACGCCGCCATGTTCTGCGACCGCGAGGTTGCCCGCCCGGCTCAGATGCCACGTCAGCCCCATCGTCAGATCGCTGCCGGTCTTGGGCGCCGCCGTCGCGCGCATCTGCGCGAGCGACGATGCCGACAACACGCGGGTGCCCGCGGCGGAGGTTCCATCTCCCATGTGGAAGGCGGCGTATCGCAGCATCGAGGCCACGTCGGTCGTGATACCTCCGGCCGCGTTGGCGGCGCGCGGAATCGGCCATGGGGTGAGCACCCTCGCCACGCCCTTGGGAGCACCGTGGCCCACGACGAAGCGGTGCGTCATGACGTCCGCGGGGAACAGGTAAGCGCGATCGATCCCGATCGGATCGAGCACCAACTCTCGAAGCGCGCGCTCGAACGGCTTGCCCGTAACCACTTCGATGATGCGCCCGGCCGCGTAGAAGCCGGCGTTGTTGTAGCCCCACATCTCGCCGACCTTGGCCGTCTGCTCCAGTCTCCCCATCCGCTCGACGATCTGCTCCAGCGCATCGTCTCCGCTCGACGGATCATCGAAGAAGTCCCCCTCCCACCCGCCCATATGGGTAAGCGTGTCGCGCACGGTGGCACGCGAGGACGCGTCGGCGTCCTTCACGGCGAAGTGCGGCAGGTACTTTCGGATCGGGTCGTCCAGCCGCAGCTTCCCCTGCTCGGCCAGCCGCATGATCGCCGTCCCGGTGAACGTCTTGCTGATCGATCCGATCTGAAAGAGCGTGTCGTCGGTGACCGGCAGCGGGTGATCGATGTTGGTCACACCAAACCCGCGGGTGTGGACGCGGCCGTCGGCGAGGATTCCGAGCGCGGCGCCCGGCACGCCGAGTGCCTTCATCTGCTCCTGCACCACAGCGACCACGCGGTCGAAGCGTGGATCGGGTGCGGCCTCGGGCGTGGAAGCGGACGCTTGCCCTTGTGCCGACAATCCGGCAAGGGCCGCGAGCAGGACGGCAACGGGCAGACGCGACGCGTGCGCAAGGCGCATGGGGACCTCCGGGGTTAAAGAGACTATAGGGGACTGGGTGCGATTGAAGGGTGCAGGGGCTCGTCCGCCGTCGGTCTGTCGATCTCGACCACGCGCTTGAGTAAGCGGGCCAACATTACCAACTGAATCGCCTTAGACCGGTCATCCGCCAGTACCCGCTC
>JANNGT010000069.1:0-7271 GCA_031404015.1 Gammaproteobacteria bacterium | reverse complement strand
CACGTACCGGTGCTGCAGGCGGCTTCCGGCGTGCGCCAGAAGTGGATTTCGTCGAACTTGTCGAAGCCGTTGGTGGCGCAACCCTGGTCGCCGAGCAACGCGTTGCCCTTGCACGCGGCCGGCACGGCCGGCACGAGCCGAACCACGCCGCGACGTCACCTTGCACCTTCGCGTTGAGCGACCACTCCATCCACTTGTAGGCGCAGTTGGGATGCTTGGCATTGGCTGCCAGCATCGTCGTGTCTGCCCAACCGGTCGCGCCTTCCACCGGCACCACGCTCGCGATCGGCTGCTTGTTGGCCACGAGCGTATTGACCTGGAACGGCCACGAACCCGAGACGACCACGCCCTCGTTGGTGAAGTCCTGCACGGCCACGTTGGCGTCGTGCCAGTAGCGATGCACCAGCGGATGCTGCTGGCGCAGCAGCTCGAGCGCCGCGGCGTACTGCGCCTCGTTGAGCTCGTACGGATCCTTGATGCCAAGGTCGGGCTTCGTCGCCATCAGGTACAGCGCGGCGTCTGCGATGTAGATTGGCCCGTCATAAGCCTGCATGCGACCCTTGTTCGACTTGCCGTCGCCGAGCTTCTGCTCTTCGAACACGACCGACCACGACGTGGGCGGAGTCGGGAACGCCTTGGTGTTGTACATCAGCACGTTCGGGCCCCACTGGTACGGGGTGCCGTAGTGCTTGCCGTCGACGAAATGCCAGGGCGACTGCTTCACGCGCTCGTCGACGTTGGCGTAACTGGGGATGCGCTCGAGGTCGACCGGCTGCACGGTGCCGCCGCGAATGAGCCGCAGCGACGCGTCGCCCGAAGCCGTGACGAGGTCGTACCCGCCTTGCGTCATCAGCGACACCATTTCGTCGGATGTGCCGGCGGTCTTGACGTTGACCTTGCAGCCGGTGTCCTGCTCGAACGACGTCACCCAGTCGTAGTTCTTGTCGGTCTCGCCGCGCTCGATGTAGCCGGGCCACGCAATGATGTCGACCTGGCCCTCCAGGGCTTCGGCGGTCGCCGGCGCGGCGGTGTCTGCAACCGTGGCGGTCGCGGCTTCTTCCTTCTTCTGGCACCCGGCCAACGCCAGGCCGACCGTGAGGGCAAGCAGCAGGCGCGAATCAAACGTCGTGGAACGCAAGTTCATCGGGACACCCCTGTCTCGTTGGTTGGTGAGCGCTGCCACTCCCGCAGCGAGCAGAATTCTAAGCCTGTTTCGTGCTCGCCTGTCACGCGGCGAGGACGGTTTCGTCCAACAGCAGTAACGCCGTTCCCTCCGGTGCTTGCAGGATGGCGGCACCGAGCGCGGTCAACTCACGTGGCAGTCGCGCAGCAAACGAGTGGCCTTGTTCCCGCAACTGCTCGATGCGGCTGGCCATGCCTGCGGCAGAAAACACCAGCACAGGCTGCTGCAGGTCCAGGCCGTACAGTGCCACGTTGAGGTCACGGCTGGAGGACACCACGCGCAGGAAAGGTTCGACGATGGGTTCGAACGCGACGAACCCAAGTCGCTCCCAGAACGCGTGCGCCTCCTCGACGGCCCTGCCTGCTGTCGCGAGCGCGAACTCCTCGAAGTAGCCCAACTGAGAGGTGTGGCTGGGTGCCAGCGCGGGAGGTGAGTACGTGCGTGCCTCGAGCAGCCGCAGCCGCTGTCCGGATGGGCTGCGCAGGAAGGCCTGGTGCAAAGCACCGTCATCGAGCCGCGCCTCTTCCAGTTCGATGCCGATTCCTGTGAGTTCGTCGAGTCGTTGCCGCAACGAAGGAGCGACCCAGGTCGGCAGCGGACTTATGAACTCCTGGCCGTGCAGGCCGATGCAAAGTCGCCCGTCCGTGACCACGGCGTAGGGGTGCGGCCACGCTTCGCCGACGGTGGCCTGCACGAAACCAAGCGATTCGTAGAACGCGAGTGACGCCGCGACGTCGGCCGTCGCGATACTGAATTCGAGGAATCGTCCGAGCGGCATGGCGGGTCGGGCGGAACTGCGCCGTCAGCGCTGCGCGCCGCGGGCCAGCGCGCGTTCGCGGGAGGCGAAGAGGGCCGCTTCGCTCGGCGTGTTTGCGCTCATTTCGGCCCAGCCGCCGGTGTGCTGCAGCACGATGTCTTCCATCACGCCGACGTGTGCCGGGCTCGCATTGAGGCACGGCGCGTAATCGAATTCCTCGCCGCCTTGCTCCAGGAACATTTCGCGGTTCTGCATGCTGATTTCCTCGAGCGTCTCGAGGCAGTCCGTCGCGAAGCCGGGGCACACCACCGTGACCTTCTTCGGGCCGGCCTTGGCGTATTCCCGCAGCGTCACGTCGACGTAGGGCTTCAGCCACTCCTCGCGCCCGAAGCGCGATTGAAAGCCCAGGGACCACTCGCCGTCTGCGAGTCCCAATCGCTCAACGACGCCGCGCGCCGTGCCGAGGCAGAAGCAATGGTAAGGATCGCCGGCCATGAAATAGCGCTTGGGGATCGAGTGAAACGAGAACAGCAGGTGCTTGCGCCCGTGCGTCTGCCAGTGTGCCGCGACGCTGTCGGCGACCGCGGTCAGGTACGAGTCGCGCTGCCAGTATTGGTTGACGAAGCGCAGCTCGGGCATCCATCGCCATTTGGAGAGTTCGCGCGTGACGAATTCGAAAATGCTGCCGGTCGTCGTCGACGAATACTGCGGATACAGCGGCAGCACCAGCAGGCGCTGCACGTTCTGCTCGCGAAAGCGTTCGAGCACCGAGGTGATCGAAGGCTGGCCGTACGTCATCGCGAGGTCCACGACCACGCCGTCGCCACACCGCTCGCGCAGTCGGGCGGCGAGCCCTGCGGTGAGCTTGCGCGATTCGAGCAGCAGCGGCGAACCTGCGGGCGTCCAGACTTTCTGGTACGCATGGGCACTGCGTTTGGGCCGCGTGCGCAGGATCACGCCGTGCAGCACCAGCCACCATAGCAACCGCGGAGCCTCGATCACGCGCGGATCGGACAGGAACTCGGCGAGGTACCGGCGCACGGAGCCCGGCGACGGATCCGCAGGCGTGCCCAGGTTGACGAGCAGGATGCCGACCCGCGGTCGCGAACCGTGTGCGAAATCTGGGGTGCCGAGGTAGGTCATGTCACGAAACGTACGAGGCGGGCCGGGCTGCGCAAGATATCACGCCTCTCAGCCGGGCCTGCCAGCGGACTCCATCCGCGGGGACCGCCACAGCACGAGCAACTGGAACACGGCCGCGCCCACGCAGAACAGGAGCATGGGCAGCGCGCTGCCGACGCCCACGAGCCCCATGGCCTGCACGCAGATTGCCGAGATGAACTGGTTCAGGAACCCCAGCGTGCTCGACCCCACGCCCGTCGCGTGGGCCGGGGCGAGGTTCACCGCGATGGCCGTGAGGTGCGGCATGAACAGGCCCTGACCGAAATAGAGCACCGACATGGGCACGAATATCCAGAGCGGGTGCCGCAGTCCGATCGCGACAAACAGCAGGGCGCTCAGCGCGGCTGCCAGCTGCAGCCCCACGCCGAAGCTGATCATCCAGTGCTGGCCGCGACCCGAGAGGCGGCCCAGCGCCCAGTTCCCGGCCACGTAGCCGAAGGCGATGAATGGGTAGTACAGGCCGTATTCCGTGGCCGAGCGGCCGAGCGACGTGACCATCACGTAGGGCGCAAGCGAAATGAACACGACGAACATCGAGTACGCCGCCGACGACTGCAGCACGCAGCTCAGGAACTGCGGCTGTGCGAGTAACGTGCCGGAGACCCTTGCCATCTCGGCGACGGCCGGTGGCGTGCGCGTGGCGGGGCGCGTCTCGGGCAAGTGCTTCCACGTGAGCCAGGCCACCGCGACGGCCATGACGATCTGTGCGCCGAACACCGAACGCCAGCCAAACCACGACGTGAGAAATCCGCCGACGACGGGAGCCGACGCGCTCGAGACCACGGCCACGATCGCCAGCTGGGCAAGGGCCTTGGCCATGTCCTCGGGGTAGAGGTCGCTCACGATCGCCCGCGACACCGCGATGCCGGTTGCGGTGCCGAAGGCCAGCACCGCGCGGCCCGCGATCAACCACCCGAGGCTCGGCGCCACCATGCAGACGACCGAGCCTGCACCCATCAGCGCCACGCCCGCCAGGATGGCCTGCCTGCGACCGTAGCGATCCGCGAACGGTCCCCAGAACAGCATGCCGATCGCAAACGTGAGCAAGGCGATCGAGAACGTGGCCTGCGCATGGGCCACCGTCGAGCCGAAGTGCTCGCGGACGACCGGCAGCGCCGGCAGGTAGATGTTGGTCGCGACCGAGCCGATCGTGACGATGACCGCGAGCAGGTAAATGAGGGACCGCTGGTTCAACCCTCGATGCCGCCGATGCAGAGGTACTTGAGCTCGGTGTAGTCGAGGATGCCGTACTTCGAGCCTTCACGACCGAAGCCCGATTCCTTGACGCCGCCGAAGGGGGCCACTTCGGTCGAGATCAATCCCGTGTTGAGGCCGACGATGCCGTACTCGAGTGCTTCGGCGACGCGGAGCGATCGGGCGAGATCGCGCGTGTAGAAGTACGACGCGAGCCCGAACTCGGTGTCGTTCGCCATGCGGATCGCTTGCTTCTCGTCCTTGAACGAAAAGACCGGCGCCACGGGACCAAACGTTTCCTCGCACGCGACCAGCATCGACGGCAGCACGTGCGTGATGATCGTCGGTTCGAAGAAGGTGCCACCCAGCGCGTGACGCTTGCCGCCGAGTACGATCTTGCCGCCTTTCGCGAGTGCGTCTGCGACGTGCTCCTCGACTTTCGCAACCGCCTTGTCGTCGATCAACGGGCCCTGCTCGGTGGCGCCTTGCAGGCCGTCGCCGACGCGCAGCTTGCGCACGGCGTCGACGAGCTTCGCGACAAACGCGTCGTACACGCCTTCCTGCACCAGCAGGCGGTTGGCGCAGACGCACGTCTGCCCGGTGTTGCGGTACTTGCTCGCCATCGCGCCCTGCACGGCTGCGTCGAGGTCCGCATCGTCGAACACGATGAACGGCGCGTTGCCGCCGAGCTCGAGCGACAGCTTCTTGAGCGTGCTCGCGCACTGCTGCATGAGCTGCTTGCCGATCTCGGTCGAGCCCGTGAACGTAACCTTGCGCACGATGGGGTTCGACGTCATCTCGCCGCCGATGGCGGCGGCCGAGCCTGTGATCACGCTGAACACGCCCTGCGGGATACCGGCCCGGTGCGCAAGTTCCGCCATCGCGAGCGCGGAGTAGGGCGTCTGCATCGCGGGCTTGCAGACGAACGTGCAGCCCGCAGCCAGCGCAGGCCCAGCCTTGCGCGTGATCATCGCAGCCGGGAAATTCCACGGCGTGATTGCCGCGACGACGCCGACCGGCTGCCGCAGCACGAAGATGCGCTTGTCAGGCTGATGGCCGGGAATGACGTCGCCGTAGACGCGCTTGCCTTCTTCGGCAAACCACTCGATGAACGACGCGGCGTACGTGATCTCGCCGCGCGCCTCGGCCAGCGGCTTGCCTTGCTCGGCAGTCATCAGCGTGGCGAGGTCGTCGGCGTTTGCCAGCATCAGGTCGTGCCAGCGGCGCAGGAGTGTCGAGCGGTCCTTGGCGGTGCGCGCGGCCCACGCCGGGAAGGCCGCCGCCGCGGCTTCGATGGCGAGACGCGTTTCGTCAGCGCCCATGTTCGGCACGGTGCCGAGCACGTCACCCGTCGCAGGATTGGTGACCGGCCTGGTGCCACCGCCGCGCGCGTCGCGCCATTCGCCGTCGAGGTAGCACTGCTGCCGCAGCAGAGTGGGGTCGTTGAGTTTCAGCATTCTGTTCTTCTCTGTTCTTGCTCCCTCTCCCGCATCGCGGGAGAGGGTGGGGGTGAGGGCTGCGGGGTGAGGGGCTGCGGGGTTATGGCATTCGGAATCTCAGCCCAAATACCTGCCAAAAAATTCCCTGGCCCGCTCAAACGCCTGCACCGCAGCCGCCGCGTCGTAACTCGCGCGGTCCGTGCAGTTGAAGCCGTGGCCCGCCGCGTACAGGTGGTACTCCCCTTGCGGGAACGCAGCGCGAATCTGTTCGACGTCGCTCGGCGGAATGTGCGTGTCGTTCGCGCCGAAGTGAAACTGCATCGGGCAGCGCGGCACGGGCTCCAGAAATTGCGTGATGCCGCCGCCGTAATAGGACACGCCCGCCGTGATCGAGGTGCGGCTGCCCGCCATGTACGTGACCAGACCGCCCCAGCAGTAGCCCACCATGCCAACCGCACCGGCGTGGTCGACTGCGTCGATCGCGGCTTGCAGGTCGAGCATGACCTGGCCGAAGTCGGCCTTCTGCATGTACCCCACCCCGGTGGCCATGCCCGCCTGGTCGTACGCCAGGTTGACGCCGGGCTGCTGGCGATCGAACAGCGCCGGCGCGATCGCAAGGTAGCCTGCCGCGGCGTACTGCTCGGCGACGCGTTCGATGTGCCCGGTCACGCCGAAGATCTCCTGCACGACGACGATGGCGCCGCGCGCGGTGCCCTCCGGGCGCACGAGATAGGACGAGAACGTGTGGCCGTCGGCTGCTCGAAGCTGCAGGTGACTCATGGGTGCATTCCGCGCGCCGCGAGGCGCCTTTTCTGCTGGCTGGAAGGCGAATAAGGATAGCAGCCGGCCGCAATGCCGGGTGAGTAATGCCGCGCCGAAGCGTACGCTGAACGGCCCAGAAGCCTTGTCGGGAAAATGCCATGCTCGTCGGAACTGCCCCGCGTCGGGTCGCCATCATCGGCGGCGCCAGGATCCCTTTTGCGCGCTCCATGGGCGCGTATGCCGAGTGCAGTAATCAGCAGATGCTGACTGCCACCCTGCAGGCGCTGACCGACAAATACCACCTGGCCGGGGAACGATTGGGCGATGTGGGTGCGGGCGCCGTGCTGAAGAGCGCGCGCGACTTCAACCTGACGCGCGAAGCGGTGCTCGGCACGACACTCGATGCGCACACGCCGGCGTTCGACCTGCAGCGCGCCTGTGGCACCAGCCTCGAGACCGCGATCATTCTCGGTCTGAAAATCGCGTCCGGCCAGATCGACAGCGCAATCGCGGGCGGGGTCGACACGGCCAGCGATGCGCCGATCGGCATCAACGAAAACCTGCGCCGCATCCTGCTGCGCAGCGCGCGCGGCCGCTCGCTGGGTCAACGTCTTGCGCCCTGGGCGGCCCTGCGCCCCGGCCACTGGAAGCCGAACTTCCCGGCCGTCACCGAGCCGCGCACCGGCCTCAACATGGGCCAGAGCTGCGAACTGATGGCGCGGCGCTGGGGCATCACGCGCGAAGCGCAGGACCA
>JANNGT010000068.1:0-2899 GCA_031404015.1 Gammaproteobacteria bacterium | reverse complement strand
CATCACCACCAAGCTCTACTTCAACAAGGATGGCCGCATCAAAGCGGAGGTCGCGCTCGCCAAAGGCAAGAAAGCCCACGACAAGCGCGCAACGATCCGCGAGCGCGAGGGCAAGAAAGAAGTCGCGCGCGCGATGAAGCACTACAAGCGTTGAGACATCCGCTAGCGCTTGCGCTCGCGAAGGTTCCCGCGTCGACGATCGCGATGAGGTAGCGGACAGAGCGCAGCTGGACGCATACCGGGGGAGTGTGTTAGTCAGCAACCTCCGAGGCGCGGCCGCAAGGGGCCGTCATCGCGCTCGGGGGAGAGTTCCCATGCAGCGAAAATTCTTCATCACCGCGCTGGTCGCGGTCGTAGCCGTCGTGTTCGTCACGACCCTCGCTTCCGCGGCGAGCGCCGCGAGCGACAAGCCCAACATTCTGGTGATTTGGGGCGACGACATCGGCCAATTCAACGTCAGCGCCTACAACAACGGCATGATGGGATACCGGACGCCGAGCATCGACAGCATCGCGAACGAAGGTGCGATGTTCACCGACTGGTACGGCCAGCAGAGCTGCACGGCAGGACGCGCTGCCTTCATCACCGGGCAGTCGCCGATCCGCACCGGCCTGACCAAGGTCGGCCTGCCGGGCGCCCCCGAAGGCATGACCGACGACCCGACCATCGCCACCTTCCTCAAGGCGCAGGGCTACGCCACCGGCCAGTTCGGCAAGAACCATCTCGGCGATCGCGACTCGATGCTGCCGACGAATCACGGCTTCGACGAGTTCTTCGGCAACCTCTATCACCTCAACGCCGAGGAGGAGCCCGAGAACGTCGATTACCCGAAGAATCCCGAGTTCAAGAAGAACTTCGGTCCGCGCGGCGTGATCCACAGCTTTGCCGACGGCCGCATCACGGACACGGGTCCGTTGACCAGGAAGCGCATGGAAACAATCGACCGTGAAGTGACCGAGAAGGCGCTCGACTTCATGGATCGCGCGGTCAAGGCGAACAAGCCGTTCTTCGTGTGGTGGAACTCCACCCGCATGCACATCTTTACGCACCTGCACGCCGACGCGGCCGGCAAGACTGGCTACGGCATCTATGCCGACGGCATGGTCGAGCACGACGGCCACGTCGGCCAGGTGCTGGCCAAGCTCAAGCAACTGGGTGTCGATCAGAACACCATCGTCATGTACTCGACCGACAACGGCGCCGAGACGTTCACGTGGCCGGACGGCGGCACGACGATGTTCCGCGGCGAGAAGAACACGCAGTGGGAAGGCGGCTATCGCGTCCCGACGATGATCCGCTGGCCGGGCGTGATCAAGCCGGGCACGGTGATCAACGATATCGGTGCGCACGAAGACATGCTGCCAACGCTGCTGGCCGCAGCCGGCGACAGCAACGTCACGGCCGACATGCTCAAGGGGCGCAAGATGGGCAAGACCACCGTCAAGGCCCATCTCGACGGCTACGACCTCGGTCCTGCGCTGCGCGGACAGGCCGAGTGGCCGCGCAAGGAGTTCATTTACTGGACCGACGACGGCAACGTCGCCGCGCTGCGCTATCAGGACATGAAGGTCACCTTCCTCGAACAGCAGGCGGAAGGCCTCAAGGTCTGGCAGGAGCCTTTCGTTTCCCTCCGCGCGCCCAAGCTGACCAACCTGCGCATGGATCCGTTCGAACGCGCTGAAGAAGAGAACGCAATGGGCTACCAGCGCTGGTACATGGAACGCATGTACATGATCGCGCCCGCCGGCGCGTACATGGGCCGGTGGCTGCAGAGCTTCAAGGACTTCCCGCCGCGGCAGAAGCCCGGCAGCTTCAACCTGGACCGCGCGATGGAAGCGGTGCAGCAAGGCTCGAAACAGTAACGCGTACGCCGCGCAAGAAAAATCCACGGCGCCCGTGAGGGAGCCGCCTGCATTCCCACCCCCGCAGGCGTCTCTCGAGCGGTGCGCCGTGGTTTGATTTCAGGGCCGGGGAGCAGTGCGATGGCACGTCGTCACGCGTTCACTCCATATCGGTTGCTGGCGGCTGCGACACTGGTCATCGCCGGCGCCGGGCTCGCGCGGGCGCAGTCCCCCGAGTCCGACGTGACGCCCGAATCCAAGCACTTGCTCAAGGACGACGCCGAATTCGCAACGACCAGCGTCGTCCCGGACGCGACGCTCGCAAACGCGAAGATCGAGGACGAGCACGACCGCTTCTCGGTCAAGTTCGGGTTCGTCGTGATGCCGATGGACTACACGAGTTTCGACCAGGACGCCGCCAGCAAGGCGCAGGTGGGCAACCAGGAAGACCAGCTCGAAGCGCGTTCACTGCGATTGTCGGCGCGCGGGCATTTCGACTTGTTCCGCGACTGGAACTACATGCTGAGCTACGAGTACAAGGGCTTCGACCAGAGCTCGGCCAGCGACTGGAACACGACGGACGTGCGCATCTCCACGCTGCTCGGTCCGCAGCTCGGCACGCTGACGCTCGGCAAGATCAAGGAGCCGTTCGTCTACGAGATGGTCGGGGACGCGGCGAACCTGCCGCACAACGAACGCCTGCTGAGCCCGTTCTTCCGTTCACGCAACGTGGGCGCCACGCTCGGCAACACCGTGCTGGACCAGCGCGGCACCTGGGCCGTCGGCTATTACAACGATTGGTTCACGCAGGGCAAGGAGTGGTCCGGCTCGGGCAATGATTTCGCCGGTCGCGTGACGGCGCTGCCGGTGTGGTCGGAGGACGGTGCCGACTACCTGCATCTCGCAGCGAGCGTGCGTTACTACGGCGCGGTCGACAACCAGCTGCGCTACAAGGGCAAGCCGGCGTCCAACGTGGCAGACGACTATGTCGACTCGGGCAAGGTTCCTGGCGATCACGCGTGGCACACCGGCCTCGAAGCGCTCTGGAATCGCGGCCG
>JANNGT010000067.1:0-2133 GCA_031404015.1 Gammaproteobacteria bacterium | reverse complement strand
AAGCAGCACGATCGCGAAGCGACGATCGTGTCGCAGGCCGGACGCCCCGGCACCGTGACGATCGCGACCAACATGGCCGGCCGCGGCACCGACATCGTGCTGGGCGGCAGCCTCAAGACGGAACTGCTCGAGATCGATCCGGTCGACACGGTCATGCGCGCTGCAACCGAGACGGACTGGAAGCGCCGGCACGAGGCCGTGATCACGTCGGGTGGCCTGCACATCATCGGCACGGAACGGCACGAGTCGCGCCGCATCGACAACCAGCTGCGCGGTCGATCGGGCCGCCAGGGCGACCCGGGCTCGAGCCGGTTCTACCTGTCGCTCGAAGACAACCTGATGCGCATCTTCGGCGATCCCCAGCGCACGAAGCGCTGGCTGACTACCGCCGGCATGAAGGAAGGCGAAGTCATCGAGAGCAAGATGCTGTCGCGCCAGATCGAGCGCGCCCAGCGCAAGGTGGAAGCGTACAACTTCGACCTGCGCAAGAACCTGCTCGAATACGACGACGTCGCGAACGACCAGCGCAAGGTGGTCTACCAGCAGCGCACCGAGATCATGGCGGCGGAGGACATCTCCGATTCCGTCACGGGCATCCGCGCCGAAGTCGTGCACGGCCTGATCGACGACTACGTACCGCGCGAGAGTCCCGAAGAGGAATGGAAACTCGACGAGCTGCGCGAAGCGGTCGAGCGTGATTTCATCACGTCGATCGATCCGAAGGCGTGGCTTGCGGCCGACCACGACATCAACGAGGCCGCGCTGCGTGAGCGGATCGTCAAGGAGGTCGAAGACGGTTACGCCGCCAAGGTGGAGGCCGTGGGCGCGCCGGTCATGCGGCACCTCGAGAAGGCCGTGATGCTGCAGGAGCTCGATCGTCACTGGCGCGAGCACCTGGCCGCGATGGATTACCTGCGCCAGGGCATCCACCTGCGCGCGTACGCGCAGAAGAACCCGAAGCAGGAATACAAGCGCGAGGCGTTCGAACTCTTTGGCGCGCTGCTCGACCGGATCAAGCACGACACCGTGTCGCTGCTGTCGCGGCTGCAGGTGCGCAACGAGGCCGAGATCGAGGAGCAGGAGCGCGAGCGGCAGATGGCGTTGCAGAAGCTGCAGCTGCAGCACGCGTCGCCGCAGTCCGTCATCGCGAGCGACGGCCTGGCGCAGGGCGCGGCCGTCGCAGCCGGCGGCATGGGCGGCGGGTTTTCAGCGGCCCCCGGTTTTGCGGGTGGATTCTCGGGCGGCGAAGTGGCGCCTGGAGGTCACCTCGGTCCCGGCAGCAGTGGCGAAACGGTCGTGCGCGATTCGAAGAAGGTCGGTCGCAACGAGCCGTGCCCGTGCGGGTCGGGCAAGAAGTTCAAGCACTGTCACGGTCGGTTCGACTGAGATCACGAATTACCGCAGCATTTGCTGAAAGTGGCCGTGCAGGAGTTGTGGGTCGTCGCGGGCCTAGTCTTCGATGACGCGGGCCGTGTGCTCATCGCGCAGCGGCCTGCGGGCAAGGCACTCGCGGGACGCTGGGAATTTCCCGGCGGCAAGGTGAGCGAGGGCGAGACGCCGCACGCGGCCATCGTGCGTGAGCTGCGCGAAGAGATTGCCATCGAGGCGACCGTGGCGGGTCGCGTGATGTGCTACGCCGCGGTCTATCCCGCGCGCACCATCTGGCTCGATGTGTGGCGAGTCGCGGACTGGTCGGGCCAGCCGCACGGTTTGGATGGCCAGGCGCTGGAATGGGTCGAGCCTGCGCGGTTGCACGAGCACGATATTCTCGAGGCCGATGCGCCGATCGTTGCGTGGTTGCGTGCGCTGCAGGCGCGGTGATTGCGCGAGATTGATTCGGCGCCGCGAGAAAGCCGCGAGGCGCTTAGTGTAAGCGTCCGATCCGACATGTTCCGTCGCGCTTGGAAAGACAGAAACGCGCGCCGGAACCAATTCAAAACGCAGTTAATGTATTACGAGAGCAGTACAAACGATCTCAGGAATGGTTTCAGGGCACCATGCAAGCGGTGGATGAAACCGTGGCCCATTTTCAGCCGGGTGGGTTAGTCAGTCCCATTGCTGGACACGCTGCTCATGCTGTCACTGGACTCGACTTTTTGGTTTTAGGGACTGTTGGTGGCAAGCCACCTTTGC
>JANNGT010000066.1:0-13434 GCA_031404015.1 Gammaproteobacteria bacterium | reverse complement strand
TGCGCAAAGCCTGCGCACGCCGACTCATCACGCCGAGGAGCTCAAGATCAAGTATGCGTGCGCGCTGTCGCAGCTGGCGAACGCGGACGAGACGATCGAAGTGCCCAGCGTGGGTGATCGGCCCGCACGGCGACTCGCGCGGCAGACGCTTGCGAGCGTCGTCGAGGCGCGCTACGAGGAAATCTTCGTGCTGGTGCGCGATGAACTCATGCGCTCGGATCATCACGACAAGATCGCCGCCGGCATCGTGTTGACGGGCGGCAGCGCGAAGATGGACGGCGTCATCGAACTGGCCGAGGAGATCTTCCACGCGCCGGTGCGGCTTGGGCTTCCGCAGGGCGTCAGCGGCCTCGTCGACGTCGTGCGCAATCCCATTCATTCGACGGGTGTCGGGCTGCTGCTGTTCGGCCGCAGCACGCGTCACGTCAACCCGTCGCCGCATCGCATCGGCACTCGCAAGATCGTCGAGCGCATGCGGGATTGGTTCAGGGGGAATTTTTGAGGAAGGGGTTAGGGGTTAGGGGTTAGTCGGAAGTAGAAGACAGGAAGAGCAGGAAGAGCAGGAAGGGCAGGAAGGGCAGGAAGGGCAGGAAGGGCAGGAAGAGGGGAAGGGCAGGAAGAGGGGAAGGGCGGAAGACGCCCCACTGAATTTCGGGGTGCGGTCGGGCAACCGCACCGGGCTATCGATAGCGGTCATCGATCTACTTATTTTGTTTACGGAGCAGCACACCATGTTCGTACTCGCAGACACGGAAAACCAGGGCGCAATCATCAAAGTCGTAGGCGTGGGGGGCGGCGGCGGCAATGCCGTGGCCCACATGGTCAATTCGGGCATCGAAGGCGTCGATTTCGTTTGCATCAACACGGATGCGCAGGCGCTCAAGCATTCGAAGGTCAAGGCCAGCCTGCAGATCGGCTCGAACATCACGAAAGGCCTCGGCGCCGGCGCTGACCCCGAAGTGGGCCGTGCGGCTGCGATGGAAGACCGTGATCGCATCGTCGAGCTGATCGAAGGCTCCGACATGATCTTCATCACGGCAGGCATGGGTGGCGGCACCGGCACCGGCGCAGCGCCCATCGTCGCGCAGGTCGCCAAGGAACTCGGCATCCTCACGGTCGCGGTCGTGACGAAGCCGTTCGAGATGGAAGGCAACAAGCGCTCATCGCTCGCCGACCAGGGCATCGCCGAGCTGCACAAGTACGTCGACTCGCTGATCACGATCCCGAACCAGAAGCTGCTCACCGTGCTGGGCGGCGACACGACGCTGCTCGACGCGTTCAAGACCGCCAACCAGGTGCTGCAGGGCGCGGTGCAGGGCATTGCGGAACTGATCACGCGTCCCGGCATGATCAACGTCGACTTCGCCGACGTGCGCACCGTGATGGCCGAGACAGGCATGGCGATGATGGGTTCGGGCCACGCCTCCGGCGAAGGTCGCGCGCGCATCGCTGCGGAAGCCGCGATCTCGAGCCCGCTGCTCGAGGACGTGAACCTCTCTGGCGCCCACGGCCTGCTGATCAACGTCACCGCCGGCATGGACCTGCGCACGAGCGAGTTCCACACGGTCGGCGAGACCGTGAAGCAATACGCCTCGGATGACGCGACCGTCGTGGTCGGCTACGTGATCGACCCGGACATGACGGACCAGATTCGCGTGACGGTCGTTGCGACCGGCATCGGCCGCGCGGTGGCAAAGGCCGTGCAGCCGCCGACGATCGTGCAGGGCGTGGGTCGTGCCGACCGGCGTCGCGCGCCGATCAGCCCGTCCGACTACGCGGCCTACGACACGCCACCGCGCCTGCGCGATCGCGCGCGTGCCGTCGGTGATGGGTTGAGCGCCCACGGCGAAGACTTCATCGACATCCCGGCGTTCCTGCGCCGGCAGGCCGACTGATCGCCGCCGCCTTTCCCGCCAGCCCCGGGAAAGGCACGCAGAGTCCAGGTGGAGGTTCCCTGCTCCGGGTCTCCACCTGGCTCTGTCCTGCGCACCGGAGCATCACTGCGATGGCTGACACTCCCACGGTTGCGCTGAGCCAGGCGCACGATTTTCGCGACGAATGCGCTGCGCTGCACGCTGTGCTCACCGCCGCGCCGGATGCAGCGTGGCACGCACCCACGCAATTCAAGGCATGGACCTTCGACGACGTCCTCGGCCATCTGTATTTCTTTGATCACGCTGCGGAAGTGGCCGCGCGCAGCCGGGACGACGTCCAGGCGTTGTTCGGCGAACTCCTGCAGGCGCGCGGCGCAGGCATTTCGCTCATCGAATATTCGCGGCGGTGGCTGGCGGGTTGCGCCGGCACCGAACTGCTGGCGCGCTGGCGCGATCAATATCAGCGCTTAGCGGATGTTTACGCAACCATGTCACCCGACCATCGGCTCGCCTGGGCGGGGCCTGACATGAGCGCGCGTTCGTTCATCAGCGCGCGGCAAATGGAGGCGTGGGCGCACGGCCAGGCGATTTTCGATGCGCTCGGCATCGATCGCGTCGAACACGACCGCTTGCGCAACATCGCGGTGATGGGCATCAACACGTTCGGGTGGACCTTCAAGGTCAACCGGCTCCCCGTGCCGGAGAGCAAGCCGTACGTGCGGCTCACGGGCCCCTCCGGCGTCATCTGGGAATGGAACGATCCAACGGCGACGGACCGTGTCGAAGGCAGTGCCGTCGACTTCTGCAGGGTCGTCGCGCAGACACGCAACGTGCATGACACGCAGTTGAGTGTGACGGGCGATGTCGCCACGCAATGGATGGCGATCGCGCAGTGTTTTGCAGGCGCGCGCGAGACGCCGCCGGCTCCTGGAACGCGCTGCAAGCGGAGCAGCTAGTCAGTTGAGTCCGCTGCCGCCACTCAAGCGGCTGCTGCGCGCGGCTGCCAGCCCTCAGTCCGCTGTCACTGCGATGATCTTCTCGCGCAACAGCCCGTCAATCTCAATTTCGCTGAGTCCGGCCTCGAGCAGCACAGCGCGACCGTCTGCGCCCGTCCGCGGCGCCGGCTTGTCATTTGTTTCGGTGCCGCCATGCCAGCGGAAAGGTGCGCGGGTGCCGCGCAGCCGCCCTTCGGTCGGGTGATCGTATTCGGTGAAAAAGCCGGTCGCCTGCAGATGGGGGTCGTGCAGCAAATCACCGATCGAATTCACTCGCGCGCAGGGAATGTCTGCGGCGCGCAAAGTGCGCAACCACTCGTCCGTCGTGCGCGTCGGCGCGACCTCCGTGATGATCGCGTACAGCGAGTCCACGCTCTGGCTGCGCAACACCGGATCCTGCACCTGCGGCGAATGCGCGAGTTCCGGCCGGCCGATCAAGTCGAAGAACGCGCCCCAGTGCGTCGCGTTGTACGGCAGGATGGCCATGTAACCGTCGCTGGTGCGGTAGGGTCTGCGATTCGGCGCGGCGAGTCGGTCGTAACCGGTCGGTCCGAGCGCGGGCACGAAGGTTTCGCCGCCCAGTTGTTCCGTCAGCAAAAAGGCGACGGAGCTTTCGAACATGGGCGCCTCGATGCAGCACCCGGCACCCGTGCGTGCGCGATGGGCCAGCGCCGCGGCCACCGCGAGGGCGAGGTGGAGGCCGCCGACCTTGTCGCAGAGAATCGTCGACAGGTACCGTGGCTCGCCGCTCGCATTGGCATTGAGCGCGGCGACGCCCGAGGCGGCCTGGATGATGTCGTCGTAGGCGGGTTCGTCCGCGTTGGGCCCGGCCTGGTCGTAGCCCGCGGCGAAGGCATAAACGAGGTCGGGCTTGACTCGCGCCAACTCGGCGTACGCAAGCCCCAGTGCCTCCGCCGCTTTCGGCCGCATGTTGTGCACGACCGCGTCGGCGCCGGCGACCAGGCGCGCCAAAACCGCGCGTGATTCCGGGCGTTTCAGGTCGATCGCCAACGAGCGCTTATTGCGGTTGAACCCGATGAAGCCTGCGCCCATCGAACGCGAGCGGCCCGGGCGCACCATGCGGAACAGGTCGCCTGTTAATGGTTCGATCTTGACGACGTCGGCGCCCAGGTCGCCGAGCGTCTGTGTCGCATACGGACCCAGCACGATGGTCGTGAAGTCGAGGACACGAATTCCTTGCAGCAGCGGCAGCATCGTCCATCCCGGGCAAGACTCGAAAGCCGCAGCAGGATACGCTTCCCTGCGCGACGCGCCAGTGACGCGCCAGTGACGCGCCAGTGACGCGCCAGTGACGAGCTAGTGATGCGGGTCACACGCTCGCACCACCCACCCTTGAGGATTGAACGAATGGGACCGCTGCACGGCTTCAGGATCATTGAACTCGCGGGGTTGGGCCCGGCGCCTTTCTGCGCCATGATGCTGGCCGACATGGGCGCGACCGTGATCCGCGTGGATCGCGCATCAGCCGGGCCGCAGGAGCCGGCCCCGGTGGATACGCTGCTGCGCAACCGCCAGTCGATCGCGTTGAACCTGAAAAGCCCGGCAGGGATCGAGGCCTTGCTGCGCCTGATCGACGGCGCGGATGCGCTGATCGAAGGCTTCCGGCCTGGCGTCACCGAGCGGCTCGGGGTGGGTCCGGACGTGTGCCTCGCGCGCAACCCGAAGCTGGTGTACGGCCGCATGACGGGATGGGGTCAATCCGGTCCGCTCGCGCAATCGGCCGGGCACGACATCAACTACCTGGCGCTGACGGGCGCTTTGCACCTCATGGGCGAGCGCGGAGGCAAGCCGGTGCCGCCTTTGAACCTCGTCGCGGATTTCGGTGGCGGCGGCATGATGCTGCTCTCGGGATTGCTGGCCGCACTGCTGGAAGCCTCGCGCTCCGGCAAGGGCCAGGTGATCGATGTCGCCATGACCGACGGCGTGATCGCGCTGCTCAGCATCGTCTATTCGATTCGTGCGACCGATCGCCACTTCCGCGACGAGACAGGCGACCTCATGCTGGCCGGTTCCGCCCCGTATTACGGCACCTTCGAGACGAGCGACGGCAAGTACCTCGCGATCGGCGCGATCGAACCGCAGTTCTATTCGCTGTTGCTCGAGAAGCTCGGCCTTGACGGCAAGTTTCTGGCCGCCGGCTACCCCGCAAGCCGCAAGCACTGGCCCAACGCGCACGCCGCGATCACTGCGGCGGTCCGTACCCGGACGCGCGACGAGTGGGCCGCGATTTTCGCTGGCTCCGATGCCTGCGCCGCACCTGTACTGAGTCTCGCCGAAGCGGCGGCGCACCCGCACAACGTCGCGCGCGGCAGCTTCATCACGGTGGATGGCGTCGAGCAGCATGCGCCTGCGCCGCGTTTCAGTCGCTCCACGGCCGCGCCGGTGCACGGGCCCCACCGTGCCGGCGCGGACAGCGTGGACGTGCTGGCCGAGGCGGGGTTCAGCGCGGTGGAGATCGAGCAACTGCAGGCTGCCGGCGGGCTGGCCTGACGTCCGGTGGCGGACAGCCAGCTGACGCGACCGTGACCAGTCCTTTATCATGGCGGGCGGGCCAGACTGCCCGCCCCAGCACGCAATTTTTGCAGTATCGCCCGCGGCGCGTGAACGTCCGCGTGGCCCGACCGGAGTCACTCGCATGGCCGACGCTTTCATCTACGACCACGTCCGCACTCCGCGGGGCCGTGGCAAGCCGGACGGATCGCTGCACAGCGTCACGCCCATCCAACTCGCCGCGCAGACGCTGCAGGCCGTCCGCGATCGCAACCACCTCGATACGACCTTGCTCGACGACGTGGTGCTCGGTTGTGTCTCGCCCATCGGCGAGCAGGGTGCGGACATCGCGCGCGTGGCTGCACTCGTGGCGGGCTACGATGAATCGGTCCCTGGCCAGCAGCTCAATCGCTTTTGCGCGTCGGGTCTCGAAGCCGTCAATAACGCGGCTGCGCAGGTCATGTCCGGCCAGTCACAGGCCGTGGTCGCCGGCGGCGTCGAGTCGATGTCACGCGTGCCGATCGGCGCGGACGGCGGCGCGTGGGTGGCCGATCCGGCCGTCGCCTACAGCACGTACTTCGTGCCGCAGGGTGTGGGCGCGGACCTCATCGCGACGCTCGATGGCTACACGCGCGAGGATGTGGACGGTTATGCCGTCGAGAGTCAACGGCGTGCCGCGAGCGCCTGGGCCGAAGGCCGGTTCTCCAGGTCGGTCGTCCCGGTGAAAGACATCCTCGGTCGCGTGATGCTCGATCGTGACGAACACATGCGCCCGGATGCAACGCTGGCAAGCCTGGCCAGCCTGAAGCCCGCGTTTGCCACGATGGGCGAGCAGGCGGGCTTCGATGCGGTCGCGCAGATGAAGTACCCGCAGGTCGATGCGATCAACCATGTCCACACGGCTGCGAACTCGAGCGGCATCGTCGATGGCGCGGCCGGCGTGCTGATCGGCAGCAAGCGCTTCGGCAGCAAGGCCAGCCTCAAGCCGCGCGCACGCATTCGCGCGTTCACGTCGATCGGCAGCGAGCCTGCGATCATGTTGACGGGCCCCGCGCTCGTCACGCAGAAGCTGCTGAAGCGCGCCGGCATGACCGTCGCAGACATCGACCTGTTCGAGGTCAACGAAGCGTTTGCCTCCGTAGTGATGCGCTTCATGCGCGCGATGGGCGTGCCGCATGACAAGGTCAACGTCAACGGTGGCGCCATTGCGATGGGACATCCGCTCGGCGCAACCGGTGCGATCATCTTAGGCATCGTGCTCGACGAACTCGAGCGCCGCGACCTCAATACCGCGCTGATCACGCTGTGCGTGGGCGCGGGCATGGGCACGGCCACCATCATCGAGCGCGTCTGACGCGCCGACCGACCAGGAAACCAGCATATGCAGACGCATTTCAACCTGGCCGTCGACGCCGACGGCATCGCGCTGATCACGATGGACAGTCCCGGACGTTCGATGAACGTGCTCGGGCCCGAAGTCGAAGCGGAACTGGCGGCCATCGTCGACCAGATCGTCGCTGACAGTGCCATCCGCGGTGCCATCGTCACGTCGGGCAAGCCAAGCTTCCTCGCCGGCTACGACCTGACCGAGTTCCTGCGCAGCTTCGGCCCGCAGCATTCGGCGGTACATGTGTACGAGAACTTCACGGGCCTGGGTCGACTGCTGCGGCGGATCGAAACCTGCGGCAAGCCCTTTGTGGCTGCGATCAACGGACTCGCGCTCGGGGGCGGTTTCGAACTGTGTCTCGCGTGTCATTACCGCGTGATCGCGGACGATCCCAAGGCCTTCGTGGGCCTGCCCGAAGTCAAGGTGGGCCTGCTGCCGGGCGGCGGTGGCACGCAGCGCATGCCGCGCCTGATCGGCGTCACGCAGTCACTGCCGTTCCTGCTCGAAGGCGGCAACATCGCGGCCGCCGAAGCGAAGAGGCTGGGGCTCGTGCATGAAGTGGTACCCGCGGGCGAACTCATCGCCGCAGCCAGGCGCTGGCTCATGAGCTCGCCGGTTGCCGTGCAGCCGTGGGACCAGAAGGGCTACCGCGTGCCGGGCGGCGTCGCATTCGCCAGCGCCGGTACCACGCAGACTTTCATGGGCGCGACGGCGCTCGTCGCCAGGAAGACGCTGCACAACTATCCCGCGCCCGCAGCGATCCTTTCGTGCGTGTTCGAAGGCACGCTGCTGCCGATCGAGAAAGGCCTCGAAGTCGAAGCAAAGTACTTCGCGACGCTCGTGACCGGACCGGTCGCGCGCAACCTGATCCGCACGATGTTCGTGAATAAGGGCCATGCCGACAAGCTCTCGGTGCGCCCCGCGGACGTGCCGAAGTCGCAGGTGAAGAAGCTCGGCGTGCTCGGCGCCGGCATGATGGGCGCCGGCGTTGCCTATGTCTCGGCGCTGGCAGGCATGGAAGTTATTCTGATTGATTCGACGGCGGAGCAGGCCGAGAAGGGCAAGGCGTATTCGGCGAAGCTGCTGGGGAAGGAAGTCGAGAAAGGCCGTCGCACGCAGGAACAGGCCGCCGCGGTGCTGGCCCGCATCAAGCCGACCGTCGACTACGCGCAGCTCGCAGGCGCAGACCTCGTCATCGAGGCCGTGTTCGAGAAGCGCGAGATCAAGGCCGACGTCACGGCGAAGACCGAGGCTGTCATCGCCAAGGACGCCGTGTTCGCCAGCAACACGTCGACGCTGCCGATCACGGGTCTCGCCAAGGCGTCGCAGCGGCCTAAGAATTTCATCGGCATCCATTTTTTCTCACCGGTCGAGAAGATGCCGCTGGTGGAGATCATCGTCGGCAAGCAGACGAGCAGTGCGGCCATCGCGCGTGCGCTCGACTACGTCGGCCAGCTCAAGAAGACGCCGATCGTGGTCAACGACAGCCGCGGCTTCTACACGAGCCGCTGCTTCGGCACGTACACGGCCGAAGGCGCGAAGATGCTGGCCGAAGGCATCGATCCGCAGCTGATCGAAAGCGCGGGCAAGCTTGCGGGCATGCCGGTCGGACCGCTCGCCGTCAGTGACGAAGTCAGCCTCGAACTTGCTTACAAGGTCATCTCGCAGTCGCGTGAAGACCTGGGGGCGAAGTACAAGGAGCCGGTCAGCTTGCCGGTCGTGAAGCACTTCGTTGAAGACCTCAAGCGCCTCGGCCGCAAGAGCGGCGCCGGCTATTACGATTACCCGGAAGGCGGCAAGAAGACGCTGTGGGCCGGGCTCGTCAACGAATATCCGCGGCTTGCACAGCAACCCAGCATCGAAGAGCTCAAGACGCGGCTGCTTTACATCCAGGCACTGGAAACCGCGCGCTGCTTCGAGGATGGCGTGTTGCGCAGCGTGCACGAAGCGGATCTCGGCTCGTTCCTCGGCTGGGGTTTTCCGGCCTATACCGGCGGCACGTTGTCGTACATCGATACGATCGGGCCGGTGAAATTCGTGGCCGAATGCAAGCGACTCGCGAAGCTGTACGGCGAGCGCTTCAAGCCGACCAAGGGGCTGCTGCTGCGCGCGCAGAGCGGCGAGACGTACTACGACGGCGCGGCCAAGGCCGCTGCCAAGGCCTCGTGAGGAGCTGAAGGAAAACATGACAGAAGTGCTGGTCGAACATCGCGGTCGCGTGGCGATCGTCACACTGAACAGGCCTGAGTCCCTCAACGGATTCACGTCGGGCCTGCGCAGCGCGTTGAAGCAGGCGTTGCAGGCCGTCGCGACCGACGCTGCCGTGCGTGCCGTCGTCTTGACAGGCGCGGGCCGCGGCTTCAGCGCGGGCGCAGACCTCAAGGCGGAGCCGATGACGTCGGGAGCCGACGTCGAACGACAGCTCAACGAGGAATACGGCGCCGCGCTGCGCGAGATCGCGCGCATGCCGAAGCCCGTGATCGCGGCCGTGAATGGCTTCGCAACAGGCATCGGCGGCGCGTTCGCGCTGGTGTGCGACCTGGTCGTGATGGGCGAGAGCGCGTTCTTCCAGGTGCCATTCGCCAAGATTGGTCTCGTCCCCGACGGTGGCCTGACGTGGTTGCTCACCGAGCGCGTGGGTCATCGTCGTGCCTTCGAGCTCGCCATCAGCGGCGAACGCGTGCTAGCCGCCAAATGCCTGGAATGGAACCTGGCCAATCGCGTGGTCCCCGACGACCAGGTCGTCACCGCGGCCGTCGCGTGGGCCGAGCAGTTCTGCGATGCCGCGCCGATCGCGCTTGGCTACATGAAGCAACTGCTGCGCAGCGCGCCGGACATGGGATATGAGCAGACGATCCGTGCCGAGGCGCACCTGCAGGCGCCTTGCATCGACAGTGCGGACTTCACTGAAGGCGTCGCTGCTTTCCGCGAAAAACGGGTGCCCAGGTTCAGCGGCAAGTAGCGCCACGCAGGCACCTCACATGAGCGGCACCACCACTGTCTCCTCGATCGAAGCCGCGACGACAGAGGTGCGGCCGGGCATGGAGATCAGTGCGGACAGCCTCGTGTCGTACCTCGAGTCGCACGTTGCAGGGTTTGCAGGGCCGCTGACGATCCGGCAATTCCGCGGCGGGCAGTCCAATCCGACCTACCTGCTCAGCACGCCGGGCAAACGCTACGTGCTGCGGCGTAAACCACCGGGGCAATTGCTGGCGTCGGCGCATGCGGTGGATCGCGAATACAAGGTCATCAGCGCACTGGGACAACACACCGACGTGCCGGTGCCGCGCACGTACGCGCTGTGCACGGACGAGGCGGTGATCGGCACATGGTTCTACGTGATGGATCATGTCGAAGGACGCATCTTCTGGGACCCGTCGTTTCCCGACGTGCCGCTCGAGCGGCGTCGGGCTCATTCGCTCGCGCTCTGCGACGCCCTCGCGCGCTTGCACCGGGTGCGACCCGAGGCGGCAAACCTCGCGGACTACGGCAAGCCCACCGGCTACCTGCCGCGACAGATCGCGCGCTTCGCCAGGCAGTACACGGAAGACACCGCGGGCGGGCGCGTCGACTCGATGGAGCGCGTCATCGAGTGGTTGCCCAGGAACATGCCGCAGCACGAGCCGCCGGCCGCAGTGGTGCACGGCGATTACCGCGCGGACAACGCTGTCTTCCATCCCACCGAAGCACGCGTGGTCGCGATCCTGGATTGGGAACTGTCGGCGTTGGGCGATCCGCTCGCCGACTTCGCGTACCACCTGATGGTGTACCGGCTGCCGTCACTGTCGATCCCGATGCTGGGCGACCGCGATCCGGCGGCGCTCGGCCTGCCCACCGAGCAGGAATACGTGGCGCACTACGAACAGGTCACTGGGTTCAAGATCGATCCGCGCGATCTCGAGTTCTATCTCGCGTTCGGGATGTTCCGCCTTGCCGGGATTTTTCACGGCATCCGCAGCCGCGTCGTGCGCGGCACGGCGGTCAATGCGCGCGCCCGGGAATACGCCACCTTCGCGGATTCGATCGCCGACTGCGCCTGGCGGCAGGCGCAGCGGGCAGCCGCGTTTTAGTCCTTTATATACAGTGGGTTAGGGCGTATCTTACGTTTTATGGTAACCTGCGCGGCTAAGTTTCAGGGCAAATCCGTTTCATGCTGAAGCAACGCACGCTCAAGAATTCGATCCGCGCGACCGGCATCGGCCTGCACACCGGCAAAAAAGTGCTGATGGTGCTGCGCCCGGCCCCCGTCAATTCGGGCGTCGTCTTCCGGCGCACCGACCTGGACCAGCTGATCGACATCCCGGCCAAGGCCGGCAACGTCAGCCAGACCACCCTCGGCACCAGCCTCACGGTCGAAGGCGGCACGGTGTCGACCGTCGAACACCTCATGTCGGCGCTCGCGGGGCTGGGCATCGACAACCTGGTCGTCGAACTGAGCGCGGGCGAAGTGCCGATCATGGACGGCAGCGCCGCTCCCTTCGTGTTCCTGCTGCAGTCGGCCGGGATCGAGGAACAGAACGCCGCGAAGCGCTTCGTGCGCATCAAGAAGAGCGTTAAGGTGGAGGACGGCGACAAGTGGGCGCGGTTCGATCCCTATGATGGTTTTAAAGTTAATTTTGAAATCGAGTTCGACCATCCGGTGTTCAAGCGTCGCTCGCAGGTCGCCTCGATGGATTTCTCGACGACGACGTTCCTGCGCGAGGTGAGCCGCGCGCGCACGTTCGGCTTCATGCGCGACCTCGAGCACATGCGGGCGCAGAACCTGGCGCTCGGCGGCAACCTGGACAACGCGATCGTGCTCGACGATTACCGGGTCCTGAACGAGGACGGGCTGCGCTACGAAGACGAGTTCGTGAAGCACAAGATCCTCGACGCGATCGGCGACCTTTACCTGCTGGGCCACAGCCTCATCGGCGAGTTCAGCGGCTACAAGTCCGGCCACGGCCTCAATAACCGCCTGCTGCGCACGGTCATGGCCGATGCCACGGCCTGGGAAGAAGTGACGTTCGAGACGCTGCAGGATGCGCCGATCAGTTACGTCGCAGCGGCTGCCGCCGCCGCGACGTAACAGGGGTTAGTGACTAGGGGATAGGGGTTAGTGAAGAGGACCCGCAGCACATGATGCTTCAGCCGCACTTCCGACTAACCCCTATCCCCTAACCCCTAACCCCTTCTTCAGCCCCTTCCCCGCACCTTCACCTGCACTTTCTGGATCGGGGGTTCCCCCGCCAGCAGCAGCTTTTCCTTGAGCGCCTGCGCGCCATAGCGCACCCGTGGGGTCCACGCTGCGGAATCCATGATGACCACCAGGTCTTCCCCTTTACGCGAGGCCGAGACCAGGTGCGGTCGCAGCGGAGCGCCCAGTTCGAGGCGCACCTTTTCGGTCAGCGATTGCGCCGCCGCCGCTTTTTTCTCAAGGGCGGCGAGGCCAGGCGTAAGCCCTCCAAACAGCGATTTCAGGTGGTCAGGCATTGTTAAGATAAACTGTGCAAACGGCCGATTCGGTTGCCAAATGGAAGGCGGATGGGCGATAGTCTCGCGAATTCGTGACACGACGCAACGATGCCTCAGGGCTCGTCGGGCGACCGTCTCACTTTCGCCAACGAAGCACCGCAGGGGCGCACGCGGCATGAATTTGCGGATCGTTACGGGCCCCAGGGGCCGCACGCGTGAGCTGGACCTGAAGGGTCCGCGCGTCCTGCTGGCCGGGGCGCTCATCGTCGCCGCGATTTTCGTCGTGGGGCTGATGCTTGGTCGCTTCCTCCTCGGCGGCAACGCCGAACATCGCGCGTATGCGCGCGCGATCGCGCAGCAGAAAACCGACTTGCAGGCAGCTCGCGGACAACTCGACGGCAAGGTCGACGCGCTGGCGACGCGCGTGGGCTCGCTCAATGCGCAGTTGATTCGGCTCGATGCCCTCGGCCGCCGACTCACCGATCTGGCAGGCCTCGACCGCGGCGAGTTTGATTTCGACAAGGCGCCCCCTGCCGGTGGACCGGAAGGGCAGGAGACGCCCGGCGGCTCCGTGCAGGTGCCCGAGCTCACCAAGGTGCTCGACGCCCTCGAACACCAGATCAGCGACCGTGAACAGCAATTGCAGGCGCTGGAAATGGTCATGGCCTCGCGTGAGCTCGGCCAGCGCATCACGCCCGGCGGCCTGCCGCTGATCGGCGGCTGGATTTCTTCGCACTTTGGTTACCGCACCGATCCGTTCACGGGTCGCGGCGCGTTCCATGCGGGCGTCGACTTCGCGGGCCCGGCAGGGTCGCGCGTCGTTGCGGTGGGCCCCGGCGTCGTCACGTTTTCGGGCTGGAAGGATGGCTACGGCAACGTGGTCGAGATCACGCACCCGACGGGTTACATGACGCGCTACGGCCACAATTCGCGCAACCTCGTGCGCGTAGGCGCATCCGTGCAGAAGAGCGATGCGATCGCAGTGATCGGCAGCACGGGTCGCTCGACCGGTACTCACGTGCACTTCGAAGTGCTGCGCGATGGCAACGTGCTGAACCCCAAGCGGTATTTAGCGGCACCCTGAAGAAAGGGGTTAGGGGTTAGGGGTTAGGGGTTTGGGGGGGCCCAGGCCCCCCACCGGGGTAACCAGATTCGAGACCCTCACCCGGCCAGCCGCCGCCCCGCGTCCCGTAGCACCGGAGAGCAGATCCCA
>JANNGT010000065.1:0-2447 GCA_031404015.1 Gammaproteobacteria bacterium | reverse complement strand
AGATTCCACACCCATGCTGCAGAGAATTCGCGACAAGACGTCCGGCTGGTTCGCCCTGGTGTTCCTCGGTGCCATCGCGATCGTGTTCATCTTCTGGGGCATCCAGTTCGAATCGTCGGCCACGACGCAGGCTGCATCGGTCAACGGCGAGGACATCTCCGCCGAGACCGTGCGTCAAGCCTGGCAGGAACGGCAGACCGAGCTGCAGCAGCAACTGCGCGACGAACTCCCGCCGGAACTCGTCAAGGCAGAGCAGGCGCGTCTCGTCGACAACTTCATCGATCGTGAACTGCTCGTGCAACGCGCGCACGCAAGCGGCTATCGCGTCAGCGACGTCGAGCTTGCCGACACGCTCACCAGGATTCCGGAGCTGCAGGTTGACGGTAAGTTCTCGCGTGATCGCTACGCGATGCTGCTCCGCCAGCAGGGTCGCACCGAACCCCAGTTCGAGCGCGACTTCCGTCGTGACCTCGAGACCGCACAACTGCGCAATGCGATCGCGGTGTCGTCGTTCGTGACGCCTGCCGAGCTGCGGCGGCGGATCGAATTGCAGGGCGAGACACGCGACGTCGCGTACGCCGTCGTTCCCGTCGCGCAGTTCGCGACGCAGGCGCAGCCGACACCGGCAGAGATCGCTGCGTACTACGCCGCCAACAAGGCGCAGTTCATGTCGCCCGAAAGCGCGACCCTGCAGTACCTGAAACTCGATCTCGCCGACATCGCAGCAAGCGTGCAGGTGACCGACGAGGCGCTCAGAAAGTATTACGACGAAACCGCGGCCGAGCGCAACTCCGTGCCCGAGCGCCGCAAAGCCAGCCACATCCTGGTGGAGTCGGGCAGCGACGACGCTGCTGCGAAGAAGAAGGCGGAGGCGCTGCTGGCACGTGCCAGGGCTGGCGAAGACTTCGCCAAGCTGGCGCAGGAAAATTCGGACGACACGGGTTCGAAGGCGGCCGGTGGCGACCTGGGATGGGCGCCGAAGGAAGCGTACGTCAAGGAATTCTCCGACGCGCTGTTCGGCATGCAGCAGAAGGGCGAGAACGTCGGTCCCGACCAGACGCAGTTCGGCTATCACGTGATCCGCCTCGAAGACATCGAAGCTCCTCACGTGCGCCAGTTCGACGAGATCCGTGCCGAGCTCGAGCCGGAGTTCCGCCGCGATCAGGCGCAGTCGCTGTTCTATGAGAAGTCACAGCAACTGGCGGATGAGTCGTTCGCCTCGCTGACCGAACTCGAAAGTGTCGCAATGAAGCTCGGAATGAAGCCGCAAACACTCGACGGCTTCACGCGTCAGGGTGGGGGTGGTGCGCTCGGCAACGATCGCAAGATCATCGAAGCGGTCTTCAGCAATGAAGTGCTGCAGGAGCGGCAGAACAGCCAGCCCGTGGCTATTGGTGACGAGAGCGTCGTCGTGCTGCGAGTGGTCGATCACAAGTCAGCGGCACAGCTGCAGCAGGCGCAGGTGCAGGACCGCATCGCCGCCCGCACGATAAGCAGGAGGGCCATCGGCGCGACCCCACCGCGCGTGCCTTCTCTACTTGATCTCGTCGCCAGGCGCATACGCCGCAAGAGCCAGGGCATGCACCCGGCCGGCGAGTTCATCTGCCAATGCTTCGTTGACAAGCCGGTGACGGTTGACGCGTGACAGCCCCGTGAACTTATCCGAAACGACCAGAACACGGAAATGGCTCTCGCCCGTGCCTGGCGAAGATCGATGGCCCGCATGCATATCACTCTCGTTGATCACATCGAGGCGGGCCGGCTCTAGCGCCACCATGAGTTTTTCACGTATGCGTTGCTCGGCTGTCATTGACGTTCCCTTAAATTGAACCATGTGAGTGTTTCGGGTCCCCGAGCACCCCGGCATGCGGGCTATTGGACACACCCCAACAGGGCTGATGCCAACGGTGCTTGTCTGCCGCCTGTCGAGCCAGCATAGTGAGTGCGATGAAGACCCCGTCCAAATATTTCGACAAGATACGCGTGTCGACCGCCCGTGAGACCGAAGCTGCCGAGCGCGCCGCCCGCGAACGCCAGCCTCCGTGCCAGTGGAAAGGTTGCGACAAGCCAGGCCCCCATCGCGCGCCGATGGGCCGCGGGCGCGATGGACAGTTTTATTTCTTCTGTGTCGACCACGTCCGCCAGTACAACCAGTCGTACAACTATTTTGACGGTATGAACGATAGCGAAGTTGCCGACTTCCAAAAAGACGCCATGACGGGACACCGCCCGACCTGGAAAATGGGCGCTGGCGTGACGGGTGGCGCCACACGCGAAGGGGCTGGCAACGATGCCGCACGCGGGCGGCGCGGGAAGGGCCCTCAAGATCCCCATGAATTCTTCGCCTGGCGCGAAGAAAAGGCTCGTGCACGCGCTTCCGAAGGCCGCCGCGCAGTCCGTCCGTTAGAGAAAAAATCTCTTGAAGCCTTAGGTCTGCCTGACACCGC
>JANNGT010000064.1:0-4418 GCA_031404015.1 Gammaproteobacteria bacterium | reverse complement strand
GCTTAAGACCCTTCGGGCCTTCCGTGCCTTCCGGACCTTCCGGGCCTTCCAGACCTTCCTGCCCTTCCTGCCCTTCCTGCCCTTTCCTACCGCAGGCCCGGAGGCATCCGCCCCCCCATGGACCGCATCATGCGGCCGAGGCCGCCCTTCCCCATTCCCTTCATCATTTTCTGCATCTGCAGGAAGTTCTTGAGCAACCTGTTGATTTCGGCCACGTGGGTGCCCGAACCCGACGCGATCCGGCGCTTGCGTGAGCCATCGATGTTCTTCGGGAACCGGCGTTCCCTGGGCGTCATCGAGCAGATGATCGCAATCTGGCGCTTGACCTCTTTCTCGTTGCCCTGTGGCATCTGGCCTGCCTTGGCCGCGAGCTGCGACGGCAACTTGTCCAGCAGCGCCGCCATGCCCCCCATCTGTTCGATCTGCCGCAGCTGGCCCAGCAGGTCTTCCAGGTTGAAATCCTTGCCCGAAGCGACCTTGCGCGCGAGCTTTTCGGCCTCGTCGCGGTCGACCTGGCGCGTGACCTGCTCGACCAGCGACAGCACGTCGCCCATGCCGAGGATGCGCGAGGCCATGCGGTCGGGCTGGAAGGCTTCCAGGGCATCGGGTTTTTCGCCGGTGCCGACGAACAGGATGGGTTGCCCGGTGATCTGCCGCACGGATAGGGCCGCGCCACCGCGTGCATCGCCGTCCGCCTTGGTCAGCACCACGCCCGTGAGGTTGAGGGCCGCACCGAAGGCTCGAGCCGCATTGACGGCGTCCTGGCCCGCCATGCTGTCGACCACGAACAGGGTCTCGATCGGGTTCAGCGCGTTCGACAGCTCGCGGATCTCCGCCATCATGTCTTCGTCGACGTGCAGGCGGCCGGCCGTATCGACCAGCAGCACGTCGTAAACGCCGCGCCGGGCCTCGGCCAAAGCGTTCAGCGCGATCTGCAGCGGCTTCTCGGTAGCACTGGCCGGCGCCACGTCCACCTCGAGCTGCTGGCCCAGGCGTTCCAGCTGCAGCAGCGCGGCGGGCCGACGCACGTCGGTGGACACCAGCAGCACGCGCTTTTTCTCGCGCGTCTTGAGCCACAGGGCGATCTTGGCCGCCGTCGTCGTCTTGCCGGCGCCCTGCAGGCCCGCCAGCAGCACGATCGCCGGGGGTTGCGCGCGCAGGTTCAGCGGGCGCACGCCCTCACCCATCACGCGCACGAGCTCGTCGTGAATGATCTTGATCAACGCCTGTCCGGGCGTGAGGCTCTTGTGAATCTCCTGCCCGATGACCTGCGCCTTGACGCCGTCGATGAATGTCTTGACCACGGGCAACGCCACGTCGGCTTCGAGCAGCGCCATGCGCACCTGGCGCAGCGTGTCTGTAATGTTTTCCTCGGTCAGCCGGCCGCGGCCACGAAGGCCCTCGACGACGGATGCAAGGCGGGCGGAAAGCTTGTCGAACACGCTTGGGGGACCTCGATGGGGGTGCGCCGCTGCCAGCGCCGACTTGCGAGTGCGCGATTATAGGGCGTGCGGAGGTTCGATTTGCCGTCCTCCTCAGCCCGGCAGGTCCGTGGCATCATGCAGGTCGTCTTTCGTCACGCCGGGCTCCGCGCTTGCCGCTGCCATTGATCGCCGTCGCCTGTTACGTCATTGGAGCCCTCTGGCTCGCCATTGCCACGTATCAGCATCGCAGCCAGCCGCAGTCGGCCAGTGGCCGTGGCGGCCGCATCGCGGCCGTCGGCATCGCGTGCGTGGGCGTGCTCGTGCACGCCATCGCGCTGATGCAGGAGCGGCGGATCGCGCCTGACGCGGCACTTTCGCTGAGCGACACGCTCGCACTGGTGAGCCTTACGATCGCGATCACGGCCATCGTCATGAGCCTGCGACCCGGCAAACGCGGCATAGCCGCCGTGCTGCTCGGCCTCGCCGCGCTCCTCGAGCTCGCCTTCTCGGAGGGCGCGCGTCAGTTCTCGATCGGCCGTCCGGGCTGGGAGCTCGCGTTTCACATCGCCATGGCGACGACGGCGTTCGCGTTCCTCACGATCGGCATGTCGCTTGCGATCGCGCAGGTCGTGGTCTCGCACCGACTGCGCACGCGCCGGTCGCTTGGCTGGCTCAAGATCCTGACGCCGCTCGAGTCGCTCGAATCGGCTTGCTTCCAGAGCATCCTGGCAGGGTTCGTGGTGCTGACGCTCGCGCTCGTGAGTGGCGCGTTCTTCGTCGAGGACCTCTTCGCGCAGCACCTGGTGCACAAGGTGGTGCTTGCGCTCGTCGCGTGGGTCGTGTTCGGCGTGCTGCTGCTCGGCCGGCTCCGGTTCGGCTGGCGCGGCCGCAAGGCGTTGCGCTGGACCTTTGCCGGCTACACGCTGCTCGGGCTTTCTTACTTCGGCAGCAAACTCGTCCTCGAGCACCTCCTCGGCAAGCACTGGGGCTGATCCGGCATGTCCGACTTGCCCCTGATGTGGCTAGGGCTCCTGCTGGTCACGGCGGTCCTGCTATCGGCCTTCTTCTCGGGCACCGAAACGGCGCTCATGAGCGTCAACCGGTATCGACTGCGCCACCTCGCACGCGAAGGCAGCACGACGGCCAAGATCACCGAGAAGTTGCTCGAACGCCCCGATCGGTTGATCGGGATGATCCTGATCTGCAACAACTTCGTGAACTCGGCGGCGGCCGCGATCGTCACGCTGATCGCGTTGTCGATCGGCGGTGAGTCGCTCGCTGCAATCGCTGTCGGCATCTTCACGGTTGTCCTGATCATCTTCGGCGAAGTCGCGCCGAAGACATTCGGCGCGCTGTACCCCGAGAAGATCGCGCTGCCCGCGGCGGTCATCTACAACGTCATGCTCAAGGTGCTGTACCCGGTCGTGTGGCTCACGAACCTGGTGGCAAATGGCGTACTGCGCCTGATGGGGGTCTCGCCCGAGCAGGCGAGTCGCACGTCGCTCAGCAGCGAGGAACTGCGCACCGTCGTCGCCGAAGCGAGCACGGTGATTCCGCACCGTCACCAGCGCATGCTGATGAGCATCCTCGACCTCGAGCGGATCACGGTCGAGGACATCATGGTGCCGCGCGCCGACATTTACGGCATCGACCTCAAGGACGACTGGGACGACATCGTCGAGCAGATCAGAGAATGCCGGCACACCCGCATTCCGGTGTACGACGGCGAGCTCGAATTGCTGGTCGGCATCCTGCACATGAAGAAGGTGGCGCGCATGCTCGTGCGCAACGAGTTCGACCGCGAGCAGCTGGTCGCGCTCGCGAAGACGCGCGAGCCGTACTACGTGCCCGAGGGCACGTCGCTCAACCAGCAGCTGCTGCAGTTCCAGCGCCAGCGACGGCGCGTCGCGTTCATCGTCGACGAGTACGGCGACGTGCAGGGCCTGGTGACGCTGGAGGACCTGCTCGAGGAAATCGTGGGCGAGTTCACGTCGGACGCGAGCATCCTGCACAAGGACGTCCACCGTGAACGCAACGACAGCTTTGTCGTCAACGCCTCGGCCAGCGTGCGCACGCTGAATCGCAAGATGGGCTGGACCTTGCCCGTGACAGGACCGCGAACATTGAATGGCCTGATCGTCGAACAGATGGAGTTGATCCCGGCGCCAGGCCAACGGCTGCGCATCGGCGACTACTCGCTCGAAGTGCTGCAGGTGACGGACAACGCGGTCAAGACCGTGCGCCTGACGCAGGTTGCGGTCGCGAAGCTCGACAAGGCGAGCTGACACCTCTCCCGCGCTTCCTGCTTCGCGCAGCGCCGCAGGGTGCGGATGCCTTCCGCGCCCCGACGTCTCCCGCGCTTCGTGAATCGCGCGGAGGACCCGCACGATTCACGGCGGGCCTTGCCACCCCTCGGCACGCAGCCTGCTTCGCGCATCACCGCAAGGTGTGGATGTCTTCCGCGCCCCGACGTCTCCCGCGCTTCGTGAATCGCGCGGAGGACCCGCACGATTCACGGCGGGCCTTGCTCGAACGGGAGCGAAGCGATGGTGGCAGCGCGTTAGCGACATTACAGCAGTGCCGCTTCGCTCCTGCGCTCGAGCTGCGGCGTCCGACACGGGGCGCGGAAGACATCCACACCCTGCGTCGTTGCGCTCGCTGCAGGCGACGGCATGCGATCAGCGACATCACCCTCACATGCGCCGTACCGGAGACGGGACAGGGTGCACGCGCTCTGCCCTGCACGTCACGTCGCTTGCCGCAACGTGCGCCGTGCAAGTCGTGGCGCTTGGGCCGCGACTTGCTCAGGCGCGTGACGTCAGGCGTACGTTCCGGCATGTCCTGGCACGCGCGTTAATGCCTTTCCAAGCGTGACAGGACATGCCCGAACGGACGCCACCAACACAACGCCACACAACTTGCAGCCTCAGAACGCCTTGTCGAGCGCCTCGGACAAGCGACTGACGCCTTCGATTTCCATGTCGGGAATCAGTC
>JANNGT010000063.1:0-12584 GCA_031404015.1 Gammaproteobacteria bacterium | reverse complement strand
GGCGGCACCCAATGCTCTGGTGCTCGCCTTGGATGAGAGCACGCTGTTCGTCAGCCGGCCCCAGCAAGCCACCTACGCACTCGATGCGGACCCACTGCCCCTGGCGCTCGACCTCGTGTTGGGCGAACCGACGGAAGTCGGCGAGCACGTCACGTTCTACGCCGGCACGGCCGATTACGAGGGCCACAAGGAAACCGTGGAAGGGTTGCGGTCCCGCACCGCGACGCTGCAAGTGAAGCTGCTGCCAGACGGCCTGTTGCCGCTGCTGGCCGCGCAGATCCCGACCGCGCACGCCATCAACCTGCTGCAAGGGGTTTACGCTGCCCCGTCGTCGTTCGGGTCGCAGCTGAAGCAGTGGCGCTTGCCGGCTGCGCTCGCGGTGGCGACGCTGGTCGCGTTCATGGGCGCGCAGGGCTTCCAGCTCTGGCAACTGCAGCGGGCGGAAAAACAGCTCGACGCGCAGATCACCGCCACCTTCAACCAGATCCTGCCGGGGCAACCAGTGGTGGATCCGCGGGCGCAGATCCAGGGTGTGCTTGCGCGGGGTGGTAGTGGCGGCGGCGCTTTGTTGCCCGCGATCTCGCTGCTCGCCCAGGCGATTGCGCAGGCACCGTCCACTCGAGTCGAGGGCATGAGCTATCGCGCCGGCGTGCTCGAATTGCGCGTGCTCGCCCCGAACGTAGAGACGCTCGACACAATCAAGCAGGTGATGAGCCGCGAGGGCGCCACCGTCGATTTGCAGTCCGCCAATCCGCGTGACCAGCAGGTCGAAGGTCGTCTGCAGATCCGCCTGGGGGCCGCATGAACGTGCGGGACTGGCTCGAGAACCTGAGCGCGCGCGAACGCAACCTCGTCTACGTGGCAGGCGCATTCCTCGGCATCGCCCTCGTGTACCTCGTACTCGTGATGCCACTGCAGGTGACCGGCAAGAAAACCGCAGCGCGCGTACAGCAGAAGTCCGCCGACCTGGCGTGGATGCAGGCTTCGGCCCCGCAGGCGATGGCTGCGGCGGGCGTGTCGCAGGCTGCTGGCGGCGAATCGCTCGTCGTATTGGTCGATCGCACGGCCCGCGAAGCTGGCCTCGGCGCAGCGCTCCGCGACCAGAGCCCGGACGGCAACTCGGGGCTGCGCCTGCGCATCGAAGGTGCATCGTTCGACACCCTCGTGACGTGGCTTGGCAACCTGCAGCAGCAGTTTGGCGTGACGATCGAAGCCGCGACGTTCGACGCGGCATCGCCCGGCCTGGTCAATGCGACGCTGAGTCTCAAGCAGTCCGGCACAGCGGGTTGACCGGGCCCCGCACGTCTCGTCGACACCCGTGACCAAGCGTACCGTCTGGCTCGTCGCGCTCGGCGTCCTCGCCCTGCTTGCGTTCGCACTGATAACGTTGCCTGCGGGCGTCGTCGCGGGACCGCTGCGCAAGGCCGGCATCGAAGCCGCCGCGTTTGGTGGCTCGATCTGGTCGGGGCGGGCCACGGGCTTGTCGTGGCGCGGCGCCCCAGTGGGTGATGCGCAGTGGACCATCGCTCCCAGCTACCTGCTGCGAGGCCGGCTGGCCGGTCATGCCAGCGTGACCCGCGTTGACGGTTCGCTCGCCGCCGATTTCGCTGTCGCGTTTTCCGGCAAAGACATCCAGCTGCGCGCGGTCGATTTCAACCTGCCTCTGGCGGCGCTCGATGCGCTGCCGCTCGGCATGCCCAAGGGTTGGCGAGGCCAGGCCAAGGGACAATTCACGGCCATCGAGATCCGGCAGAACTGGCCTGTCCTGTTGCAGGGAACACTCGATCTCGATGGGTTGGTGGCGCCGCCGCCGCGCAATGCGCCGGTCGGGAGCTTCCACGCGGCGTTTCCGGCGCCGCAGCCACGGCAGTCGTTATCCGTGCCGCAGGATCCAACCAACCTGACGGCGTCCGTGAACGACAGGAACGGTCCGTTCGCGGTCGACGCGCAGCTGACGCTGAGTCGCGCGCGCAACTTCGCGTTCGAGGGCACGCTGGCGCCGCGCGGGCCGGTGCCGCCCGCAATGGAACGGTCGCTGCAGTTGCTGGGCCCGGCCGACACAGCGGGCAGGCGCCAGTTCAGCGTGGGCGGCACGCTTTGAGCGCGTACCGCGGCTGCTCAGGCAGCGACACCGGGCGCCCATTCACGCCAAGCCGACAACAGCGGGAAGTACAACCCTAACCTGATCGGCTCGTCTCCCAAGCCACGCATCAAGCGCGCGTAACGCTCGAGCTGCGACTGGTAACGCTCACGCTCGCGATTCAGGAATTCATCGAGTCCTGCGCCTTCATGGCTGCTCGTCTTGTAGTCCACGATCCAGCGCGTTCCGCGGTCGTCGATAAACGTGCGATCGATCACCACGTTGACCAGGTCGCGATCGAACACGCCGGTCAGCGCCAGCTCGCTCTGTGCGTCGCGGTGCGAAGCTCGCAGCAGCCAGCGGCCGCGCTCGTCAGCGAGTGTCCGTGTCACCGCCTGCAGCACCCGCACAGCGGCCGCAGCGCGGCGCTCGTGGGGCACGCCCAGTTCGGCCAGCTCCGACGCGTACCGGCGCAGCAATGCGTGGCGTACGGTGGCGTCTTCAGGATTCACGCCTGCCCCTCGCGCATGCAGCTGCAACTCGCGGTGCACCAGCGTGCCCACGTGCCGTGCGGTCTCCGACGCCCAGTCGAACTCCACGGTTGCGACAGCAGTCGATCGCGCGAGCTCACGCACGACGATGCGTGGCGCACCCGGCAGTTCCGGGATGGACCAACCTGTCGGCAAGTGACGCAAGATCGGATCGCGTGGGATTCCCGGATCGACATCGCCTTCGATCAGCGCGATGTCGGCAAGGCGCTGCGCGAATGCAGCCGGGAACCGCGGGTCGTCCCACAGCAGGCCGAGCGCGCACGCCTGGTTGGGCGCACGCACGACGTGCTCGCCGCTGCTGGCATCCTCATCCACTGCGCACGCGCCGAGCAGGTGCAGCGACCGCTCCGCGCGCGTGGCGGCAACGTAAAGCAGCCGGCGCTTCTCGTGCGCGAGTTTCTCGCGCTCCAGGCTGCCGAGCCACGCGTGCAGTGGATTGCCGGTCGCCGCGCCCGACTCGGCGATCGGCGCGATCAGCAACTGCTGGCCGCCCTGCCCCGGCACCTTCAACCAGCGCAGCAGCGGCGGCCTGTCCGAACGCCCGATTCGCTCCAGACCCGGCACGATTACCGTGTCGAACTGCAAGCCCTTGGACTTGTGGATCGTGAGCAATTCGACGCGTGTGCCGGGATGGGGCCGAGGGGGGGCGTACAGCTGCTGCAATGCCTCGCTGAGTCGTGCCAGGTCGAGCGGCGCGCCGGGCGATTCCGCCTCGACGTCGCCAAGTGCGTCCAGATACGCGCGCGCCTCATCGAGTTCCTGTTCATGATCGAGCGTGGCCGGGCCGCCCAGCGCATGCCACGCGCGCTCGACCGCGTCCCGCAAGCCGAAGCGACGCCGCTCGGGCAGCGCCTGTTCGAAGACTGGCAGGCAACGTTCGAGGCGCTCGCGCGCGTCCGCGTCGAGCCTGTCGCGCCTTGCGGCGTCCTGCAGCAGCGAGAGAGTCGTGGCGTCGCGATCGTCGCCCAGCAACGCCAGGCTGTCGGTAAGCCGCAAGCCGCACCACGGCGCGCGCAGCACGGTCAGCCAGGCGGCTCGATCTCCCAGATGCGAGAGCGCGCGAGTGAGCGCAAGCAGGTCGAGCACGGCCGGCCGTGCAGCCAATGGATCGATGTCGGTCGCCTGGAACGCAATGTTGCGTCGCGCCAGCTCACTGACGATGCCGAGCAGATGGCTGCGACCCTGCACGAGGATCGCGACGCGCGCAGTCGTGCTTGCGGCGAGTCGCGCTTCGACGATGTCGCCCACTTTCTGCGCTTCGAAGCGACGGCTGCTGCGCAAGAAGGCGTGCACGTGCACGCCACCCTCGTCACTTGCATCCTGCCTGGCGACACTCTCGGCGAACCGCACCGCGCCGTGCAGCATGTCATCCTGCTCGGGCAGCACGTTGGCAAAGCAATCGTTGACCCAGGCGACGATGGGTTGCGTCGAACGGAAGTTGACGCGCAGCGTCAGCGGTTCGAGCGGCAGCGCGCCAAGGCCGTGGTCGCGCACGTCCAGGAACAGGCCAACCTCCGCATTGCGGAAGCGGTAGATGGACTGCATCGGGTCGCCCACCAGGAACAGCGTGCGGCCGTCATCCGGCATCCAACCCGCCGTGAGGCCTGCCAGCAACTGCACCTGCGCCTCGGACGTGTCCTGGAATTCGTCGACCAGCACGTGCCGCAGGCGCGCGTCGAGCGCCAGCGCCGTGTCTGTCGGTTCATCCGGGGTTCCCAGCGACTGCCGTGCCGCGGCCGCAAACTCCGGATAGTCAGCGACCTTGCGCTCGGCGAAAACAGTCTTGAGTTCGCCAGCCGCGATGCGCAGCACCAGCAGCAGGGACTTGAGCACGCGCCATTCCGCATCTGCGTAGTCGGGCGCTGGCAGCCCGCGTGCTCCTGCCAGCAATTCGACGACGTCATGGAGACGCGCGAATTCCGCCACTGCCGCGACGATGCGTGCCTTCAGCTCCGCGAGCTCGGGCCGCTTCTTGTCCTGCGGCAGCACACCAGTCCCCACGGTGTAGCTTTTGCGCGGCAGGTTGCCCTGCGTCAGCAGGAACTCGGCGAGCCCTCGCCAATGCGGCGCATCCGCCGGACCGGTCCCTGGCAGGCCCGCACCACAAAGACGAATGGGCGACTCCTTGCCAGTGGCAGCGAGTACCTGCCCTGCCCCTTGCGCATACGCACACAGTTCGTAGAGCAGCGCGCGCGGGAAGGCACGCGCAAGCTTCTCCAGATGGGCAGTGATGATATGGGCGCGAGTGCCTTCGAGCGCGGCACGCACCGCGCCTTCTTCGCCATACTCGCCGAGATCGGCGGGCAGGACGGGCAACCACGCTTCGCGCCGCGCGAGCATGCCGCTGACCAGTTCGATCATCTTGCCAACGTCGTTGTCGAGATGTTCGAGCAGGATGGCGACCGCCTCTCCCACTCGCGGCTCGGCGGACGGCAGGTGCGACAGCAGCCGCTCCGCCGCGAGCCGGTACAGCTTGATGCCGTCCTCGTCGATGCCGAGGCCGGCACCGAGCCCGGACAGCACGGGCAGGCGACGCGCGAGGGACTGGTTCAGCGCGTCGATGGTCAGCACGCGCAGCCGGCTCGGATTGCGCAACAAGCCCCACTGTTGCCTTGCGTCCACCTGCAACACCTGCTCGGCCAGCGCGCGGGTCTCGGGGCGCAGTCCAGACGACGGGTCTGCGCACTGCCGCAGCGCATCGAGGATGCGGTTGCGCATTTCGGCCGCCGCCTTGCGCGTAAAGGTGATGGCCAACAGCGCTTCCGGCCGTTCCACTGCGGCGAGCAGCGCGAGAAATCGTTGCGTCAGCAGCTCGGTCTTGCCCGAACCCGCAGGCGCCTGCACGATGAAACTGCGGGTGACGTCGAGTGCGGTTGCGCGCGCGAGCGCATCGGCCCGCAGCAGATCAACCGGCTGCATCGTCATCCCCTTCGTCCGCTTCGAGCAAGGCCTGCCCCGAGCGACAGAGTGCCGGCAGGTGGCAATACACGCAGGCCCTGCCCGGGTTGGGCGCCAGCCGCGCGTCGCCCTCGGCATGCTCGCGTGCGATGGCGTCCAGGCGGCGCTGCCACTCGTCCAGCAAGGCCTGCCAGTCCGCGTACTCTTTGAACGGCGCTTTGGTCGCATCGAACGGCTGCAACTGCGAAAAGTTCTTCGCGTCCCGCGCGATGCCCGTGAATCCAGTCGCGCCCTTGCGCACGACGCCAAACGCTACCGCGCTGACTTCGCGCTGACCAACGACGCGCACGTAGAGCGGCAACTGCGGCGCGTCGGGGCGTTCGCCCATCCAGCTGGCGGGCGAGGCATTCGCTCCAGTCTTGTAGTCGATGACGGCAAGACTCCCGTCCGCGAGGCGGTCGACTCGGTCGAGCTTTACCCGCACCTGCACGCCGCCGACGTCGACATAGCGTTCCGCCTCGGTCTGCACCACGCTGAACGGCTCGCGCGCGAGATCGAGCGCAATGAAATCGAGCAGGCGCGCTTCGAGCCAGCGCTGCTCCAGGTCGAGCAGTCGCTGGCGCACTTCATCTGCGGCCAAGCGCAACGGGGCCAGCACGCCAGCCGTCAACGCGTGCACGCGCTCGATCCGTTCTGCCTCTGGCATCGCGGCGAGCGTGGCCTGGTCGCCCACTTCTTTCCAGAACGTCTCGAGCACAGCGTGCGCCAGCGTGCCGCGCTCGGTCGGCGCGATGCCCGCGGCCGGGTCTTCGAGTTCGCGCGCACCTAGCCGCAGTTCGACGGCAGCCCGGAATGGACAGGAGGATTGCAGTTCCAGCAGGCGCGTGCCGCCCCTGACGACTTCATGTGTCGTAAATGCGGGCAGCGTCCCATCGCGGATCGTCACGAGCGGCGGGCGCAAGGCAAACAACGCATGCGTGACGTCTGCGCGATCCCATAGATCCAGTGTGGCAATCCGCGGCAGTTCTGCGACCAGTGCGCTCGGCAGCAATGGTGCCTCGTCCTCGAACTGCGGCACGCTGAAGATCGCCGTCGACGCGGCATGCGATAAACGCTGCAACGTGCGCCGCGCGGAGTGCTCCGTCAGTTCCGCGGACGCGCCGGGCACGCCTTGTCGTGCCTGCCAGTCGCGCGGCAGGAACGGATCGGGATTGGCGGGGGCAGGCCAGCGCGACGCATCGAGACCGCACACCCAAAGCGCGTCGAAGTGCATGCCCGTCGCGGTCTCGGGATCGATCACGAGCAGAGGAGCGGCAATCTCCTGCGGCTCGAAAGCCGTCTCGGCCGCCAGCGTTCTCAACTCGCTCAAGGCCCCGCCGATCCGCAGCGGTCCGGCAACGTCGTCACTCGCGCCGAACTCGGCGAGCACGGACTGCCAGCGTTGGGCCGCCTGGTGTTCTGCACTGGCAGGCTCGGCGCCTGGCCAGCCCAGGTCGTGCAACAGGCCAATGAACTCCGGAGCCCACAGGCTCGGCACGCGCGCTCCGTCCCACGAGCGGGCGCGCAGCAGCGCGGATTCAATACGCTCAGCGGTCGCGGGACAGCCGCCACGGCGCGCCTCGGCCGCAACGCGCCCGAGTCCCGGCTGCTGTAACCCACGGCGCCGCAGTTGCACGTCGAGTTCGGCGCGCGCGTGCGACTCGAGCGCGGCGGCACCGTCAAACGGTCCGAGCAGCAGGCTGCTCATCGTCGCAAGGTCTGCAGGAAGCGCGCAGGCTTCCAGCCACGCCAGCGCGGCGGCGACCAGCGGTCGCTCGAGCAACGGGCGCGCACTGGCGAGCTCGTACGCACTCGATTCGGGGGCGGCACCGCCGGTGACCGCCGAGCCGGGCGCCAGCACTCGGTCGAGAACCCGACGGACTCGGCCGCGCTCGCGATCCACGTCGGGAACGATGAGGGCAAGGCGCGACTCGGGCATGAGTTGCAGTCGCGCCGCCGCCCACCGCGCGGCTGTTTCAAGCTCGGTGTCAAAATCGTTGCATGCCACGACTTCTGCGCGGATCGTCGCATTGTCCGACAAAGGCTCGGCCACCCGGAGGGGTACTCCGGCCACCTGCACTGCAGCGACGAAAGCGGCCTGCTGCGGGGTCCAGCGGTCGAAGCCGTGGAACGCCAGTGGCACGTCCACCGCAAACGGGCCCACTGCGTTGGCAGCGAGGGCGGGGTCGAGCCAATCACCCTGCCGCAGCCAGCGGCGGTATTCGTCGACCCAGCCGGCAAAGGCGCCGACTTCAGGTCCTGCGACAGCCGTCAGCGCACCGTACGGAATGCAGTACTGGTGCAACAGTGTCCATGAGCGATAGGCGACGCGCCCCAGGCCACCGGGCGACAACACGGCGGCTACGCTCGAGTCGGAGCGGACGATCCGCTCCCAGACTTGCCGCGCATGGCTGGCCGGCAGCCAGCGGGCATGGGTGCGGCCCGCGACCCGATCCATCTCGAACTGGCGGCGTAGCAACTCGGGCCACGTGACCACCTCAGGCGCGCGCCAGACGGTGAGTCCGTGGGACTGGCAGGCGGCATCGTGCCGCGCGCGCAGGAAATGCGCGAGTCGGCGGGTGGGCACGACGTGCAGCGTGCCGGCAACTAATTGGTCAGGAGCGTCGAATCGCAATCCGTTAATTTTCAGTCCCTTACGGAATATACTTCACGACTCAGTAACTACGCCTCGATCGCTCGCAGTGGGGTCGGCCGCGACACGGGTTCGTCCCCGGCCGAGTAGTTGTCCAACAGCTCTTCCGTGCGATTGAACACGTCGGTCAACACGTCCGGCTCGGGCAGGTTGGTCACGCGGAAGTGCGTGTTGTAGGGCACGTTGAAACTCGTGCCCGGCGCAACCAGCACGTGCTTGTGCTCGAGGAGATCCATCGCAAAGCGGCGGTCGTCAAACCCCGGCAGGCGCTTCGTGTCGACGCCTACGAAGGCATAGAGCGCACCCCTCGGCTCGGTCAGTGTCAGGTACTTGCTGCGGGCCACGGCCTCGACGATGGCCCGGCGGGACTCGTACAGCCGTCCACCGGGGCGCACCAGCTCCTTGACGCTCTGGTAGCCCCCAAGCGCCGTCTGCACCGCCCACTGGCCCGCTACGTTGCTGCAGAGACGCAACGACGACAGCAGTTCGAGCGCCGACAGGTATTCGCGCGAGTTCTCGAGATCGCCCGAGAACGACGCCCAGCCCACGCGGTAGCCGCACGCACGGTAGACCTTGGAGAGGCCGCTCATGGTGCAGCACAGCGAGTGGTGGACGAGCGTGGCCATCGGCACGAACTCGGCGCCGTCGTACGTCATCTGGTCGTAGATCTCGTCGGCGAATACCACCAGGTGGTGCTTCTCGGCGATGCGGGCAATCGCCTCGAGCGTCTCGCGCGGATAGACCGCGCCGGTCGGGTTATTGGGATTGATCACGACGATGGCGCGCGTGCGCTTGGTGATCAGCGACTCGATCTCTGCCGGGTCGGGCACGAAGCCGTGTTCCGGGCGGCAGGGATAGTGCACGGCGCGTCCGCGGTTGAGGTTCACGGCGGCCGTCCACAACGGGTAGTCGGGACTCGGGACCAGCACCTCCTCGTCCGCGGCGAGCAGCGCCCGCAGCGTGAGATCGATGAGTTCGCTGACGCCGTTGCCGATGAAGACGTCGTCGGCCGTCACCCCGCGCACGCCCCGCTCCTGCTGCTGCATCACGACGGCTTCGCGCGCCGGGAAGATGCCTTTCTGGTGGCAGTAGCCCTCCGCGGCACGCAGGTTCTCGATCATGGCCAGGCGCATCGTCTCGGGCGTGCGGAAACCGAAGGCGCCCGGGTTGCCGATGTTCAGCGAGACGATGTCGTAACCCATGCGCTCCATTTCCTGGGCGCGACGGGCGAGCTTGCCGCGGATCTCGTAGCGGACGTTGGCGAGACCGGGGCTGGGGCGGACGGAACGGGTGGACATGGTCGCGAAGCCTGTCGGGCTGAACGGGAGGTTGCAGCCTGCGATTATCGCACCAGTCAGAGGCCGAGGACGATGCCCACTCCGCACAGGCTGAGGGCGGCGCCGGCCAGGGCATGGACGTAGCGCTCGGCGGACGCCAGCGGCAAGCGCTCGAGCCCGCGCGTGGCGAGGTAGACGATGCCCATCATGGTTGCGATCGTCGTCACGGCAAACGCCAGGACGACCAGGCCGAGCCCCCACCAGCTGTGCTGCGAGGCCGGATATATCAACAGCGGGATCAGGGCCTCGCAGGGCCCCAGGATGAAGATGACGAACAGGGCCCAGGGAGTGAGACTGCGGACGTTGTCGGTGTCGAGCGGGATGTGGACGTGCAGGTGCTCGTCATGCGTCTGGTGCTGATGCGAGTGGCGATGACGCGCGCCGTCGGCGTGGACGTGCTCGTGCGAGTGCTCCCGGCTGCGCCAGGCCTGCTTCAGTCCCCACGCCATGTAGACCAGGCCGAACGCGATCAGGGCCCAGGCGGCGAGGTCGCCGCGCAGGCCCTCGAACCACTGCAGCCGGTGCAAGGAAGCGCCGAGCACGATGCCGACCAGGCCGATCACGATCGAGCCGAGCACATGACCGATGCCGCACACGCCGGTCACCAGCATGGTCTTGCGGCGGGTCCAGTTGCGGGCTTTCGCCATCGCGACGAACGGCAGGTAGTGGTCCGGCCCGACGATCGTGTGCACGAAGCCGATCGCCACCGCGGTCAGCATCAGCAGTTGGAGTTCGGCGTTCATGCGGGTGCCAGATAAACACAGGCCGCGCGCGCCTGTCCACCGCGGGGATCCCTTACGGAACCCGCCTGCTGCGAAGCAACTTTGCGACTGCGCGGAAGCAAGAGCGCGCCACCAGCGACACGGTGCCGACCACCAGGGCGACGAGCAGCGGGAGCACTGCTCCGAAGGTGAACGTCATGCCAACGACGAACCCCAGCATGTACTCGGAGCGATACACGGGAAACGCCAGCGCACACGCGAAGAGACCGAAGAAGGCGACTGACGTAAAGGCGTTGGGGCCTAGCTCGAACGACACCGCCAGGGCCGCGCCATACAGCAGCGCGACGGCGAACGCGACGAGGATCGTTCGTGGTATGCCTGCCGGGCCCGCAGACACTGGCTGCGCACGGAGCCGCAGGCCGAGCACGACGCCAAGCAGCGGCAGGAGCGCGAGGCCGAGCCAGTTCGAGATCGACGGCAGGTCTGCGCGCTGGAGCAGGTGGTGGCTTTGCACGCCGCCATTGCAATGCTCGAAGGCCAGGTGCGCCCCGGCGAACAGCAGCGCGGCGACGGGCAACCAGGTCGGGAATCGATGACGTGCAGTCATTACCAGGCCTCAGGGCAGGAGTCGGGGCACGGCGGCCAGCAAGTCGCGAGTGTACTGCGCCTGCGGCGCGCCGAAGATCGCGGCACGCGCGCCCTGCTCCACCACGCGACCCCGTTGCAGCACTGCCACGTGATCACACAGGTGACGCACCACCGCGAGGTTGTGACTGATGAACAGCAATGACATGACATGCCGTTCGCTCAGCTCGTGCAGCAGGTTGACGATCTGTGCCTGTACCGACACGTCGAGCGCACTCACGGCTTCGTCACAGACCAGCAGGCGCGGTCGCGCGATGGTCGCGCGCGCAATGGCGACGCGCTGGCACTGGCCGCCGCTCAGCTGGTGCGGGTACCGGTTGGCCAACGACGGCGCCAGCCCGACTTCGGCCAGGGCGGCCAGGATGCGATCCTGCGCCGCCACGGACGGCACCGGGCCGGCGAGCGCCTGCAGCGCCTCGCCCACCGCCTCGCCCGCCGTCATGCGCGGATCGAGGCTGCCGAACGGGTCCTGGAACACCACCTGCATATCACGTCGCAGTGCCCGCATGGCTGCGGCATCGTCGTAATCAACAGGGTGTTCCTGCCACAGCACCCGCCCCGCGGCGGCACGCACCAGGCCGAGGACTACGCGCGCCAGCGTCGACTTGCCGGAGCCCGACTCGCCGACGACACCGAGGCGGCCACCTGCGGGAATCTCGATCGATACATCCTGCAGGGCATCGAGGTGGCGGACGGGCGCAAACAAGCCGCCGCCTCCGCGCAGCACGTAGCGCACGCTTGCGCTTTCGACGCGCAACAGCGAACTCACGCTTCCTCCACGAGCACGGGGGCGCCCAGCGGGCGGTGACACGCGACGGCCGCCGCGACTCCAGGCGGGCCTCGCAGCTCTGGACGCGAAACCAAGCAGGTTGCCGTGGCGTAGTCACAGCGCGGCGCAAAATCACACCCCGCCGTGCGCAACGAGACTTGCGGCGGATCGCCTGGGATGCCGACCAGCCGCGACTGCGCATCGGCGTCCAGGCGAGGCACTGCCGCGAGTAACGCAGCCGTGTACGGATGCCGGGGAGCCTTGAACAGCTGCGCCGTATCCGCAGTCTCCACGATGCGACCGGCGTACATCACGGCGACCCGATCGGCGAGACCTGCGACGACGCCCAGGTCGTGCGTGATGATCAGCACGCCGAGTCCGCGGTCGCGCACGCCGGCCAGCAGTTCGAGCACGCGCGCCTGGACGCTCACGTCGAGCGCGGTCGTGGGTTCGTCGGCAAACAGCAGTTGCGGCTCGCACATCAACGCCGCCGCCAGTGCCACGCGCTGCCGCATGCCGCCGGAGAGCTCATGCGGATACTGCCGCAGCCGCGCGACCGGGTCGGGCAGCCCTACGTCTTCCAGTGCGCGCAACGCACGTTGTCGCGCCTCGTCGCGACTGGCGAGACGGCGGTCGAGCAGGCCCTCCGTCAACAGGGTCTCGATGCGCAGGTGCGGAGTCAGCGAACTGAGCGGGTCCTGCGACAGCAGCGCGATGCCGGTGCCCCGCACCGTATTGAGCTGCTGCTCGCTCGCACCGATCAACTCACGATCGCCGAACCGCACGGAGCCGCTGGCGCTCCCATTAGCGGCCAGCAGGCCGAGGCACGCCAGCAGCAGTTGCGATTTGCCGGAGCCCGATTCACCGACGACGGCGAGGCACTCGCCCGC
>JANNGT010000062.1:0-3810 GCA_031404015.1 Gammaproteobacteria bacterium | reverse complement strand
GACGATGACTTGATCATGCCGTCGTCGCCTTTCGGGACGCGCTGGCTGTCGACCGCAAAGAGCACATGCTTGCCTGCGGCGGACGGGAGGATCTCGAACGTCTGGTCCTTGTAGTTTGCGAAACCGGTCACGGCGCCGCGGGCCTTCGTCAAGATCAACGAGCTGCCAGGCGCGTCATCAAATGTACCGATCCAGGACTGCACTCCCTTGCTATCGTCGCGTGCGACGCGCTGCAAGCGAGCGGTGATGGTCTGGCCGTCTGCAAGCGTCAGGTCCAGCGCCGAAGCGGAAAGCGCCTTTGCATTCAGCGTTCCCTTCACGCCGCTCGATGGCTTTGCGACGGCAGGCAGGCTCGCCGCATCGGCAACGGCGCGTTCGTTGAAGATCGGCGCGCCTGCTTTTGGGGCAGCGGCGGCGCCAGTCGAATGCAGCAGCGCGATGGCCGATACCGCAGCGAGGGATGCGAAACGATTGGCAAGGGAGGTATTCATGTTTGCGCTCATCACTGTTCAGCTGTTCCTTCCAAAGGTGGTGGGATGCAGTCCCGACCGCGCCAGTGGCAAACGCAAGGAAGTGATGGCCCGGCTCTCGCCGGGAGCGCGCAAGAAGCGCGCTGGACGCAATGTCGGCGATGTAGCGTCACGGTGCAGGTGCACCGAGAAGGCGGCTACTTGGCCGGCAACCCCGCTGGCGTTGGTTCCTGTGAACCGTTAGCCCGGAAGCTTTGCGTCCCCACCTTTCGATGGGTTTGCCCTTGGAGCCCATTGTGGTACTTCAGCCCGCGTATGCAGCGGGACTGCGTCACAGATCAGTTCCGGGGGTACTCGCGGAAAATATCCATCTAGGATGGATGATCCGCGTAGGGGGCGAACGTTAGTCGCTGTGCCGTTGCGAGGGTACCGGGATTATGTCGCAAAGCGCCGACACACCGGAGATAAGCCAGATGTATCGAGCATAACTCGTTGAAATCAAGAGCCTTACGCGCGATGCTCTACCAATGAAAAACAGACGCGCAATCTCATCCGCAGTGGTTGTATTAATTGCACTCAGTGGCACTGGCATCGGCACTGGAACGGCGCATGCCGACGACTCCATGCGTTGCGGCAGCCGTCTCGTGACCGAGGGCGACGGCAAGGACAAAGTGCGTTCGCTCTGCGGCGAGCCGACCGACGTCACCTTCCAGGGTGTTATTCGCCGCGCGCCACGTTACGAGTATGGCTACGGCCTCAATCGGTACGAGTATTTCGGCCCGGGAGTCGTCGAAATGCCCGTCGAGATCTGGACCTACAACTTCGGGTCGAGCAAGTTGCTGCGAAAACTCCGTTTCGTCGGCAACGAGTTGGAAGAGATCCGCACGGACGGGCACGGCTACTGAGGCACTGCACGCACAGGGCCGCGTGCCTCACCACATCCCCACTTCCCTGATCTCCGTATACCGCGTATTCCCGCGTCCATTGAACGCCCGCACGCGGTAGTAGTACCGCGACGCATTGCCCGCGTCCTCGTCGACATACCGTGTGGCATTCGCGCCCAGCATCGCGACCTGCTCGAACTCGATGCCGTTCACCGAGCGCTCGACCTTGTAGCCCATCTCGTTTTCTGCTTTGTCGTACCAGTGCAGCACCACGGTCTGCGATGCGCTGGTCCACGCCGACAGGCGCTCCGGCGCCGAGGCCTGCTTCAGGTCACCCAGCGTGCGGAAGGCGGACACCGTGTCTGCGGTGTTGTTCATCGAGCGCACGTTGTCGGACGAGTTGTCTGGATCCGTTTCGTACGCGGCGCCCATCGACTGGCCGCGGTACAACAACTGCGGGCTGGAGAAGCGAGCAACGCGCGCCACGCCCTTGCACGCGTACGCCATGATCGTGCGAAAGCCGGCGCCGTCGCCTGTGCACTGCCGATAACCGTAGGAATACGGAAACGCACCGGTGTTGCTGGTGCTGTCCCGGTCGTGCATGTTGCCCTGGTTGTGGCCTACCTCGTGTGCCAGCGACTGGTTGCTGAGGCACCCGGGATTCACGACGTTGAAAGCCGTCTTGGCGGCCGTCACGTGCTCACCGCGCATCGACCAGGCAATGCCGCAAGAATCCGCGGCCTCGGCCAGCAGCGTCACCACGTCGGCGCCGGCGCGGTCGCGCATCGCGTGCACTTCGTCCAGCGCGCCATCGCCCTGCTTCTGCAGCGACGTCAGCACCGACTTCATGTTGTCGTTCTCGACGTACTGCACTTCCTGCAGGCCGACGAGCTCGAGCGTGATCGCCACACCGCTGTTGCGATACGCCTGGTTCGCCGACTGTACGGCGTTCTGCACCATGCTCTCCAGCACGCCCCTGCCATAGCGCTGCTGCGCGGCCGGCGTGTACACCACCAGCAGGTCGTGCACGTAGCCAGCGGCCAGCATCTCTCGTGTTGCGTCGCTCGCCACGATGTTCGCAGGGTTGGAAGTATTGCCCAGGGGCTTGGGCGAGACGACGGGCTCGGCCGTCGGCAGCAGGCTGTCGTCGAAGCGATAGAGCACCAGCTGGCCATCGGCGCCCGCCGGCAATATTTCCCACAGCTCCGCGCCATACGACAGGAAGCCGGTTGTCACGCCCTTGTACGTGCCGATCACGGCGAGGCTGCCGGGCTGTTCTTCAAACGTGCCCACCCAGCCGTTGTACCCCGCAGGCTGCTCGACGATTCGTTGCTGCCGCTGCGCATGCACGAGCCGGCCGTCGGGCAATTCAAACGCGAGGGTTGCGGCGCCGAGCGCGCCTGCGTTCAGTCGACCCAGGATCCCAGTGCCGGCGCGCGCCTGTCGCGGCAGGTCGGCATCGGCTGCGCGGCGTGGCGAACTCAGCGCGACGACGTTCGGCTGCAGCGTGGGCTCCGTCGCATGGGTCGAACCGACCATGCCGCTCACACACAGCGACAGCGGCAACAACCAGCGCAGGTGCGAACGCGGGAACCGAACCATTTGCACTCCATAGCGATTCGTCCGAAGCGAAGCGCGCAACGCCTCAGGCGCTGCGAATCGATGTAGGACGAGTCCATCACGAAGTGAGGCTGGTGTGAGTGCGTTTTAGTCCGTTTTGGGAATGCTTCGGCTCGCACGGGTGCGGGCTCGTTCGAATCTGCCAAATCCATCACAGCTCAACGGCGCGCTTCGATCCAGCGCTCGATCTTCTGGTCGAGCACGCCGAGGGGCAGCGAGCCACCACCGATGATCTGCTCATGGAAGGCACGCTGGTCGAAGCGGTCGCCAAGCCGTTGTTCAGCACGGCGGCGCAACGTCAGGATCTTCATCTCGCCGATCTTCGGTGCGAGCGCCTGCGCCGGAAGCGCGATGCAACGGTCCACTTCAGCAGCAATGTCCGCTTCGCTCAGCGCCGTGTTGGCGCGCAGATAATCCATGGCACGCTGTCTTGACCAATCCTGCGCATGCAACCCGGTGTCGATGACGAGTCGCGCGGCGCGCAGCAGCTCGAGGCTCACCGAGCCAAACTGGCTGTAAGGATCGGCATAGAGGCCGAGTTCAGTGCCCAGTGCCTGTGCGTACGCCGCCCAACCCTCGCGATACGCAGCCTCCGCACCGAATCGGCGGAAACGCGGCAGGTCCGGCGTCTCTGCGGCACGAGCGACCTGGTGGTGACGGCCCGGCACGCCTTCCTTCAGGTACAGGGCTTCGACGAAATACGCGCGGCGTGACGCAAGGTCCGACGTGTTCACGTACAACACCCCGGGCCTGGCCGGATCGTAAGCGGGCAGCGCGTAATCGATCGCACCCAATGAACTCGCACGGAAGTCTGCCATCGGACGAATCTCGAGCGT
>JANNGT010000061.1:0-1787 GCA_031404015.1 Gammaproteobacteria bacterium | reverse complement strand
GCTCTCGGTGCAGGCGATGTCGAACCTGCCCGACAACTCCTACACGCTGTGGGACTGGGCGAGCGGCAACGAGCTCTGCCCGCCCGACGCGGGCAACGCCAACGCGCTCGACTGCCACAACTACGAGACCCACATCGGCTGGCTGAACGCGAACCACATGCTGCCGCAGTCGCAACGATTCTACGAGCATCTCCACCGCCTCGCCCTCGACCGCGCGAAGGAGTGCAAGGCGATGCACGACGCGCTTTCCGGTGACGACCGCGAGCGATTCGAGGAGCTCGTGCTTGCCTGTGAGAAGGAGGCGCTGGTGCTCGAGGCGGTCGGGCACCACTACCTCCAGGACTCCTGGTCGCTCGGCCACATGTGGGAGCGCTGGGGCGGGGTCGAGATCGCTGACTTCGGCGGCAGCCGACCGCTCGGCTTCGCGATCGCCGCCTTCACCGGCACCATCCACGGCGCCGGCGCCATGATTCCCTTCGGCGCGGCCGACGACCCGATGTGCGCGCCGCATCCGGACGACAACTACGTGGACGACCCGGACGCGGTGCCGCGCGAGCATCCGGGTGTCGGCGACGTCTACCTCGAGGACTTCCTGTTCCAGGGCGCGGGGGTGTGGGCGCCGCAGCGGCGCGCGCTCTTCGGGTGCGCCGTCGACGGCGTCCGTGCGGTCTACGCGGAGACGGCCCAGGTGCACGGTTCGATGCAAGCCGCAGACGCCGCCGAGATCGACGGCTCGCGGCACGTCACCGATCTCACCTGCTGGCGGCAGCGGGCCACGAACAAGGCGATCGCCACGGGCTGCGGCATCCACCTCGGCGTCTTCCCGAACCAGGTCGAAGTGCTGAGCGGCGCGCTGGGCGGGGCGGCGATCGCCGGCCTCCTGCCGCTCGCGCTGAGTAGCGTGCTGGCAGACGTGCTCCTCGACGTCGAAACCCTGCCCATCGCCGATGCCGCGCGCTTCGCGGCCGACGCCGCCTACGCGTGTACGCTCGCCGCCGCGCATGCGGCGATCCCGGGCATCGCCGAGCAGACGAATCTCGCCGAGGGCGGGCTCCCGGCGCTGGTCGGCGTCCAGCCGAACTCGTTCTACGCGCGGGGCAACGCGTTCTCGACGCCTCTGGTGCCGCCCGCCAGCTACGCCGATCCGGCGCTGCCGTGGGATCTCGACGACGGCAAGGAGAAGGAGGCGCTCAACCTGACCTTCGCCGACGCGCACGCCACCGACCGCTGCCGGACGTTCACGGTGGCCGACCTGAACGTCTACAAGAGCGAGGTCGGGCTGGCCCAGGCCCAAGGCGATCCCGACGTGCTCGCGGCGCGTTGCTCGCAGTGTGCGCAGCTCGTGGCACCCCACCTCCGCTTCGGCATCGAGGGAAACCACGATGCAGCGCGCGAAGCGTTCTGCGCCTTCGTGCCGTCGGGCGCGGCCTTCGCGTACACGGACGAGGACCCCGCGACCTTCACGGGGGACGAAGACACGAGCTACGAGGCGAGCCGCGCGGCCGCGCGGGAAAAATGGTGTGGGTGTACCCCGCCGCTCTTCGTTGTGATCGCGCCCGCCGGAGTGACACTGCGGCCAGGCAACACGCAACAGTTCAGCGCGACCGTTAACGGCACGGCCAGCCAGGCTGTGACCTGGTCAGCCACCGGCGGGACAGTCAGCGCATCCGGGCTGTACACGGCCGGCACCACGACCGGACCGTTCACCGTCACAGCAACCAGTGTGGCCGAGCCGACCTACAGCGACACGGCGTCGGTGACCATCGATCCACCCGGCCTGGTCGACC
>JANNGT010000060.1:0-2374 GCA_031404015.1 Gammaproteobacteria bacterium | reverse complement strand
AGCGCCGATTCGGCCTGGGCCTGCGCCACAAGCATGCGATCGAACCGATCGGAATGCAGCCGCGGCAGCGATGCCGCAAGCACGGCATGCAGGCCGGTTATCGCAAGCGGCTCGAACCCCGCAGGTTGGATCGCCTGCAGTATCTGCCGCGGATTGCAGTCAAGCTTGCCCATCGCGGCCTTGACCCCGATCTCCCACATGGTTGCGGCACTGACCAGGACCTCGCCACCATCGATGAGTTCACGCTCGCGCGGCGAGAGTCGCTTCGGCGCCAGCAGGGACCACAGCAATACGTGCGTGTCGAGGATAATCCGCACCTACTTGCCCTCGAAGGCGTCGAGCACGTCCTGCGGCAGTGGGGCATCGAAGTCCTCGGGCACGGTGAATGCACCCCGCAACAGGCCCAGGTGCTTCTTTTTCACCGCGGGCTCGAGCGGCACCAGTCGCGCGACCGGCCTGCCTGCCTTGGCAATGATCACCTCGGCGCCCGCAGCCACGTCTTCCACGATGCGGGAGAGGTGGGTCTTGGCTTCGTGGATGTTGATGATGGTGACGGCCATGGAATCCTTGCCCGCTCCGGTCCAGAACATAGTTGACTAAACTTAGTTTAGTTGTCTTGGGTTGGCGCGCAACGGGAAAATCGAGCGGATGCCACAAGAAATGGCCGCAACAGTGACCGCGACCCCGGAAGCACCAACTCGCTCTGCTAGAATTCGCTCCTGGGGGTGGACCGCAAGGGCCTCGTGTCCCTAACAATCTCAAGGGCTTACGCGTGAAAGTTACAGTCTTCGGTTCGGGTTACGTCGGCCTGGTCACAGGCGCCTGCTTCGCCGAAGCCGGCAATCACGTCGTCTGCGTGGACATCGACGCCGGCAAGGTTGCGCGTCTGCAGGCTGGCGAGATCCCGATCCACGAGCCGGGCCTCGACGTCCTGGTGAAGCGCAACTTCGAGAAAGGACGTCTCAAGTTCACGACCGATGCGGAAGAGGGCGTCCGCCACGGCCTGTTCTTGTTCATCGCGGTCGGCACGCCGCCCGAGGAGGACGGCTCAGCGGACCTCTCGCACGTGCTGGCCGTCGCCGAGACCATCGGCCGCCACATGACCGAGTACCGCGTCGTCATCGACAAGTCCACGGTGCCGGTCGGCACAGCCGACATGGTCAAGGACCGCATCGAACAGACGCTGGGCGAGCGGGGCGTGAAGGTCGAGTTCGACATCGTCTCGAATCCCGAATTCCTCAAGGAAGGCGCGGCGATCAACGATTTCATGAAGCCGGACCGCGTCGTCGTCGGCACCGACAACCCGCGCACGGCCGAACTGCTCAAGTCGCTGTACGACCCGTTCACGCGCAATCGCGATCGCATGATCGTCATGGACGTGCGCTCGGCCGAACTCACCAAGTACGCGGCCAACGCGATGCTGGCCACCAAGATCAGCTTCATGAACGAGATGGCGAACCTCGCCGAGCGCATGGGTGCCGACATAGAGAAAGTCCGTGTCGGCATCGGCTCGGATCCGCGCATCGGTTACAGCTTCATTTATCCAGGCGCTGGCTATGGTGGCTCGTGCTTCCCGAAAGACGTCAAAGCGCTGGTGCACAGCGCGGGCGAGCATCACTTCGAGGCGCATCTGCTGAAGGCCGTCGAGACCGTCAACAAAAACCAGAAGCAGGTCTTGTTCCGCAAGATTCACGACTATTTCGGCGGCAAGTTGCAGGGCAAGACCATTGCCGTGTGGGGTCTTGCGTTCAAGCCCAACACCGACGACATGCGTGATGCGCCTGCGCGCGAACTGATGGAAGCGCTCTGGGGCGCGAAAGCGAAGGTGCAGGCGTACGACCCGGTTGCGATGCGCGAAGCCGAGCGCCTCTATGGCCAGCGTGACGACCTGACGCTGGCAGCAGACGCCGAAGCGGCGCTGCACGGTGCGGATGCGCTGGCCATCGTCACCGAGTGGCAGGAATTCCGCAGCCCGGATTTCGAGACGATTCGCACGACGTTGTCGAACCCCGTGATCTTCGATGGCCGCAACATCTACGATCCGGCGCTCGTGAAGTCGTTCGGGCTGAAGTATTACGGTATCGGCCGCAGCGCGTAGGGTTCACGGAATGGCAAGCAGCGCCTTGAGTTTGGCGCGTACGTGCACCATTACCTCTGCGGTCACGACCGCCTTCTTCCGGGCGCGACGCACTTTCCAGTCCAGCGACTTGACCTGATCGGACAGCACCGCGCAGTCGGCGCCTTGGACGCTGGCCAGAACCTCGAACGGATGTCCCTTGATTCTGGTACTCAAAGGGCAGCACACCATCAGCCCCGACTTGGCGTTGTAGCTCGCCGGGCTGATGACCAGGGCGGGGCGGTGACCGGCCTGCTC
>JANNGT010000059.1:0-9213 GCA_031404015.1 Gammaproteobacteria bacterium | reverse complement strand
GTGCCAGCGCTGTCGCATCAATCGCGGGCGTGATGCGGGCCACGCGTTCGGCGAGGCCGGTCACGCGAGCTGCAAATGCCTCAGTGTTGCGCGGTACTTCATTGCCGGCCATGCCGATCGCGGCCAGCCGTGTGTCGAGTTCGGTCAACGCAGCCTGCGTCTGCTGCAGGTCCCGTCGCGTTTGCGACGCGCGGACCTTGTAGTCGCGGTCCAGGTCCCAGAACAGGGCCCCTCGCAGCAGACGCGCGCGTTGCGCGAACTCGTCACGCTGCGGACCCGGCGTCAGCATCGCGACTTTCGCGTCGACGCGCTGGAGCGCGTGCCACTGCACGAGTTGCTGCGGCGAGGCGAGTGCAGCGACATCGCGGCTCGATGCAACCTGCGCAAATCGATCCGCGAGTTCCTGGCGGCGCGCGGTGAGCACCGACACGTCGGTCGCGGCAAGTGCCGCCTCGCGGCGCGGCTCGCGCTGCATGGAGGCGATCTCACGTGCTTCGATCATCGCGCCGAAGGCCTCCAGCGAATCCGTCCAGCGCGCGAGGTTTGCCTGCATCAGGCGCAGGTCGCGGTAGTTCTTGAGGCCTTCCTGGAACTCGTGCGACGCCATCAGGTGATAGAGGTAGCGGGTATGAGGCGCGTCGGGGAGTTTCTCGAGCTGCCAGAACCAACCCGGCCGGGAGCCCACGGGGATCGTGGTGATGATCGAATCGAGAAAGCCGCCCGCCTGGATCGCCGCGATCGATTCGTCGATGCGGCGCGACTCCCGGCTGAACTCGTCGATGGCGGAGCGATACTTCTGCGTGGCCTGTCCGTTCGACGCCAGCTTGACATAGGCATACGGCACGGCGATCAGTGCTTCCTGCACTGAGGCGTCGAGCAGCGGCCGGTGCTGCAGTTCGAGCCAGGGCACCAATGCCCGGTCCGGTCGATTCGCATTGGCTTCGGCCCAGCCGAGGGCCAGCAACGCCTTGTTCGTGAACGGACCGTCGAGGCGCACACGGCTCAGTATCGCAGCGGGCTCGTCGCCTCCTTGCTGCTGCAGCAGCGCGAAGCCGAGTGCGAGGTTGGCGCGGTCGCGAACGGCAGCCTGCTCTTCATTGCGCGCCTCCATCGTTCCGACCTGCTCCAGGAACTGACGACCCCGATCAGTGTCACCCGCGCGCACGAGCGCCACGCCGAGGTTGAAGCGGGCGAAGCTCGACCAGCCGCCTGCATCGGTCCAGCTTTCGAGCCGCGTCGCAGCCTCGGCATACTGGCCCAGGCCCATCAGGACGTTGGCTTCCAGCAAGCGTCGCTCGGGTTCGAGTTTGCCGGGCAGCGGTTGCTGGATAAACCCCAGGTTGCGCAGGGCGCGTTCTGAGTGGCCGCGCTGGTAGTTGATGCGCGCAAGGTAGAAGCGCGCGCGGTCCCGTACGGAGGGCGCGACCGGACCAGCAAGCAATCGATCGAAGACGCGCTCCGCCTCGAGGTGCAGTCCCAGTGAAAGATACAGCCCGCCTGAGAGCAACTCCGCTTCCGCTGCATGGTGCGTCAGGCGGCCGTAGTCGGTATTGACCTCGAGTCGCACGAGCGACTCGAAGTAATCGTCCTGGAAGAAGTGAAACAGCACGTCGCCGTAGTCGAGGTCGCGGATCTTCGAGGGCGGCGGGGCGTCGCGCGCCGGCTCCTCAGCCTGGACGGACCACGCCGCAGCCGCGCCCAGCACCAGGACGATGCAGGGGACGTAGAGCCGGGCAGTGGAGAGGCGGTTCAGCATGAGGGTTGGCGCTGGAGGAAAGGCGCCCTACTCCCACTGCCGCACGACAAACTCGGGCTGCAGCGAAGCCTCGCGGTCGCTGATGCGCAATTCGACGTACTTGGCGCCCACGGTCTTGTCGACCTTGAGCGTGGTGCCGCGACGGTAGTCGCGGTCGTGCGGGCCCTTGCCGGTGAAGAATGCGACGACCTCATGGCTGCCGGCTTTCAGGTTGCCGAGATACAGCTTCTGCACGCCGCCGCGGTGCAATGCCTGCACCTCGCGCTCCGTGTACAAGTAGTTCGCTACTTCCTTGTCGTCGACCTTCAGCGTGACCGAGTCGAGCGCAAAGAACGTGCCGACATCGACCGACAGGAACACGGCCACCTGCGTGCTCGCTGGATACAACAACTCTTCCTCGAGCTTGAAGAGATCGCGGTTCAGGTCGACCAGCTGCTTTTTCAGCGCCTGCACGTCCTGGTCGACGGTCTGCAGGTTCGTCGCCTCGCCCTCGGACGCCGCCAGCGCAGTCAGCGGGCTGCCGCACAGCGCGAGCGCCGCAACCACCGGGGCCAGACGCGCAGCGCGCAGGACAAGCAAAAACGCAATGGACTTCATGGCGGGCAGGGCTCCATCAGGGCTGGCGCAGGCGGTCGAGTTGCGGGGTGAGTTCGGCGGGGTTCGGCACGACGCCGGACCACGACGCGCGGATGGCGCCATCGGCGTCGAGCAGCAACGTCAGCGGCAGCTTGGCGACGTCGTACGCGCGGGCGACTGTCTGTTGCGTATCGACGAGCGTCGGCGATTGCAGGTGCAGCGAATCGGCGACCGCTCGCGCACGCTCGGCGCTGCCGTCGAGGTTGACGCCGACGACTTGCGTCGTGGACTTCGTGGCTAAGGCGTCGAGGCTCGCGGCGGACTCACGACAAGGCCCGCACCAGCTCGCCCAGAAGTGCAGGATGACGGGTTCGCCGCGGTATTCGGACAGTCTGATATTGCGGCCGTCGATGCCCTTGAGGGCGAAGTCAGGCGCGATCGAGCCGGGAGCCGGCTGCGCGGCATGCGCGGGCGCGACGACGAACGCGGCGATTGCCGCGGTCATCCATGTCCGTAGCGCCCCCTTCGGGGCACTGCTGTCGAGTGTCCTGCGTTGCACCTGGCAACCCCGCTGTCATGGGAACGTCCCGAAGACCGGTGGCTTTGCGTCCCCGCCTTTCGGCGGGTTTGCCGTTTTCAGTCAGGCGCATCGTTGTCTGCGGCCCGCAGCGCTGTCAAATACAGGCGCGTCAACGTTCCAGACACTTGAGGCACGTCACAGTTCGCCGCATTCGGCGGCCCCAATCCCTATCGCGGCGGCTCGAGTCCTGCCGAGTAGAACACCTGGCCGTCGCGGTCGACGATGATCGCCTCGACGTCCCCGAGCTTGTGGATGAACTCCATGCCACGCTCCACACCCAGGATGAAAACGGTCTTGGTGAGCCCGTCGGTGCGCGTCGCGTTGGCGCCGATGACGGTCACGCTGCGCACCGCATCGGGCGACTTGCCAGTGCCCGGAACCAGGATGTGATGGTAGCGCCGGCCGTTTTCCTCGAAGTAGCGCTCGTAGTCGCCCGACGTCGAAATGGCCTCGTCCTGCAGTGGCATGCGCGCCACGACGACTCCTTCCTTGCGCGGGTCACGGATGCCCACCACCCATGGCTTGCCGAGACGGTCGCCGAGCAGCGCCGTATCACCGCCCGCGTTCACCATCGCGTGCTCGATGCCGGCGGCGCGCAGGATCTCGATGCCACGGTCGACCGCCCAGCCCTTCGCGATGCCGCCGAGGTCGATGCGCATGCCGGGCCGCAGGAACCGGATCGTGCGCGCGACAGGGTCGACCTCGACGTGCCGGTAGCTCACGCCGGGCAGGGCCGCGGCGATCTCGGCATCGGTCGGGTGTTGATGTCGCCGATAGTCGTACAGGTAACCGACGCTGGCATAGGTGACGTCGAAGGCGCCGTCGCTGATGCGCGAATATTCCAGCGACTTGGTGACGACGTCGATGACGTCCGCGTCGACCTGCACCGGGCGTTCGAAGCCATGCGCATTGACCTGCGACAGCTGGCTTTCCGGCTTGTAGGTGCTCATCAGCGCGTCGGTGCGATGCATGTCCGCCATGACCGCGTCGATGGCGTTGACCGCCGCGACCGGATCCTCGCTCCAGAGCTGCACCGCGACGCGCGTGCCCATGATGGCTTCTTCGCGTTCGTACCACGCGGCATCCGCAGCCGGCATCCCGGCAAGCAGGCAGCACATCGCCAGCAGAACGATCCTTCGCATCACTAGACCTCAGTTGACCTGCGGCAGTTCCGCCTCTTCGTGCAGGCGCAACAGATAGTCGCGCACGATGCCAGTCGCCTCCGCCGGGGGCAACAGCCGTTCTTCCACCAGACGCGCTGCGATGTCGGCGATCGAGCGTCGGCCATCGACCAGCGATGCCACGTACCCACGGACGCGCAGCGCCAGCACGTGGTCGGCCACCTCGGGCAACAGGGGCACCGGGTGCCGGGCATCCGCGACCCACGCCAGTTGCGAGCGCACGGGCAGGTCAGTGTCGTGCTGCTTGCTCACTGCGAACGTGACAACCTCCTCGACGCGCGCGTGCCGGCTGGCAGGCGAGGCCAGGTACGGCTGCTTCGTTGCCACCAGTCGGGGCGCATTGAAGCCGGCTACGGTGACGATCTCGACGACCTCGTCGCTGGAGTACGCGTGCGCGGCCTCGGCCTGCTGGAAAAACAGCGTACCCGTGCAGACCCAGCGGCCGCCGGGTGCAAGCAGCGCGTTGACGGTCGCGGCGAGGCGCGGCAAGTCCATCTCGATGACGTCGACGAGCCATGGCGTGACGATGGTGTCGAACGTGCCTGCCGCGAACGGCGGCTGCCTGGCGTCCCCGTAGATGAGCTGCAGACCCGGCGCTGCGCCGCTCGGGGCTGCCAGCGTGCGCAGCAGGGCGTGACTCGCGAGATCGCGCGGCGCGACCGGGAATTCGTACAGCTCGATGCGCTCGCCCGCATGCATGCGACGCGCGACCGCCATGAGCAAAGGGTTGATGTCGAGCGCCACGGTCACCGTGGGCTGCAAGGTGGCGTGCAGGTCATAGGCGAGGCGCCCTGCGCCGCTGCCCAGCACCAGCGTACGACCGGCTGGCTCAGTGCCCAGCGCGTCGCACACGGCGCTGCATCCCGCGCGATTTTCCTCTTCGCCCCAGCACCAGTCGCGATGCACGTTGGCGTAGTAGCTCGCAATACCCTGCGAGCCTGCTACCGCGGGTGCCAAGGCGGCGTACGTCGCCGGAGTCGCGGCGTCCGCATCGGTCGCGAGGGGTGCGAGCAGGGCCTGCAGCCGCCGGGCATGATCGGAACACGCCATGGCCAGCAGCTTCAGGCGGTTGCGCGTGGAGGCGCGCGTGACTTCGGGACGCAAAGCGGCACGGTACTGCGCCGCCTGCCGCTTCAGGTGCACGTTCATGGCCTGCAACCGGCCGCGCCATTCGGCGAGTGCCTGGGCCGGTTCCGGCAGCAGCCAGGGCAGACCGTCGACGAAGGGGTAGCGCGCCTCGCACGCCGCGCACTCCAGCACTGCTTCCCCCACGAGCGTGCCCTCGCATCGCGGGCAGCGCAGCAGCGAGTGAACGGTGCTCGAAATCGATGCGTTCAAGAAACCCCGACTAGGCGATGCGACCACTCACGATGGGATTGAAGGCGATCAGGCTGTCCTGCAAGGTCGAGTTACCCAGTCCGTGACGCGGGAAGCGCGACGCGAACTGGCCTTGCTCGCCGTGCAGCGCCATGTAGTTCAGCACGACCGTCTCGACGAGCAGGTTGACGTTGGCTGCAGCCGGACTCGATGCCGTCTCGACCGATGCATCCGACCGGAAATATCCGATCTGCTGGTGTCGAGCCGCACCGCCGGCCCCCGTCGTGAGGAGACCGGGACGCCCGTCCGGATTGTAGACGAGAAAGAACGAGGCTGCCGTCGACTGGTTGTCGCTCGTCCACATGAACTTGCCGCGCCCGTCGACCGTGCTGTCGACCTGGCCGCTGGCAGAGATCGAACCGTCCGAGAAGACGTACAGCATCAAGGGCATGCCGCGGCGCGCGGCGTACTCGAGGCACGCGCCCATGCAGCGACCGGCCCGCAGGTCGCGCAATTCGCCGGTCGCACGACCCTGGCCGTGGTAGTCGTAGCCGCCCAACGCGATGGTGCCGGCACCCGCGTAACCCGACAGCACCATCTTCATGACGGCGGCTGTCTTGCGGAATTCCGCGTCATTGTCGTATTCGGCACGGCTGAAAATACCGCCTGCACCGACGATGTCTGGATCGAGGTCCGGGTTCAGGCTGGTCGGATCGCCGTAACGGTCGACGACGTCGGCGGCCTTCACGTAACCGCAACTGACCAGCTCGCGCACCACTTCGTTGCGCGTGACCGTGGTCTTCTTCGGATCGGCCCAGGGCTGCTTCGGGTCGATCACCTGCAGCTTGCGGTCGCTGATGCGCTGGATCGCCTCCATCACTGCAACCGTATCGTCGAGGCTCAGCAGGCTGGCGAGCTGTCCCGTGTCGACGAGGCCCGTCACGTCGCTCGCACGATCGACCTTGGTGGGCCGCACGGAGAGGTCGATCATGCCGACGGGCGACATCGAGTTGCCGCCGGAGTCAGAGGCACGCGAACCGACAAGAGTCGCAAGTGCACCGTCAGCGCCGGCCTGGTGGATGCCGTACATCGGGTTGTGCGGGTTGTTACCGGTGTCGTTCTCGGAACGCGCTGCAATCACGGCGCCGTTGATCGACGCGGCCGTCGCCGGCGCGACCCGGTCCAGGATGCCGCGCAGGAAGGCGCTGTCGCTGTGGAACGCGAGGCCGAGCCGCGTGTCCGTAAAGCTGGTGCCCGTCGTGGCGTTCGTCATGCTGGGCAGCATGTCGCCCGGCAGGCCCAGCTTGCCGTAACCCGCGGTGCCGAGGAAATCGAGCTGGCCACCGGGGCCGCCGACCAGCACGTTCGAACCGACCATGTTCGCGCCGCCCGCGAGGTCGATGCAGATGAACGGGATCTTGCCGGCCCCTTGCACGTCGATGCCGCAGCTCGTTTTCAGCGCCTGGATGTCCGGCGAGAGCGCCGCCATCGCAGCCCGCGGATTGGCGAACAGGCTGAACACGGTGGGAGCTGCAATCGTGGCGAGGCCCGAGCCGAAACCTTGCGCCAGAAAGTCGCGTCGCGTCACGGGACGCTTGTGCGCGGCCTCGTGCCGGATCGGTTCGTCGAGGCCCAGCGTGCGGGGCGGAGGTTTACGGATCAACATGAGTGCGTCCTCGCTTCGGGCCGGCGATCAGTGCAGCAGCGTCGCCGCGCTGCCGAGCAGCGCAGCACAGCTGGCCTTGACCACGGTTTCAGTACGGTCGGCGGAGCAGGTGCCGCCGCAGCTCGACAGGCGCGTGATCAGCTGGTCGAGATCGCCGCGCACGCCGGCCGCGTCCGGCTCGGTCGCGACATTCGTCCTGAGCATGCGACCCACCAGCGCGTCGAGCACGATGGTCCTGCCCGCTGGCGCGAAAGCCGTCCCCGGCGCCGCGTTGAAATCGAAGCCCGGGAAATACTGGGCGCGCGCCGTCGGGTTCTCCACCAGCGCATTGCAGTACTGGATCGAAAGTTGCGCCACGGCGACCGGGTGCGCCGACACGAACGTGTCGATCGTCTCGACCGTGGGCAGCGACTGCTTGATCGTGGCGTAGGTTGCGGCCACGTTGGCGTCCTGTTCGCTGATGCCCGTCAGTTCCGCCATCGTCGCGTTCAGCTCGTCGAACACGCGCAGGCCGACGTCCGACGCACGCTGCACATCGGCAGGCGGCGCCGGAGCAAGCGGCACCGGGTCGAGCCGCACGTTCTGCTGCGAGCCGAGCACGTCGAAGGTCAGGAAAAACTCATCCGTGTCCGGACCTTTTTCCAGCGCAATCACCGTACCGATGTTGGACAGCGGCTGACCGAGCGGCCCGTACTGCGAGTCGGTGATCGTGGTATCGAGCGTGCGGTAGGCCTGCCCAACCGCTGCCTCCGCACCATTCACGCCGATGCGCATGCCCTTGATCGGAATCGAGCCGGGCTTGGCGGCCGGGTCGAGGCTGATGAACGTGGGTTTGTCGAACAGGTAGCCATAAGAGTCGAACTGGCTCACCTCGACCAGGATGTACGCCTGCGGCACGTTGACGAGGTGGCTGATGGAGAACAGCAGATAGAACTTCTCGCCGACGCCGGCCTGGAGGTTCGTCTGGATCTGCTGGTCCGTGAGCGCCCGGTTGTACAAGGCGACGAGGCGGAACACGCCCTGGAACTGCCGGGTGCCGGAGACTTCATTGCCGAGTACGAAGGCGAACGTGTCATCCCAGTCGGCGAGCGTGCCGCCTGGCGTCGGATCGAGGTCATCGGTGAACTCGCCATTCACGTAGACGCGGCGGCCGCGCACAGGATCGAAGGTCACGACGACGTGTTGCAACGTCGCCTGCAGGTCTTCGTCCGCCGCAGACGTGGTCAGCTTCGGATCGCCCGCTGTATTGGTCCTGGTCGAGCGGTTGTAGAAATCGTAGCTGTAAAGCGTCTGGCCCAGCATGAAGTTGCGGGCCGTCGTGCCGCCGGAGTACGAGACGATGCGCGAATCCTCCTGCGCGACGTTGCCCGGTGCGACCCAGGCCTCGATCGAGTACTCGCCCGTGGCCTTGATCAAGGTGTGCAGCTTGCGGCTGGCCGTGGTGGATCCCTGCGCCTTGCCGCTGCGCACGTTGATGCCCCAACCGCCCACCCACGACACATCGCCGGAGATGTTCAGGTTCAACGCAGGCTCCACACCGCTCGTGTCGTATGCCACCGAGCCACTGCCCGTCTTGAATTCCCACAGGCCGATCTGGTTGGCGCTGTAACGATTACCGCCGCTCGCCACCAGTCCGTCCGGCAGGCGCAGCGCCTTCGAAAACACGAGCGATGCGTCCACCTGCGTGGCGGGCACCTGGTTGGCGAAGGCCTGCACTGCGGCTTCCATCGTGCTGGCATTGGAGGCGCAGTCGCTCCAGCAGTTGTGGAACTCGCTGCGCAGGCGCACCACCAGCCGCGACAGCGCCGGTTGGTCGAGGTTGATCTTCACCTTAGCGGCTGCGTACGCTTCATCGACGTCGCTGGACGCAAAGAATGGCGACTGCGCGGACGCCGCCGTCGACGTGTGACAGCGCGAGCAATACTGCTCGACCACCGGATGGACCGTCGTCGCAAACAGCGCGGGTGACGCGGGGAAGGACTTGCTCGACCCCGGATCCTTGATCGGCGGCGCTTTCAGCACCACGCCCGTCACGCCACCACCTGCAGTGGCTCCGGCCCAGGCCGTGATCCACGTCGTCAGGATATCGGCGCACGCATCGGTACTGGCGAGCCAGCAGTTGTGACCGCCCAGAACT
>JANNGT010000058.1:0-12753 GCA_031404015.1 Gammaproteobacteria bacterium | reverse complement strand
CTGGCGCAGGTTGTCACGGCCCGTGAGCGGGCTCGCCAGGTTGATGAAGTGCGCGCCCGACGAATCGATCAGGCCGTCCGCAGCGGCAAAGCCGTTGCTGTTGTTGATCAGGTCGACGTCGAACGTGCGCTCGACGGCGCCCAGGCACGCCGGGTTTGCAGCGGCCGGCGGTGCGAAGCAATGGAAACCCGTCAGCGGATCGGTGGCGCTGTTTGCAACGATGCCATGCAGCGGCAGGTCCATCGACGCCACGACGAAGCAGTTGTCTGCGAACGCGTCGGCCATCGCGAGCGCCTGCGAACGGTTGCCGGTGATGCCGTGCTGCACGATCGCAATCTTCCAGCCACCCTCCGGCGGCGCGGGGCACGCCGACGTGGCGTTCGGCACGGTGACGAGAATCGGCACGGTGACGTCCGCGACCTTCGCGGGAATCGGGTTGAACATCGTCAGGTTGCGGCTGGCGGTGTCGGTGAGCGGCGCAGGCGGTGCGCCCGCAGCCGTCCAGAACTTCGTCAGCACGGCGGCGCGGGCCGCGGCATCGTTCGTCGTGGTCGCCGGCGTCAGGTAGTACGGCAGCACGGTAGAGCCGACGTAGAGGTCGGCCTTGCCCTGCAGGCCCGGGTTGGCATCCTTCGTCGTCAGCACTCGGCCGAGCGTCGTGTTGAACGCCGGCACAACGAGCGTGCGATTGGGCAGCGCGGCATTCGTCTGTGCGGCGATCGACGTGACGACGTTGAGCGTGTCCGTCGTTGCCTGCGTGGAGAAGCCCCACGACAGCACGATGCTGGCCGGATCCGTGCCGGTCGCCTGCGCGATCCCGAGGTGCGCCTTTGTCAGCTGGCACACGGCCTTCTGCGTTGCGTTAGTGAACGAGCTGCAATCCGCCGGGGCAGCCTTGATGTCCGAGTAGAACGTGTCGGGTGTCATCGCCGCGCCGCCCGCGGCCTTGAGGCCGTTGGTGAGGATCACGAGGTAGCCGACGTTGAACAGACGGCCTGCGTTCTCGCCGCTGCTGTTGACCGCCGGTCCACGACTGGCTTCCCAGGGCTTGAGCGGCGTGATGCGCAGGATCTTGCCGCCGCTGTCGATGTCATCTGAAACGTCCGCCGTGTAATCCGTGCCGTACGTCAGGACACCAGCGACCGGGCTCGTCGCACCGACGGGCAGGTAACCAGCCTGCAGTGGATCGGCTGGATTCGCCGGTGCCTTGGTCGAGGGGTTCAGCCACAGCTTGACGATCTTGACCGTCGACGCACCGATCGACGACGAATCGAGCGGCAGTGAGAAGCCGGTGTCGAGCGACGCCGAAGTGGACCAGCCGTCGAGTGCGTTCAGCGCGGCGCGCATCGAGGCCGGGCGATACGGGATGCTCGGCAGGTTGATGGTGCCGTCGGCCAACGGCGTATCCGCCGAAGGCGCGAAGAACAGGTCGATCGGGTACGGGACCTTGCCCGTGGTGATGTCGAAGTTCGCCTTCGCGACTTCAGACGGAGGGGCAGGCAGCGGATCACCATCCTGTGACGCCGAACAACCGCCAAGCGCGAGTGCGGTGAAGGCTGCGATGAGCGCAGGCGCAATCACCCGGTTCCTGGTCTCGAACATTTTGACTTTCCCCTCGGTTAAAGCCGCGCGTAACATCGCGCGTAGTAATAGTCGACTAAGAGCCTACGCTCGCCTGACGATGCCGCGCAACAATCGCCCGGATACCCTGCGGACGGGCCGTTTTGTGCACGCAACAAACGGTCCACAGGGCGGTCCCCCGACACGCCGCGCGACCAGCCGCTCGGGCGGTCGCTTCGAAGTACGAATCATCGGCGGCGAATGGCGCGGTCGCAAGCTGAATTTCCCGCAGGCGGCTGGGCTCCGCCCAACCCCGGACCGAGTCCGCGAGACCGTGTTCAACTGGCTGCAGTTCGAACTGGTCGGTCGTCGCTGCCTGGATCTCTACGCCGGCAGCGGCGCGTTCGGCCTCGAGGCGCTCTCGCGCGGGGCTGCCGCGGCAACCTTCGTGGAAAAAGACGCTGTCGCGGCCAAGGCGATCAATGACTTGCTGCGGAAGCTGGGCTGCGATCGAGGTCATGTCGTGCACGAGGATGCGTTCGCCTGGCTGGGCCGGCTGGAGCGCCCGGGGCCGTTCGACGTCGTGTTCATCGACCCGCCCTACGACGAAGCCCTGCATGCCCGGAGCGTCCAGGCTCTCGAGCGCAGCGGCTGCCTTGCGCCGGACGCCTGGATCTACCTCGAGGATGCAGCGGACCGAGGCGAACCGGTCATGCCGCCCGGGTGGGCACTCAAGCGCAGCAAGCGGGCGGGCGACGTCGGCTATCATCTCGCCCGGCGGGCCCCGGGGCGGCCTGGAACACATAACGAAAACGAGGCACGGGGAAACGAATGAGCAGTCGCGCGATGTATCCAGGTACGTTCGATCCGTTCACGAACGGCCACAATGACCTCGTCCGCCGGGCGAGCCGCATTTTCGACAAGGTCGTGGTCGCGATCGCTGCGAACCCGGGCAAGGCGCCGCTGTTTCCACTCGAAAAGCGAATCGAGCTGGTCAAGATCGTCCTTGGCGACCTCGATAATGTCGAAGTCATGGGTTACACGGGTCTCACGGTCGAATTTGCCCGCGTCAACGGCCTCAACGTCATGATGCGCGGACTGCGCGCGGTCTCGGATTTCGAGTTCGAATTCCAGCTCGCGACGATGAGCCGGCACCTCACCGATCAGGTCGAGACCGTGTTCCTGACGCCCACCGAGCAGTTCAATTTCATCTCGTCGACCTTGATCCGCGAGATCGCAAGCCTCGGTGGCAACATCACCGAATTCGTGCATCCCGCTGTGGCGGAAGCACTGCGCGCAAGATTCATCGAGCGCCGAATCTAGCGGCGGCGGCCAGCCACGCCATTTCGACGCGCTTCCATGCCTTATCGACCGTGCGCCCCACACTGGGCCGCACGACCATGGGGTTCCCATCGAGGAGCCCCAATGTCATCGCTGCCGCTGCCCCTGTGGCCCGAAACCGAACGCCCGCGTGAAAAGCTGCTGAAACTCGGTGCCACGTCGCTCTCCGAGGCCGAATTGCTCGCCGTCCTGCTGCAGACCGGAACGCGGGGCTGCACCGCCGTGGACACCGCGCGACTGCTGTTGGGCGAATTCAAGTCGCTGCGCGGACTGCTCACGGCGGGGCGCGAAGCGGTCTGTCGCACGCCGGGACTCGGTTCGGCTAAGTACGCGCTGCTGCAGGCGGCGCTCGAACTATCGCGACGTCATTACGCCGAGCAGATGCTGGCCGGACCCCCGCTCGCCAATCCGCGGGCCACCCGCGAGTTCCTGCGGGCACGTCTACGCGACCGCGAACATGAGGTCTTTTGCTGTCTTTTTCTAGACAATCGCCACAGAGTTATCGCTTTTGATGAAGTTTTCCGGGGCACGATCGACGGCGCCAGCGTCCACCCGCGGGAGGTCGTCAAGTTGGCGCTGTCACGCAATGCCGCTGCTGTGATACTCGCCCATAACCACCCGTCAGGGATCGCGGAACCGAGCCAGGCCGACGAGCTGATCACCGGCCGACTGCGGGATGCATTGGCCCTGGTCGACATCCGGGTGCTCGACCACATCGTGGTGGGGGATGGACCCTGCGTGTCGTTTGCGGAGCGAGGGCTCCTGTAGGGACAAGGGGTTAGGAGTTGGAAGGGCAGGAAGGGCAGGAAGGACTGGAAGGGCAGGAAGGACTGGAAGGACTGGAAGGACCGGACGGTCGTGCGTGACGATGCTTCCTGCGCTTCCTGCGCTTCCTGCCCTTCCCTCAGGCTTGCCTCGGCAGGGTCGGGCTGGTATAAAACGCGGCTCGTTTATCGGGGTTCGCCCATCGGTCGTCCCCAAGTCACAGGATCAGCACCATGTCGAAAGTCTGTCAGGTCACCGGCAAGCGGCCGATGAGCGGCAACACCGTTTCGCACGCCAACAACCGCAAGCGCCGCCGCTTCCTGCCGAACCTGCACACGCAGCGTTTCTGGCTCGAGACGGAAAAGCGCTGGGTCAGCCTGCGCGTCTCCGGCAATGCCATGCGCACGATCGACAAGAAGGGCATCGAAGTTGTCGTCAGCGAACTTCGCGCCCAGGGCGTCAAGGTCTGACGGCCCGCCAGCCGCAGGAGCTAATCACATGCGCGACAAGATCAAACTCGTTTCGACCGCCGGCACTGGCCACTTCTACACGACCACCAAGAACAAGCGTCTCCACCCGGAGAAGCTCGAGGTCAAGAAGTTCGATCCGAAGGTGCGCAAGCACGTGGCTTACAAGGAAGCGAAGATCAAGTAGTCCTTGGTCGCGCTTGTGCGCCGGTCCCGTGACCGCGCGCCAGCAAGAACCCGCCTCCCGGCGGGTTCTTCATTTCTGGAGTAGCGTGCGCCGTAATAGGGGACTGTCCCCTATTAAAAACGGGGTCTGTCCCTGAATATGCCGGAGCTCCCCGAAGTCGAAACCACGCGCCGCGGCGTCCGCGAGGCGCTCTTAGGCCAGACCATCACGGCGTTCGACCTGCGCGAACCGCGCCTGCGCTGGCGCGTCGAGGCGAGCCTGGCCGCGGAACTCGCCGGGCAGCGAGTCCATGACGTGCGCCGCCGCGCCAAGTACCTGCTGCTCGATCTCGATCGTGGGTCACTGATTGCGCATCTGGGCATGTCCGGGAGCCTCCGCGTGATGCCGGCTGGCTCACCGCGGTTGCTGCACGACCACTACGACCTGGTACTCGATTCAGGGCAGTGCCTGCGTTACAACGACCCGCGCCGCTTCGGCAGCCTGCATTGGTGCACTGGTCCGGTCGAACAGCACCCGCTGCTAGCGGCACTGGGGCCCGAACCCCTCGAAGAAACGCTCACCGCCGAGTACCTTGCCCGCAAAGCGCGGGGCCGCAAGGCGGCCGTGAAGTTGTTCCTGATGGATCAGCGTGTCGTGGTGGGAGTCGGCAACATCTACGCCAGCGAGGCCCTGTTTCGCAGTGGAGTCCGACCGCGGCGAGCGGCGGGACGGCTCAAGGGTGCCGAATGGCAGCGGATCGTGGCGTCCATCCGGCAGGTGCTGGGTGAGGCGATCGTCCAGGGCGGCACCACGTTGCGTGATTACGTGAACACCGACGGCACGCCCGGTTACTTCCGCCAGCAGTTGTTCGTCTACGAACGGGCCGGTGAGCCGTGCCGCCGTTGCTCGACCGCGATCCGCCACCTGGTGCAGGGGCAGCGGTCGACGTATTTCTGCCCGACCTGCCAGAAGTAGCCCGGCCAGAGCGGATGGTTATGGCCTGAGACCCTTGCGCCGTTATGTGGGTTGCCACTTTGCCGGCGCGCGCGCTCCGCCCCCATAATCGCTCGCCATGACAGCTGCAGAAACCACAGCGATGCGCGTCGTGCTGGGCGTGACGGGCGGCATCGCCGCGTACAAGAGCGCCGACCTCACACGGCGGCTCAAGGAACGCGGCGCCGACGTGCAGGTCGTGATGACGGCCGGCGCGCAGCAATTTGTCACGCCCCTCACGTTCCAGGCGCTGTCGGGCCGAGCGGTTCGCACGGATTTGTGGGACTCCGCGGCCGAGGCCGCGATGGGACACATCGAACTCGCTCGCTGGCCCCAGCGGATTGTCATCGCGCCGGCCACCGCCGACTTCATCGCGCGGCTTGCGCACGGCCTGGCCGACGACTTGTTGTCTACGCTGTGCCTGGCCACCGACGCGCCGATCGTCGTGGTGCCTGCAATGAATCGCCTGATGTGGACCAATGCCGCGACGCAGGCCAACGTCGCCGCGCTGCGCGATCGCGGCCTGACCATCCTGGGTCCTGCAGAGGGCAGCCAGGCCTGCGGCGAAACCGGCGCGGGCCGCATGGTCGAGCCACATGAAATTGTCGAGGCCATCTTCACGACGTCGAATGCCGTTTGCAGCAGCCAGTCGTTGCGCGGCCGCAAGGTCGTCGTGACCGCGGGGCCCACGCGCGAGCGCATCGATCCCGTGCGGTTCATCACCAATCGCAGCTCGGGCAAGATGGGCTATGCAGTCGCCGAGGCTGCGCGTGATGCCGGGGCAAGTGTTGTCATCGTGAGCGGACCCGTCAATGTGCAGACGCCGCCCGGCGTGAAGCGCGTCGATGTCGAAACCGCTGAGCAGATGATGAACGCGGTGCAGGCCGAGATTGCCGACACCGACATCTTCATTGCGGCCGCCGCGGTTTCCGACTACCGCATGCGTGAGGTCGCGCAGCACAAGATCAAGAAGACCAGCGACGAGCTGTCGCTGACGTTGTCACGCACACCGGACATTCTCGCGACCGTGGCAGCCGGCTCGCCGCGCCCGTTCGTGGTCGGCTTCGCGGCCGAGACGCAGAACGTCGAGCGCAATGCGCTGCTCAAGCTCGCAGGCAAGAAGCTCGACATGATTGCGGCGAACCAGGTGGGCGAGGGGCTCGCGTTCGACTGCGATGACAACGCACTCACGGTGTACTGGGCCGACGGCAAGCGCGAACTGCAGCGCGCGCCGAAATGCCAGATTGCGTGCCAGTTGATCGACGTGATTGCCGAGCGCTACGCGGGAAGCAAGCCACGATGAGCTCGTCCCGGCCCAAGCTGCAGGTAAAGATCCTCGACGCCCGCATCGGTGGCGAGTATCCGCTGCCGCAATACGCGACGGAAGGTTCCGCGGGCCTCGATCTGCGCGCGTGCATCGACGCGCCCCTGGTGCTGGCGCCGGGCCAGACGCAACTGCTCCCAACGGGCATCGCCATCCACGTTGCAGATCCGGGTTTCGCCGCAGTGCTGCTGCCGCGTTCGGGGCTCGGGCACAAGCACGGCATCGTGCTGGGCAATCTCGTGGGCCTGATCGACTCCGACTACCAGGGCCAGGTGATGGTTTCATGCTGGAATCGCGGGCAGGCGCCTTTCACGGTGGAGCCGGGCGAGCGTATCGCGCAGATGATCGTGATTCCCGTCGTGCAGGTCGCGTTCGAGGTCGTCGACGAATTCCGTGCGAGCGACCGTGGGGCGGGTGGGTTCGGGAGCTCGGGGAGGGGCTGAGGAAAGGGGTTAGGGGATAGGGGTTGGGGTTAGTCGGAACGCAGCCGAAACTGCTCGTATCAACCTCGAGGCTCCTAAACAGAAGGCTCTGTCACCGATTCGTGCTGGAGCTAGCTTGACATGATCCTCGAGTAAAAGCGGACGTTGGCCCGAGTCGGCCAGAAGCAGACGGTCGGTTTGACGGACTGCTGGACCAGTGATGTAGTCCTAGCCATGGGTCCCAAGGAATGTGGTCTAGCCATGACGCGAACATCCGCAGTCGCCTCGGAACCGCACTCCCCCGGCTCGCGGCGTTTCGCCGATACGTATAGCGGCTGTCGGCATAACGTCTGTCGGCCTAAATGTAGTTAGGCAGACATGAAGAATCGCGATCCACTCGTAGATTCTCTAAATCCTGAATCGCCAGGAGCGAGCGTAGAAGCCGACTCTCCTGAGGGTATTGAGACAAACCGCGCCGCTCCGCTTGCAACTGAAAACATCGCGCGACGGCGTATGCGGGTCGCCGGCCGGCTGCTCGGCTCACTGCTGCTCGGTGCGGCGGCGATTCTTGGTTCCATTCTGATCTTTCGACGAGGCCTGCTGCCGCTGATCGAAGCGGTGTTCCATCCTGAACCCGAATTGCTCAGTGTTTTGAGGCGCACTGGCATCCTTCTGACGGCAGTGGCGGGCTACTGGGCTTTCGTGCACTGGCATGAAAAGCGCGAAGCGACCGAGCTGCATCTTCGACCGATTCACCTGCTACTTGGCGGTGCGAGCGGCGCTGCCATGGTGGCGTTGCCGATGGCTGTGCTATTCGCTATGGGGGTCTACGAAAAGGTGCTGTTCCGCGGCGCCTCGCCGGCGCTGCTCAGCGTAGCAGCCGTTGTCGGCATCGCGGCTATCTTGGAAGAACTGGTCTACCGTTGCCTGCTTTTCCGACTCTTGGAACGGGCATGGGGAACGAAGATGGCGTTGGTGGTACAAGCGGTGGTGTTCGCCCTGCAGCACATTGAAAACGTCGAACAAGGTGGGATCAGAGATGTAGTAACAATGTTGGTAGGAGTGACTGTGGTGGGCCTGCTGTGGGCCGGGGTGTTCGTCCTCGCGCGCAACCTTTGGGTGGTGGCTGCCAATCACGCGGCATGGAACTTCACCATTCTGCTCAGTGGCGTGCCGCTTTCCGGCATTGAGGACTGGCGCAAGTTGGCGCCACTCGAAAGCCGCCTTGCCGGGCCCGACTGGCTGACCGGCGGGATGTTCGGTCCGGAGAGTTCGTTGCTGGTGATCGCGTCGACCACGGTCGTGGTTGTGCTGCTGCTGCGCGCGGCACGGCGACGTGGTGCCTTCTTCGTGCCGGCGGCGTAATTCCGATGCGATGTCTACGAAGCCCTGACAGACCCCATTGCGGCCTAACAATTCGCTGGAGCGGACGCGTGCGAGATAGAGTGCCAAGCTCATACCACGGCGTGCGCGCCGCTCAGCTCAACCGTTCGGGACCGCTTTGATCTGGCCTGACCGTCTGCTTGGGGTCGTTTTTCGCCGTACAACGTCCGCGATCGGCAACAGGATCTCGGTCGTTGCCCGGGAGACGCCCTGCTTATGACGCACAGATGCGCTGCGGCGCCGGATGATGTTGCCGCAGAGCAGCGGCCAGGTAATACGGCCAAATGGCAGTTGGCTGCCTGCATTTGCCGGCTCGCGGCAGCCGGCGTAGCATCAGACCATGATCGACTGGAGTGCCTGTAAAGCTGTGGAGAGAGATCCGAGCCGCGTCAGTGGCGCCTGGGTGTTTCGTGGCACGCGCGTTCCGGTCACGGCACTTTTCGAGAATATCGAAGACGGTGCGCAGGTAGCCGATTTCATCCAGTGGTTCCCGGGGGTCTCGCTGGAGCAAGTTCGAGCAGTACTTGAACACGCGGCTCACTCACTGAAAGTCGCGTAAGTGCGGGTTCTGTTCGATCAGGGCACACCAGTGCCACTGCGAGCCTCGCTCACTGGACATAACGTCGTCACCGTCTACGAACTGGGTTGAAGCCAGCTGCAGAACGGTGAGCTTTTGCGCGAAGCCGAACTCGCCGGTTACGAGGTCCTTGTCACGACCGATCAGAATCTGCGCTATCAGCAGAACGTTTCGGGTCGCACCTTGGCGATTGCTGTGCTGATGGCAGCGAGCTGGCCCCGTATCGAACGACACGGGGCACAGGTAGCAGCACAGATCGCCTTGCTAGCTCCAGGTTCGTACGCGGAGATCCACATTCCCTGAAGGCGTCGAACATCACACTGCAGCGCACGCGCGGCGGGAGCTCCAGGGCGGGTCGACGGATGTAGTTGGGAAGATTGAAGTGCTTCCCTGTGCGGCATCCCTGCCGCGCGGCGCTGCATGTAGGGGTTGAGCGTCTGCTTTTTAGCGAGACGAACTTCTGCTCAGGGTCGGTTCTTCCCGTACAACGTCAGCGTTTGGGTCAAGCTCTCGGCGCCACCAACACGATTGGTGACAGAACCAAACAAAAAGGCGCCCAACGTGGCGCCTTCATCATGATCGGGTTTGGAACGGATGACTCGCTTAGAGCCGTTCTTCCGACTAACCCCTAACCCCTAACCCCTAACCCCTATTTAATTCCCTTCAGCTCCTTGAACCGGCTGATGTCCGCGCCGAACTCTTCCGTCACGCGAGCGCGCTCCGTCGTGTTCTTAATGAGTTCCTGCTCGTAGACCTGCAAGCCCTTGACCGTATTCACGATCTCGTTCGCGATCTGCGCCGGCAAGGCCGGTGCATCCGGCTTCGGGCTGTACGGCCGGAAACGTTGCACCGACTGCATCAGTCGCGCTTCGCGCGCGCGGAGGTTGGCGATGTACTGTCGGGTCACGACGTTCTGCTGCTCGAGCAGTTCGATGCGCTGGTCGCGCAGGCGTTCGATGTCCGCGACCGTCAAGTACGTGGCGAGCAACGTGCGGTCCCGCTGCGCCGCGGCGGCTTTGGCCTCGTCTGCCGCTTTCTGGGCTGCAATCTGCTCGAGCGACTTTGCGCCCGGAATAATGCGCACCACGCGGCCGGTGTTGTCGAGCACCTCGACGTCAGCGTCCATGCATTCCGGCGGTATGTTCTGGCCGAAGAAGCTGTGTCCGCCCGCGCTCTTGCAACGATAGACGTAATCATCCTGCAGCGTCTTGCCGGTTGACTTCTTCTTCTGTGCCGCGTCGGCAACGCCCGTGGCGACCAGGGTGATGCAGGCTGCAAGCAGCAGCATGGCCGCGCCGAGGCGCAGCTCGCCGACAGGCAAGGAACGGGCAGTAGTCAGGCAGGTGACTTTGCGCATGGGCCGGATTCTGAGGCCAGAAGCCCTTCCTGTTGCAGCATTTGGGGGGTAGCAGCCATCAGCACTGTGACCCGCGTCAAAAGTGGAGCCCCGGCTAGACGCCGTACTGGTCACGGTATTCCCGAACGGCAGCCAGGACGGCCCGATCGCCCGACGCCTCCAGGTGCACCATCAGGTCGCGCAGTCGCAGCACGGCGATGACCGGCAGGCCGAACGTATCCTGCACTTCCTGTACGGCGGACTTTGCACCCTGTCCGCGCTCTTCGCGATCGAGCGCAATCAATACGCCCGCTGGGGTCGCGCCGTGTGCACGGATGATCTCGACGGATTCGCGAATGGCAGTGCCTGCCGTCATCACGTCGTCGACGATCAGCACCCGGCCCGTGAGCGGAGCGCCCACGATCGTGCCGCCCTCGCCGTGATCCTTGGCTTCCTTGCGGTTGAATGCGAAGGACAAATTGCGTCCTTCGTGTTCGGCCATCGCCGCCGCGGTCGCGGTGACGAGCGGAATGCCCTTGTACGCCGGGCCGAACAACATGTCGAAGGGCACGCCGGAGTGCACCGCCGCGCGCGCGTAGAAGCGCCCCAGCGAGCCGATCGCATGGCCCGTGTTGAACAGGCCGGCATTGAAAAAGTAGGGGCTGCGCCGGCCGGATTTGAGCGTGAACTCGCCGTAGCGCAGGACTCCCAGGTCGAGGCAGAGCTGGATGAAGTCGGCTTGGTGCATGGGGCGTACTTTATACTTTGCGCCCATGCGCATCATCACCCTCAACGCAAACGGCATCCGCTCTGCGGGGCGCAAGGGCTTTTTCGAATGGCTGCCCACGCAGGACGCCGACGTCGTCTGCGTGCAGGAGACGAAGTGCCAGCGTGAGCAGATCGCCGACACGCAATACCACCCAGAGGGGTATCACTGCTATTACTTCGACGCGGTGAAGAAGGGCTACAGCGGCGTCGGCATATACTCGCGCGAAAAACCGCTCACGGTCGTGGGCGGCTACGGTTCCAGGGAATTCGACGGCGAAGGCCGCTACATCGAGGCCCGCTTCAAAAGCCTGAGCGTGATTTCACTGTACCTGCCATCAGGCTCGTCCGGCGACACCCGGCAGCAGGCCAAGTTCCGGTGCCTCGCGGAGCTCATGCCGTACCTGCGAGATCTCAGGCGCAGGAAGCGCGACTACATCCTCTGCGGCGACTGGAACATCGCCCACAAGGAAATCGACCTGCGCAACTGGAAGGGTAATCGCAAGAATTCGGGCTTCCTGCCTGAAGAGCGCGCATGGCTCGACCAACTGTTCGGCGACGTGAAGTACGTCGATGCATTCCGCGAGATCAACGCCGAACCCGATCATTACACCTGGTGGTCCAACCGCGGGCAGGCGTGGACAAAGAACGTCGGCTGGCGCATCGACTACCAGGTGATGAGCCCTGGCTTGCGTGGCAGCGTGCGCAGCGCCGAGATCTTCAAGGCGCAGCGTTTTTCCGATCACGCACCACTCACCGTGACGTACGACCTGTGAGCGAGACGGCAACGAGCGTACGCGGTCCCTGGTGGACGTCGCTGCGTCCCTACCTGGAGAAGGAGGCCCTTGCTGCTTTCTTCGTCGGGATCTCGTCCGGCTTCCCGTACGCCATGATCGGGGCGACGCTCACCACGCGCCTGGCGCAGGACGGCATCGACAAGAAAACCGTCACGGCCTTCACGCTGGCGTTCCTCGCTTACAACCTGAAAGTGCTGTGGGCCTGGGTCGTCGATGGCGTGCGCATCCCGCTGCTGGGCAGGCTCGGCCAGCGCGTCTCGTGGCTGCTGCTCGCAGGCGCATTCGTGATCGCGGCAGTCGTGAACCTGGCCCTCGTCGACCCTGCGGCCAGCATCCAGGCCACGGTGATCGCGGCGGTGCTCGTGGGCGTTGCGGGCGCGACGTTCGATATCGTCATCGACGCCTACCGCATCGAGACGCTCAAGCCGCACCAGCTCGGTGTCGGGTCCGGCATGTCGCAGTACGGGTGGCGCATCGGTTCAGCCACGGCAGGGGCCTTGGCGCTCGTGGTCGCGGGCCGCTGGGGCTGGTCGTCGGCATACATGGTCTGCGCGGCGTTTGCACTGCCCGCGATGCTGACCGGGCTGATCGTCGGTGAGCCCGCGCGGCACCAGGTGACCAACACGAAGCACGGCCTCGCGGCCATCGGCGCTGCAATCGTCGGTCCCTTCATCGAGTTCCTGCAGCGTAACGGTGCCTGGATCGTCCTGTTGTTCGTGCTCGTGCACAAGGTCGGCGACACGCTGGCGAACCTGACTTTCCGGCTGCTGTTCAACGATCTCGGATTCTCCAACGACGAGATTGCAATCTACGACATCGCCTTCGGCTTCTGGGCCTACCTGGTCGGCATCTTCATC
>JANNGT010000057.1:0-15072 GCA_031404015.1 Gammaproteobacteria bacterium | reverse complement strand
CAAACATGCCTTTGAAAAAGTCGTCGGCGGCAATCGTGCGCCGGTCGGTGTGCACCGTGCCGCCCAGGCCCAACAGCGCGGCCGGGCGAGGATCTCAACGGGCGCATCCGACGCAACGTGCTCGACACGCGCCGCGCCGTTTCGTTCCTCATGCGCGGCAAGTTCCTGTCGCCCGCGCAGCAGGAGGAGTCTCGCGAGATCGTACGTGACATCGAGTCCATCGACGGTCACACGGCGTTCTTGTTCGGCAAGGTCAACTTCCTGATGGACGCGACGGTGGGCTTCATCAATCTGAGCCAGAGCCGCCGCGTGTCGCGGCTGACCGCCCTCGGCATGGTGTTCCTGCCGATCAACATCCTCGCCTCGATTGGCGGCATGTCCGAGTACTCGATGATGGCCGACAAACTCAGCGTCAGCTGGCCGGTGGCCTACGTGGTGTTCATCCTCGCGGCCGTTTTCGTCGGCTGGGGGACATATCAGGTGCTGCGTTTCGTAGAGAACCGGGCGGCGTCTCGGGACCTGGAGTCGAAAGGCCGTAACCACTGAAGGGGACCGGCGCCGTCCAGCCACGCCTGCGATCAGGCCGCCGGTACTTCGCGCCCCAGTCGCCCGCCCTAATGGGCCCCAACACCTCGTCGCGCGCGCCACACCGGCGCACCGAAGGAGACCGCAAGGCGCAGCGGACTTCCATCACTTTCGCGCCACTACAGCTCGGAGACAGACAGTCGTCTCAGCAGTGCCATCCGCTTGTCGTGATGTTCCGCCATTCTCTCCAGGATGTCGGAAAGAAAGGCCACCGTTTCGACCACTCTAGGTCCCTTGTTGAGCATCACGCATTCCGCGCGACTGCTCAGGACGGCATCACTCACTTCCGCCCTGCTGGGCGCTCCGCCCTTCGCCAGGCCTTCGAGGACCTGCGTCGCCCAGATCACCGGCACATGTGCCGCTTCACACAACCAGAGAATTTCCTCCTGTAACTCGGATAGCCGCTCGAATCCCACCTCGACGGCGAGGTCGCCTCGCGCGACCATGACGCCCACCGGTGGCGACATGAGCGACGCCAGCAGGATCCGCGGCAGGTTGCGGAACGCGGTCGCATTCTCGATCTTGAGCACCATGCCGACGTGACTCGCGCTCAATCCGTTCAGTTCTTTCTGCAGGCGAACGACGTCGTCCGCGGTGCGCAGGAACGACAGGGCCACGAGGTCGGCGAATCCGACGACGTCACGCAGGTCAGTGATGTCCTTTTCGGTCAAGGCGCCCAGATTCAGGTCTGAATCCGGGAAGTTGATGCCTTTCTCGTCCCGGAGCCTACCGCCGCCGGGTGGCACATGCGTAATGCTGACCTCAAGTGTGTCGTCGGATTTCTTACAGACGGTACCGCCGATCTTCCCGTCATCGAGCCAGACCCGGTGCCCCGGCCGAACGTGTTCAAACGCCGCTGGCAAGGTGCAATGGACATGGGCCGGGCTCAACACCCCGCCTTGCGGATCAACCGTGGCGGGCGCTCCCGCGTGTGGCTCTCGGGTGAGGACCAGGGAGTCACCCACGTTCAAGCTGATACGGACCTGAAGCACGGGCAAATCACCGATGACGAGTTGTCCGGCGACGCCTTCGGCGTCCTGCGCTTCCAGCACGATGCCGGGTGCCAGATGGACGCCGCGATCAACCTCGGCCAACACTGACCGGTCGGTGCTGGCCAGGACTCGGAAAGTGCGGCGTCGACCCCGGAGATCTTCCGCGATGAGCGTCTTCGCACGTCGCCAAGCACCCGTCGCGCTGGTAATGGGTACCGCAACTGCATCTCGAGGTCCAGATTCCGGGTTTTCCTGCGGCGTGAACCAGGCGCGCGCGGGCCGCAAGGTCCGACCCAGGGCATCGACCGATGGTCGAAGACGAAGCAGGTGCCCGATCTGTTGAAGTGGCCCCGTCCGCAGCTTTGGTCCCGCCAGGTCGGCTTGGATACGACAAGGTCGCCCGACGAGCCGTTCCGCCCGCCGCAGGTGGACCGCCATACGACGCCAAGCGTCCGCTCCATCATGGGCGCAGTTGATACGCATGACGTCCATGCCGGCTCGGAGCAGATCCTCGATCAGTTGCGGGTCATCTGCGGCCTGGCTCGGCATCGTGACCATGATCCTTGCGCCGCGCGACGGCGGTGCAGGACCAAACAGGCGTCGGGTGTGATCGTGGAGCAGTATCGGGCCAGTCACGAACGTTGCGGGTGGTTGCGGGGCGGCTTCCGGATCTTTCCCTGCCAGAACTTCGAGATTAAAGACGACGGCGTTGATTGCAGCCAGCACGTGGCCTTCGAGTATGCCGAGTGAAGAGAGGCCCAGCGAGTGGAGATCCAGCTGCAGCGGACGGATGTCGCGCTGCCGCACGCTCAGGTAGTGCAGGAGATTTCTGGCGCTGTTGCGATACGACGGCGCGACCAACGCCAGGGATGCCGCGTGTGCAGACTCGAACTCAAGGGCATCCGCACGCAGGATTCGGAGCGATTCAAGCGACCGCGACACCAAGCGATCCGTCACGCCATTCGTCTCCGAAGAAAATCGCTGCTAACCGGGGCGTAGACCAGGTCCAAGGAACGACTGCTCATGACGAGAGCTTCTCGCTTCACATTACTAACAGGTTAGGCGCCCAATCGTTGCAGGCTGATTACAAGTATCGCGCCTGCAGAGAGGAGACAGTTGACGGTCAACCCGAGGAGGCACTGGTCATTTGATGATCAGCGATCTTTCCCAGCCACTACAGCCACTTGCAGCCACATGCTCAGATGACGCTTTTGCGCCATGCGCTAACTCAGCTATTTGTGCTCGTGCGACCGCACTCGACGGACCGCTCAGTCCGCAACCATGTCACCAGCGGTATGATGCGGTGTCTTGATCAAACGGTTCGCTGCCATGCCCGTCAGGACCAGATTGGAGAGCCGCGGCACCGCGCGCGTTGACACTCACGCTGTGCCGGAGTGCGCCAGTTGTGGCTGGTTCACGAGGCGTGATGCGTTGGATGATGCAGGATCATTGCGCGGCACCTGTCATCGGTACGATTACCTCCGCACCGAAAAAACGCCTCTTGTGCATGCGGACGACTGGTGCTTCGACCTTCGGCCGAATCGCGACCTGAACCACGCTGCAGTCGTGGCAGGTGCCGCTTCAGTTGCGATCCAGATGTCAAACCATGGCATGGATACGCGACCTGTCCGGCGCAATAGCTGCGCGCCTTGACAGCGGTGGTATCAGTTGAGCTTCTGTGACGATGGTCCGGTCTGCGAGTTGGGAGGGAAGTTGCCGCCAAAGGTTCTCGATCGCAGGGTATTGCAGATCAGCCGGGTGCAATGAGGCCCGAACGACCCGGCTCGGCGAGTGCCGTTCGAGCTGCGCCTGGTTCCACAGCAAAGAAACCTTGCGACGCCAGTTCGCACGCGGGCTGACGAACAGGCTCGGCGCGGCGATCCGTTGACCGGAATGCAGGACGATGATCCCGTCGCGCGTCGCACAGTACTGCAACGACGAGTCCTCCAGTGCGCTCAGTGCGGATGAGCTCATCAGCCAGGCCGGCGGCACGAAGCCGATTGGATTCCAGCCTGCGGAGCGCAGCACCACCAGCCCACGCAGGACTCGCATTCTTGCGGCCATAAAGGCGAGCTGCGAGAACTCGCCTTCGCTGGCCGCGAACGCGCGTCGCGTCAGCCACTCTCGCAGTCCGCGCGGGCGCGAACCCGTATCCGTGTGGCGGTAGCCATGCAGAACAATTTCGTCGCCAAGCAAGATGCGCGACTCAATGAATGAGGCAAAGCGATCGTCCCGGTCGGCGCGTCCCATTCCGTGATAATCCGGGACGACCAGCAATGCTACGGGTCCCAGTCCAACGTCGTCGAGAAAGGCGACAGTGTCAATGCACTCATCGAGCGTTGCCGGTGCGACATCGTGCAACGAAATGCATAACAGACGACCCTCTTCAGTGCGCATGACGAACCTCTCGGGCCGCCGGCGCAGGTCGTGACATCGGCGCAAGCGATTCAACAAACTGGCGGGTCGCGGCCTCCCAGGTGTAGCGCAGCGCATGCTCGCGGCAGGCGAGCCGGTCCAGGTTGAGGGCCGCGAGCGCCGCCGCCCGCAGATCCTCGCTGAGCACTCCGGTGACACCGTTCTCGACCACGTCGATCGGGCCCGTCACCGGGTATGCGGCGACGGGAACTCCGCAGGCCATCGCTTCGAGCAGCACGAGTCCGAACGTATCGGTTCGACTGGGAAACACGAAAACGTCTGCAGAGGCGACGTGACGGGCCAGTTCGTCACCATAGCGGTACCCGGTGAAGACGGCGTTGGGATATTTCCTGCGCAGTCCTTCGGTCGCGGGTCCATCGCCCACCACGAGCTTGGTGCCCCGGAGGTCCAGCGAGAGGAAGTCCTCGATACCCTTCTCAACGGACACTCGTCCGAAATACAGCCAGATCGGACGAGGCAGTTCGAGGAATGACTCGTCGCGTGGGCGGAACAGTTCCGTATCCACGCCGCGGCTCCACAGTACGAGGTTGTGGAAGCCTCGTTTGGCAAGAGCGTCTCGCATTGAAGGCGTGGCGACCAGCGTGTGGGCGGCGCTCCCGTGAAACCAGCGCAGGAAGGCGTAACTGATGGCGAGCGGAACGGGTAAGCGCGCGCGCACGTACTCCGGGAACTGGGTGTGATACGAAGTGGTGAAAGCCTGGCTGCGGCGTAGACACCACCGCCGTGCAGCGAGTCCCAGCGGACCTTCCGTGGCGATGTGCACGGCTTCCGGCTGCAACGCGTCGAGGCGCTGCCGGACTTTCGCCGCCGCAAACAACGACAGGCGGATCTCTGGATAGGTTGGGCAAGGAATTGTGCGGAAATCGTTGGGGGTGATGACAGTGACCTCGTGGCCCGTCTGCGTCAGCTTCTCGACCGTGATGGTCAGCGTGCGGACAACGCCGTTCGTCTGCGGCAGCCAGGCGTCGGTGACCAACGCGAGCTTCATGCGGCTTGCCCGACGGGTTGAGCACCGTCCATGAGCGGCAAAGCCTGCGTGCCGGTGAGAACTTCGGCCGTCTCCGTCCAGCGCAGCAGGCTCAGCCGCCCGGCGAAGTCTTCGACCAGGGTCGTGCAGCTCTCCACCCAGTCGCCGTCGTTGCAGTACAGGATGCCGTCGATTTCCCTGATCTCCGCCCGATGGATGTGACCGCAAATGACGCCATCGACGCCGCGGCGTTGGGCTTCTGCGGCGAGCGCCCGTTCGAAGTTGGCGATGTACTTCACCGCGTTCTTGACCTTGTGCTTGAGGAACGCCGCCAAGGACCAGTACGGGTAGCCGAGCATCTGCCGCATTGCGTTGACGTAGCGGTTCAGGCGCAGGGCCGCCGCGTAGGCGTGATTGCCGACGGACTCGAGCAACGGGCTGGCCCGCACGATGCTGTCGAACTCGTCGCCGTGCAGGACCAGGAAGCGGCGTCCGTCTGCAGTCTCGTGGATCGCCTCGAGACGGATCTCGACGTTGCCCAGCGTCAGTCCGTCGTGATCACGAAACGGGCGGTCGTGATTGCCAGGCACAAAAACCACACGAGTGCCGTGTTTCGCCTTGCCGAGAAGCGTGCGGATGACATCGTTGTGTGCCTGCGGCCAGTAGAAATTGCGCTGCAGGCTCCACAGGTCGATGATGTCCCCGACCAGGTAGATCTGCTCGCACTCGACCCGACGCAGGAAATCGAGCAGGAATTCCGCCCGGCATCCCTTGGAGCCCAAGTGGACGTCGGAGATGAAAACGCTGCGCAGGCGCAGCGCGGGTTGCGGCGGCTTGGAGGTCATGATCGCGCTCTCCTGTGGCCTTGCTCGCTGAAGGAGGTTGCCTGCGCTTCATGACGGCAGCGTGAACCCTATAATAAATACTTATGACAATCAGGGCGGTAGCGGGTAAACCTCCACGGCAGATGATGAGTAGACCATCGTACGGGTGACTGGACTACAATTCACGCCTCCGTAAGAGGTCGACGCCGAGCAGGTGGGCAGCGCATGAACGATAAAGTGGTGAAAATCCGTCGCGCTACGATCAAGGACGCGCAGCGCATCAGTGAACTGGCGCAGACGGTTGCACTGCAGTTTGTCGTCGATGAATTCAGCAGGAAAGGGAGTGCTCTCTACCTGCAGGGGCTCGCGCCTGAGGTCATCGCCAAGCGACTCGGTGACAAAGAATTCTCGTTCCTGATCGCGGAAGACGGCAAGGCACTCGTTGCTGTCGCGGCAATGCAGAACGGCTGGCACCTGTATCACCTGCTTGTGGCCAAAGGCTACCAGCGCGGCGGGCTCGCCCGACGTATGTGGCAGATTCTGCGCGATGAGGCGCTCAGCACCGCTCCGCCGCGGAGTTTCAAGGCCAACGTGCCCCGTTATGCTATTCCCGCGTTCAGAAGGCTCGGCTTCAAAGTCGACGGAGAAATACAAAATGAAAAAGGCGTGGTCTTCCAGCCAATGACCTGTCCGGTGAAACGTCCTGGGGCTGCCACGGCGAAGTAACTGGCCGTTCAGGCCGGTTCCGCCTCATTTCTCGAGGGGCTGCTCCCGCTCGCAACCTGCAAGCCATTCGCACCCGCCAGATTCACGAAGCCGGCGGAGTAAGTCTCCCCCGCACTGGGCCCATCGACGGTCGGCACATGCCAGATTTCTCCCTGCACGCGCTCGCGATCGGCGTCTACCAACACATACCCGCGGCGATAGAGATCGACATACTTCATGTGTGGGGAAGTCGCCCGCAATACACCCGCGGTCGGTATGGCTTCCGCCGGGTTCGGTATGGGGCCCGGTGAGCTGATCGCCGGCGAAACGAACTCAACCCCCACCACGCCTTTCCCGGTGGTCGGGCTGTAGCTGCTCGAATCCCATGGGTTGAAGGCGAGGTCATTGCACCAGCCGGAGTGAATGTCCCCCGTCAGTACAACCGTGTTGTCGATGTGGTTGTCCGTGAGGTGACGGTACAGTCTCTGCCGCGACGGCGCGTAGCCGTCCCATTGATCCGGATTCAGCGTCGTTGCCCCGTTGGTGCCGGGCGCCGCGAGCTGCGCCATCATCACCTGCTGGCCGATGAACCGCCAGCGCGCGCCGCGCGACTGGGAACCCGACAATGCAGCGTACAGCCACTCTTCCTGATTGAAGCCGAGCAGCGAGCGATTCGGGTCCACGATGACCGGGTCGTTCACTGGCAGGGCGGGCGAGCCCTTGAAGGCGGCCTGCAGGTCGCGTCCGTGCAACCGTGTATCAAGCATGGTCAGGTCGGCCAGGTCGCCGAACTGGAACGTGCGGTAGATCTGCTCGCGGCCCTGCGGCGACAAGCGGATCGGCAGGTACTCATGGTAGGCACGCACCGCGGCGGCTCGCCGCACGCTCCACTCGCCTTCGCCCTGCTCGGGGTTGTGATTCTCCGCGCCGTCGCGCCACGCGTCGTTGGCGCTCTCGTGGTCGTCCCACACACAGATCATCGGGTGCTGGCGATGCAGTTCCTGTAGATCGGCATCGGTCTTGTACAGCGCATGACGCAGGCGGTAGTCAGCGAGCGTGACGATCTCATTGGTCGGCGCGACGTCGCGTATGCCAGCCAATGCCGGATTGGCGTAGCCGCCGAGCGGGTACTCGTAGAGGTAGTCGCCCAGGTGCAGCACGAAGTCGAGATCGTGACGCTCGGCAATGCGACGGTAGGCGTTGAAATAGCCGTACGGATAGTTCGAGCACGACACGGACGCGAAGCGAAGCGCTGCAGCCGCGCCCGCCGGCAGCGTCCGGGTGCGGCCGAGCGGCGAGTCCACGCCTTCGCAGCGGAATCCGTAGTAGTAGGTACGTCCCGGCTCGAGACCGCTCGCATCGACCTTCACGGTGTAGTCTCGCTGCGGGTCGGTGACTGCCGTCCCGGCCGCGATCGGATTGCGCAGGCGACGGTCGGTGGCGATGCGCCATTGCACGGCGACGGCGCCATTGAGCCGCGGCGGGGTGACGCGCGTCCAGAGGATGACCCGGTCCTGCAGCGGATCGCCACTCGCGACGCCGTGCAGGAAGGTGGGCTCACGGCCCGCGGGCCGCCCGGTCACGCCATAGGCAAGCGCCGGTGAGGCCAGCCCTGCGGCCACGAGGGCCGTCATGAAGTCACGTCGCGTGAATTGAGTCATGACACTGCTCCTTACGGCAGGACGAGGATGCGATTGCGCAGCCCCGGCGCAACCGGCGAGTTCGCAACGAAGTAGCTCTCCAGTGCATCCGTGTCGACGGCGCCGCCAAGCCGGTTCGTGCCCAGCGTCAGTACGGCGAAGTTGTCGCCGCCGTCAGCGAGGAACGAATTGACTGTGACGCGATAGCTCGCGCCGGGCATGACCATCAGCCCGTTGATGCGGATCGACTGCGGGTCGACCTTGTTGCAGGCAGGGCCGGTGGTGCTCCACGCGTATTCGAACCCCGCGGACACCTGCAGGATGCGATTGGCGTTCTGCCCGCAGCCGACGAACTGCTGCTCGAGCAATGTGTCGATCTGCGCGCCGGACAGCGTCAAGGTCACGAGGCTGTTGCCAAACGGCTGCACCGTGAACGACTCGCCGTAGGTGACGTTGCCGTCGCCCTCGCCGGCAGCGCTGCCGGCGTAGATGAGGTCGGCGCGGATGCCACCCGGATTCATGAAGGCGACGACGGCGTCGCCCAAGCCCGCAGGCGCCGTCGCTTGCAGCTGCGCATCGGCGATCACGTCGCCGAGTGCGGACTCTCCGGCGGGGCTGTTCGCGCGCGTGATATCAGCCGTGATCCCGCCGATCACGCGGTTGGCGAGCGGCGCCGCAATGGAGTTGTACTTGGCGACCAGGCTGGTGAGACGCGGGTCCTTCGGCACGTCGCGGGACACGACGCGGTTGTCGGCCACTTTGGCTACCACGTTGCGCGTGGCACGGTCGATGCTGAGATCGATCTTGGTCACCAGCCGACCGAACGAGAAAGCGCTCGTGACCAGTTTGCCGTCGATCGTGCAGTTGTACGGCTGGTGCGTGTGCCCGGTGATCACCACGTCCACCTCGTCGCTCATGCGGTTGACGATGTCGACGATCGGGCCGGAGATCCCGGTGCAGCTGTTGATCGGCGAAGTGGCGGGGACTTGCGTCGCACCTTCGTGGACCACGACCACGATCGCCTCCACGCCGCGCTGCTTCAGTTCCGGGATCAGCGCGTTGACGGTTTCGGCCTCGTCCTCGAACTGCAGCTGCGCGATGCCGGACGGGCTGACGATGGACGGAGTCCCCTCCAGCGTCATGCCGATGAACGCGACCTGCACGCCGTTGAAGGACTTGGTCTTGTATGCCGGGAACACCGGTTTGCCGTTCTTCTTCCATTTTGACGTTGGCGGCCAGGAAGCGGAACTCGGCACCCGTGAAGTCGTCGTTGTCGAGACAGCCGTCGACCGGGTGGCAACCGCCTTCCTGCATGCGGATCAATTCGTCAATGCCTTCGTCGAACTCGTGGTTGCCGACGGCGTTGAAGTCGAGTCCGATCAGGTTGAAGGCCTCGATCGTCGGCTCGTCGTGGAACAGGGCCGACAACAACGGGCTGGCACCGATCATGTCTCCTGCGGAGACGACCGCCGTGTTGGGGTTCTCAGCACGGAGAGCGGCAATGTGCGTGGCGAGAAATTCGACGCCTCCGGCATCGGTCGCACCGACGCGACCGCTGGACCCCGTCGGCGGTGCCAGGTTGCCGTGGAAATCGTTGACCGCCAGGATCTGCACGTCGACCGTGCCCGACGGCGCCGCAACGGCGGGTCCGGCGGTGACGAGAGCAATTACGGAAGCCGTAATGAGAGAACGCTTGATGTCCATGTCCCTGCCCTGTGCGATTGACCAGTGAATGCGGCCTCACCTGCGTCTCGACAGACGTCACGACGCGAGCCGTTCCCGTTTGCGTTGGACGAAGGTTAGGCGTGCTGTGTTACAGAACGACGAAAGTCTCGCCTTTGTTACGGCTGGGTGCGATACCGCACCGAGCCGCCGCCTGCGCACCTCTAGGCTGAGGGCATCGCCATGGACAAGGAGCGACCATGAAGGGATTCATCAAGAACATCGAAGAAATTGCCGTCAGCAATGCCGACTTTCGTCGAGTGCTTTACACGGCAAAACATTGCCAGTTAGTGGTGATGGCGCTCGAGCCGAAGGAGGAGATTGGCGAGGAAGTCCATCGTCTCGACCAGTTCTTTCGCGTGGAGGAGGGCAGCGGTGAGGTGGTCATGGACGGTGTTCGCTCGGCGGTACAGGCGGGCTTCGCCATCGTGGTGCCCGCAGGGGCCAGACACAACGTCATCAATACGGGAAGCCAGCCACTGAAGCTGTACACGCTCTATTCCCCGCCAAATCATCGGGACGCAGTCGTCCACCACACGCGCGCTGAAGCGGAAATGGACACCGAACACTACGACGGCAAGACGACGGAGTGACACACCGGCCAAGGCATTCCGGCTTCTGCGGAATGCCTACTGGCTGTGCGTCAAGGCCGCGTCGGACACCATGTGCGGCAGCAAGCGGTCCGATTCACGCTTGACTACCTCGTAGCACTCACAGCACGACGCTTCGAGCTTGGTGCGATCAAGCACCGTGATCACCCCGCGGCTGTAGCGGATGATGCCCGCCTTCTGCAACTTGCCCGCCGCCTCCGTGACGCCTTCGCGGCGGACGCCCAGCATGTTGGCGATGAGTTCCTGGGTCATCTGCAGCCGATTCGACGACAGGCGGTCGAGCGACAGCAGCAGCCAGCGGCACAGTTGCTGGTCAACCGAGTGGTGACGATTGCATACCGCGGTCTGTGCCATCTGTGTCAGCAACGCCTGTGTATAGCGCAGCAGCAGTTCCTGCAGATGACCGTGGCGATGGAACTCCTCCTTCAGGCGCTGTCCGACCAGGCGATAAGCGTGGCCCGCACTCTGCACCACGGCCCGGCTTGGCGTCGTCTCCCCGCCCATGAACAGCGCGATGCCGACTAAGCCATCGTTGCCGACTATCGAGATCTCCGCCGACGCACCGTCGACCATCACGTACAGCAGGGAGACGATGCAATCCAAAGGGAAGTAAACGTGGCGCAGGACGTCGCCAGACTCGTACAAGACCGCGCCAAGCGGCATCGGCACGAGTTCAAGGTGGGGCACGATGCGCTCGTATTCGGCCTGCGTCAGCGCGCGCAGCAGGTGGTTTTGCTGGGGCGAAATGGGCGTCATCGAACCGAGACCTGACGCAGACGGGGAGTTTCAATCGCTGCGAGTCCATTCTAGTCCTGCGACTGGACGCGTCGCCATGCCATGCACGCATTTCCCACAACGAACTCGGTGCGCTACCGCACCGATCTCAGGCGGCCAGGCGCGCAGCATTGCTACATGGAGCGGGCGAAGCCCGTCAGCACCGGAAGGAGACACAAAATGTTATGGACCGTTGCAGTCATCCTGATCGTCCTGTGGCTGCTGGGACTGGTCAGCTCGTACACGATGGGCGGCTTTATCCACGTGCTGCTCGTGCTCGCTGTCATCGTGATCGCGATGAACCTGATCCAGGGCCGTAGGGTATAGCGACGCCGATCTGGAACGCGTCCAGATCGCAGGCCGCCGCGCACTGGTTCGTACGCCTTTTACGGACGGCGGACATTTTCAATAGAAACATCGAGGAATCGCCATGACCAGCTCACAACTCAAGGGCCACGTGAAGGAAGCGGAAGGCAAGATCAAGGAAGTCACCGGGAAGCTCGTCGGCAACGAGCGCCTGGAGGAAAAGGGTAAGGCTGAGAAGTTGTCCGGCAAACACCAGGCTGCGCGCGCCGACCTCAAGGACGATATCAAGAAGCTTGCAGGCGCATGATTGATGCGTGATTCAAAGCCGCAGTAGCTGCGGTTAAGCTTGGACGGCGCCGCACCGAACTCGGGCGGCGCCAGACCGGATGTTGCCTCGACAAGCGAGGGAAAGTCATGAACAAGAAGCAAGTGCAAAGCCGAGTCAAGGCCGTGACGGGCAGGATCAAGGAAGCGACCGGGAAACTCATCGGCAACAGGGCCATGCAGCGCAAGGGCCTGGGCGAAAGGAATGCCGCCGAGAGAAAAGCCCTCTACGAGGACCTGAAGGCAGACTTCAAAAAGTTGGCGTGACGCCGCATCCATGAGACAGTCGAAACGGTCGAACTCGTCGGAATAAAACCATGACCAGGTATCACGCGGTACTCGCCGCAACGATGCTGCTGTTCGGTGGCCTCGCGTTGCACGGCAATGCCGAGGCATCGCCGTTTTCAGAAGACACGCCCGACGAGCGGCGCACGGAAGCTCAGCTGATGCGTGACGATACGCTCAGGGATCTATACCGGGTCCAGCCCGGCGCTGAAAGCGAAGTTCGAAAAGCGGCCGGCTACGCCGTCTTCAGCAACATCGGCGTCAAGATTCTGGTGGCCGGCGGAGGCAGCGGTACGGGCATCGCCGTCGACAACAAAACGGGGAAGGCGACCTACATGAACATGGCCGAGGTCCAGGCGGGCCTCGGCTTTGGCGTGAAGAAGTTCCGCCTGGTCTGGGTGTTCGAAAAGAAATCAGACCTGGATCGCTTCATCAACTCCGGCTGGGAACTCGGCGCACAGACCACCGCGTCCGCAAGATTGTCTGGGCAGGGTGCCGGGATTGTTTCGGGCGCGGTGTCCGTCACACCCGGGGTCTGGCTTTACCAATTGACGGATGATGGCTTGGCACTCGAGCTCACCGCCAAAGGCACCAAGTACTTCAAGGATTCTGAACTGAACTGAGCAGGGAGTTTTTCAGAACCGGTAAGTTACGCCAAACGCCGGCCCGTTGAAGTTGAGCGATTCAATCGGCGAATCGTTGCCGAAATCGTATTCGAGGTAACGCCAGACGGCCTTCACGTCCACCGTGTCAAAGGTGTGGCCCACCCCGAGCATTGCCTGCCAAGTGACGTCCAAATCGCCCGCGCCGACGTCGGTATGATTCACGCGCCCTTTGCCAGCGGACGCCAGTGCAGGAATCCGAACAGCAAAGTCAGCGCAATGCTGTCGATGAGAGCCCCGGGATATCGCTTGACACTGCGGAAGGCGACCAGCGCCTCGACCAGATGAACCCCGACCAAAACCATAGCGACGGTCTGCACGGCTGACCCGGCCGCCGGTGGCAGGAGACCAGCCCCTGCGCCAATGGCGAGCACGTAGATGACAATACAGGTTGCCTTTGCCAGGTCGTACATTCAAATAAACCCCAACATTCAACTGATGCAAACATTCCTCGATGCCGTACGCACGGGACGCGGGAGTTCGCAGGCTGTCGGTCACATCGGCGAATACCAGATTGGCGACGTGTACGCGCGATCCTGGATGGCAACAGGCGCGGCGGCCGGGGGCGTGGTGCCGAAGAATTTGGCATCGTAGGTCGTCCAGCGCGGCGTAGGAATTTCGATCACGCGCACGTAGTAGAACGCGCGCTGCTGCGCATCGAAGCTCGGGTCCTTCCAATGCGCGGTCAAGTACGGCGCGCCGATCGCGTTCGTATAGCTCGCCTCCTGCGCATTCACCGTGTTGCCGACCGGGGGCAACTTGCCGTCCTTGCCCGGTTTACGGTTGCCCGACCATGCGACATCGTAGACTTTCTCGTGCGTCTTGCCGGCCGCATCGAGCCAGCCCTTGATGATTTGCACACGGTCAAGATTTGCGCCGTCGGCATCCCGCACCGCGCGCACCAGGAACGTCGGCGCCTTGCCGTCCGGCGCTTCCTTTAGATCACCGCCCATCGGCACGCCGCGCTTGTAGCCCTGTTCGGCGAAATCCGAGCGTTCGAGATCCTGGGCAGTGAAGTCAAAGCCGCCGAACACGCGGACGGTCAGGCGCGTGCCGGTTGTGGCGTACACCTCCTTGCGCGCCATGGCATCCCACAGTGCTTCGCGGGTGTTCTCCTTGGCCCACACGGCCGCGAGGCCCGATGCGCTCGTCATCCACGCGTAGTGCTTCTGGTCGGGGCTCTTGGCCATGCTGCCGGTGATGACTTCGTCGAAACGGTGCGGGGAAGACGACGGTTCCAGCGGCACGACCTTGCCGAAGAAGTTGTCCTCCTGGGTGGTGGCGAGCGAGGTGTGGGAATCGGTTGAGCCGATGATTCCGAACTTGAACGGATTCACGCCGAGCTTCGACTCGTAACTCAGTCCACGCTTGAAGGCCTCACGCGTGTATTCGTGCGGCAGCATCGCCGGTGTGTGGACGCCAGGACCGAATGCGCTCCGGTCCCAGGTCTCGAAGTTGGCGAATTCGTCGTTTGGCGACAGTGCGGGATGGGCTTCGCCGTCGCCCTTCATCTGCGTCGTCTCGTAGAGCGGCTCCCAGCGCATCCGACGTTCCGCGTAGTCGCGGTCGAGCGGCTTCTTGCTGGTCAGCGTCACGTCGTCAAACATGAGCCCCATCGAAAGATTGCCGTTGTGCGGAATCGCGAGCAGTCTCGTTCCGGTTTTTTTCTCCGCATCGTTCATCCACTGCCAAAGGACCTCGGGGTCCACGGTGTCGTACTGGGAAATCGGGATGATCTTGTCGGCCTGCTCTTTGTTGCCGCGGAAGATCACGTTGCGGTGCAGGTTGTTGCCACCCGGAGTCGAAGTCCATTCAAAGCCAATGAAGGCGGTGAATCGTCCCGGCTCGTTGTACTTTTCGGCGGCCGTCGTTTCGCGCTGCCACATCGTGCGCGTAAGTGTGTCGTTGCCCTTGAACGCACCGAGGAGGGGTCCAGCTCGGTGCCAAACGCTTGCGGCATCCACGGCCGGAGGAATTCCCAGGAGCGGGAGCGCATCGCGACCAGGTGCTGCGCGTCGGCCAGGCGCGCCGCGCGCAACAGCACGCGCGCGCCATCGACGCGGTGGCGGAGTGACAGGACCGGCATCGGCCTCTCAGTTCTGACCTGCCAGGCGAAACAGGACCAGCCGATCGTGGCCGACCGGGATCTCGGCCTCCCGAGCGAGCGCAAGGCCATCCTGGTCCCGAAGCTGGTCGAAGTCGGATTTCCTGGCCAGACACACGGCGGTCCTAGCACTCT
>JANNGT010000056.1:0-37176 GCA_031404015.1 Gammaproteobacteria bacterium | reverse complement strand
CTTAGCCCGAAATTGAATTGGGAAAATGTTCAAAATCAGGTTGTTCAAACCCCAACAGGGTTTGTGGTCTTCGATGACACGGTAGCCGACAAGAACTTTTCGCAGGAGATTGCTCGACTCGTTCATGCGTTCGAGCCGCTTCAATTCCTTGCGCGCATGCTCGTCGACTTCGGGTGGCATGCCGGCCTTGGCGATCGCCGCCGCCAGTTCCTCAGCTTCCTCGCCTTCGGTCTCTTCCCCGAGCTCTTTCTGGATCTGCTTCAACTGTTCGCGCAGAACGTACTCGCGCTGGCGATCGTCGATCGCTTCCTTGGTCTGTTCTTCGATCTGGCGCGACAGCCGCAGCACCTCGACGCGTCGCGTCAGGTGCGTGGACACGCGCTCCAGCCGCTCGCGGATCTCGGTTGTCTCGAGCAGCTCCTGCTTCTCGGCCGGTTTCACGTCGAGGAAGCTCGCAATCGTGTCCGCCAAGGCGGCGGGCGATTCGATGGCCCGGATCGAGTTGGCAAGCTCGGCCGGCGCCTGCGGCAGCAGCGTGATCGCCTCGACCGCCTTCTCCTTCAACAGCAAGGTGCGCGCCTCGACCTCGGGGTGCACCACGCCGGTGTCGTTGAGGTACTCAACACGCGCCACGAGGTACGGAAACCCGCTCACGGCATCGAGCACGCGAAACCGTCGCTCGCCCTGGCAGACCAGGTGGTGCGTGCCATCGGGCGTCGTCACGTAACGCACGATCGTCGCGGCCGTGCCGATACGGTGCAGCTGGTCGAAGGACGGGTCGTCCGTTTCCGGGTCGCGCTGCAGCACGAAGCCGACTTTGCCTTCGACGCGCACCGCTTCCTGCGCTCCGGCCACGGTCTTGTCGCGCTTGATCGCGACGGGAAGGATTACCCCAGGGAACAGCACGAGGTTGCGCACCGGCAGGATGATCAGCATGTCGTCGGGCAGGCCCGGCGCCTTGCTTGCGTCTGCGTGGTCGTTCGAGTTTGTGGTCGTCATTGTGTCGTCACCTGTCCGGGTTGCAGCAGCGGCGGGCGAGCAGTACTTGCAGGCAGCCATCGGCCAGCCGTCTGTCGACCACGTCCCACTGGCCTGGGCCTAACGCGAGCCGTCGCTCGAACCGTCCATAAGGGATCTCCAACCGTTGGAGTGTCGTGCCGGCCGGTCGGTTCGGCAGCGCGCGCTCGCCGCGTATGATCAGTTCGCCGGGGCCGAGCACCAGTTGCATGCGGTCCGCGGGCACGCCCGGCAGCGCCACCTCGATCAGTACCTGGTCGTTGCCGGCGAACACGTCGACGGGTGGCTCCCAGCGCGGCTGTTCACGCGGATCGTTGGGACGGGCAGCCAGCCGGAAGAACTGGCGTTGCAGGCGCTCGGCCTGGTCCAGCAAGTCCACCGTTTCGGCCCACATCCATGAGCGCATGTCGCGTCGGTTCATCGTCGCCGCTGCCTGTCTGGTTGCTGCATGACCTCGTTGTGGGGGCGCATGGCGGCGATGCAACCAGAGGAGCGATCAGCCTGGCGTTACCCAACCGCGCGACAGGGCCCGGGGGGAACCGTGTTGTTTTTATATATTAAACAAACAATTATCAATAAATACAGTGATTTAAGTCTAATATAACGTAGTTTCAGTTAACCAATAATGACGTCTGTGTGCCGGGCTTTGCGCTCAAGCCGGGTTCCCGTATCCTGCGCCGGTGCCCCCCCGTGATGCCTCCACCGAGCAGTTCGGCGCCGACTTCTACCGGCGCTTCTATTTGAATCCCCGCACGCGGGTCGTGACCCGCCGCGACATGGCCCGCCGGGCAGACCTCGTTGCGGCATTCGTGCGACATGGCCAGCTGCCGGTGCGGACCATCCTCGATGTCGGCTGCGGCCTGGGGCTGATGCGCAAGCAGTTGCTGCAGCACTTCCCGCGGGCCCGGTACACGGGGCTGGAGGTCAGCCCGTACCTCTGCGAAAAGCACGGTTGGATCCAGGGGTCCGTTGCGACGTTCGACCCCGGTCGGACGTATGACCTGGTCGTCTGTTACGACGTCATGCAGTACCTCGAGGCGCGCCCGGCCGCGGCCGCCCTGCGCAACCTCGCACGGCTCTGTGTGGGCGTACTGCACTTTGGGGCGCTGACTATCGAAGACTGGGAACTCTATTGCGACAAGCGCCGGACCGACCGCAACGTCCATGTCCGCCCCGCGGAGTGGTACCGCCGGCGGCTCGCCCGGCCGTTCATCAATGCCGGGTCGGGAATGTTCGTCCGCCGCGGCGCCCCACTTCACTTGTGGGAACTCGATCAGGTCGAGGTCCTGCGCTCGCGCCGCGGTGAGTGAGGCTACAATGCCGCCCCTTCGCCTGTCCGCCGGTCCCCAGATGGTCTACTCGCTGCGCCTGTTAGCCCTGCTGCCCCTATCCCTGGTTCTCCTCAACGGTTGCGCCTCGCTGGGCATCAGCCGTAATCCATGCGAGGACGCAGGCGATTACCTGGCCGCCATCGATCGCCCCCGGCTGCAAATGCCCGAAGGCGTCTCGGGCAGCGAACGCCTCGGTGGCTCCGTCCTCGTTATCCCGATGGCCGACCCGACCCCTGACAAACTGGACCGGGCTCCGGCCTGCCTCGACTCACCGCCGGGATTCTTCCGGCGGGCGGGCGGTGTAGCCGACGCGGCCGAGGATGCCGTGAACGCCTGGGCCATGGCATGGGCTAACCGCAAGGTCAGCCAGGTGACCGCGTTCTACTCGCCGAAATTCGAGGCGGAAGGGGGTTCTGCCGCGTTCATCGACCAGCGCCGGCAGCAGGTCGAAACGGGTCCGGCGCCCAAGGCCGAACTCGAAGAAACCACGTTGAGCGTCGCCGGTCCCGACCGCCGCGTGATCACGTTCGTGCAGCGCTTCGGCGAAAACGCCGTGCGCAAGGAATTGACGCTCGTCCGCGAAGCCCCGGGCTGGCGAATCGTAGCGGAGCGCACGATCGAAGTGCTCTGATCGCGGGCCTCAATAAATAGAACGGGAGTCGCGTCGGCGCACGCCCGCGTGGAGTTCAGCAAGTGAGAAGCACCGCAATGCTCAGTGGTCTCGCGTTGCAGCCCGGTACGCTGCGCGCCGTGCTGCTCGACCGGCTGACCCGGTCGCTGGGCAAGGACTCGGAAACCGCAACGCAGCGCGACATCTACGACGCGCTGTCACTGGCAGTCCGCGAGGAGCTCTCTGCGCGCTGGCTGTCGACGCAGCGCCGCGTGTCGCAGGCTGACGTCAAGCGCGTGTGCTACCTCTCGGTGGAGTACCTGCTCGGTCGCTCGCTCATCAATGCCCTGGCGAGCCTGGACGGCGACCTCGTGCAGGAAGCGCGCGAAGCGCTTGCGGAACTGGGCTACGACCTCGAGCGTGTCGCGCAGGAAGAAATCGACCCCGGGCTGGGCAACGGCGGCCTCGGCCGCCTCGCAGCCTGTTTCCTCGATTCGCTCGCCACGCTGCAGTTCCCTGCCGTCGGCTACGGCATCCGTTACGACTACGGCATCTTCACGCAGGTGATCGATGACGATGGTCGCCAGCGCGAGATCGCCAGCACCTGGATGCGCGAGCGCAGCCCCTGGGAAATCGTGCGGGACGACGCGCGCCACGTGGTGCGTTTTGGCGGCCGCTGCATCGGCACGCAAGACAGCCAAGGCCGCACGCGCTATCGCTGGGTCGATACGCGCAACATCTGGGCGGTGGGCTTCGACCAGCTGATCCCGGGCAACCGCAGTCCCACGGTCAATCACCTGCGACTGTGGGCCGGTCGGGCGATTGCACCGTTCAACGTCGAAACGTTCAACGCGGGCCGGCACGCTGAAGCTTCCGCGGAGCAGGTCGACGCCAAGAACGTGTCGCGCATCCTGTATCCCGACGACACGACGCCGCAGGGCAAGGAACTGCGCTTCAAGCAGCAGTATTTCTTCGTCAGTGCCAGCCTGCAGGACATGCTGGCGCAACATCTTGCGGAGGGCCGCGCGTTCGAGTCGCTGCCCGACGCGATCTCGATCCAGCTCAACGACACGCATCCCGCCCTCGCGATCCCTGAACTGATCCGGCTGCTGGTCGACGAGCACGAATTGACCGTCGAGGCGGCGTGGAAGATCACACGCGGCGTGTTCTCGTACACCAACCACACGCTGCTGCCCGAAGCGCTCGAAGTGTGGCCGGTCGCGTTCTTCGAACGCATCCTGCCGCGCCACCTGCAGATCATCTACCTGATCAACCGTGCGTTCCTCGACGAAGTCACCGCGCACTGGCCGGGCGACAACGAGCGCCGCCGCCGCATGTCGTTGATCGATGAAGGCAACGGCCGCCAGGTACGAATGGCCAACATGGCGGTCGTGGCGAGCCACACGGTCAATGGCGTGGCGAAGCTGCACTCCGAGCTCATGACCAAGACGATTTTCCAGGACTTTGCGCAGCTTTATCCGGACCGCTTCACCAACGTCACGAACGGCATTGCCGTGCGGCGCTGGCTCAAGCAGTCGAACGCGGGGTTGTCGGCGCTGATCACGCGCCACCTGGGCCATGCGTGGGAAAACGATCTCGAAGAGCTCGACCGTATCCGCGGCCTCGCCGAAGATCCGGAGTTACGCCGCGAGTTCCGCGCGATCAAGCTCGAGAACAAGCGGCACCTGGACGCCGAAGTGCAGCGTCGCGTCGGCATCGACCTGGACGTGCACTCGCTGTTCGACGTGCAGGTGAAGCGCATCCACGAGTACAAGCGCCAGCTGCTGAACCTGCTGTACGTCGTGACCCGCTATCACAAGCTCCAGGCGAACCCCGATGCGTATGCCGTGCCGCGCACGGTGTTCTTCGCCGGCAAGGCCGCACCCGGCTACGTGATGGCGAAAGGCATCATCAAGCTGATCAACAATGTCGCGACCGTCGTGAATGAGGACGCGAGCATCAAGGGCAAGCTCAAGGTCGTCTTCCTGCCTGATTACGACGTGTCGCTGGCGCAGAAGATCATGCCCGCGGCCGACCTGTCGGAGCAGATATCGACAGCCGGGCTCGAAGCCTCGGGCACCGGCAACATGAAGCTCGCGCTGAACGGCGCGTTGACGATCGGCACGCTGGACGGTGCCAACATCGAAATCCGCGAGCAGGTGGGCCCGGAGAACATCTTCATCTTCGGCCTGCAGGCGCACGAGGTGACCGCGTTGAAGGAGCGTGGCTATTCACCCAGCACGATTGCGGCGGCGAATGCCGACTTGTCCCGCACGCTCGAGATGATCGACTCGGGCCACTTTTCACCTGCCAACGTGTTCGACGGCAAGCCGGTCGTCGAGCGGTTGCTCAGCGATGGCGAGCCGTATTTCGTGCTGGCGGATTTCGCCGCTTACGCCAAGGCGCAGGATGATGTGGACGCCCTTTACCTGCAGCCGGACGAATGGAGCCGCAAGGCGGTGCTGAACGCGCTGGGCATGGGCACGTTCTCGAGCGACCGCAGCATCCGCGAATACGCGGAACGGATCTGGCGCATTAAGCCGGTGCTCTGAGGGAAGGGGAGGAAGGGCAGGAAGGACCGGAAGGGCCGGAAGGACCGGAAGGGCCGGAAGGACCGGAAGGACCGGAAGGGCCGGAAGGACCGGAAGGACCGGAAGGACCGGAAGGACCGGAAGGACCGGAAGGACCCGAAGGTTAAGCGTGACGATGCTTCCTGTGCTTCCTGCGCTTCCTGCGCTTCCTGCGCTTCCTGCGCTTCCTGCCCTTCCTGCCCTTCCCGGGCTAGACTCGCGCGTGGCCATTCGAACGACCCTCAACCCGGCGGACATCGACGCGTTAGTCGACGCCCGGCATCCGCAGCCGCGCTCCCTGCTCGGCTACCACGAGTACGCGCGCAAGAACGGCGATCCACCCACCTGCATGGTGCGGGTGCTCGAGCCCGACGCTGAGGCGGTCAACGTGCACTGGGACGGCGACACGGACGAAGGCTTTCCGCTCGAGCGAATCCATGCGGCCGGATTGTTCGAGGGCCGCGTGCCGCACCGGCGCCCGCTCCATCCTTACAAGCTGCGCGTGCGATATCGCAACGGGGTCGAAGCCGACAAGCACGACGCCTACTACTTCGCGCCACAGCTGTCCGACGTCGACATGTACCTGTTCGGCGAAGGCAATCACTACACCATCTACTACAAGCTCGGCGCCCACCCCGCCGAGATCGACGGTCTCGGTGGAACGCGCTTTGCCGTATGGGCCCCGAATGCCGAGCGCGTGAGCGTCGTCGGGCCCTTCAACCTCTGGGACGGCCGCAAGCACGCGATGCAGGTGCGCGGCAGTTCAGGCATCTGGGAGCTGTTCGTTCCCGACGTCGGTGTGGGCACGCTTTACAAGTATGAAATTCGCACCCGGTCGGGCTCGACGATCCTCAAGGCCGACCCCTACGGCTTCGCAATGGAACTACGACCCGGCAACTGCTCGGTCGTCGCGTCGCTCGACGGCTACGAGTGGCAGGATGCGGCATGGATCGAGGCACGTGCGAAGGCCAGCCCGCACCTGCAACCGATCAGCATCTACGAGGTGCATCCGGCAAGCTGGCGCCGTGACTATGCCCGCACGCCGCAGTTCCTCAACTGGCGCGAGCTTGCGGACGAACTGATCCCCTATGTGCTCGACCTTGGTTACACGCACATCGAGCTCATGGGCGTGGCAGAGCATCCGTTCGACGGCTCGTGGGGCTACCAGGTCGTGGGCTATTACGCCCCGAGCGCGCGCTTCGGCAGTCCCCAGGACTTCATGCACTTCGTCGATCGCTGTCATGCCGCCGGCATCGGCGTGCTGATCGACTGGGTGCCCGCGCATTTCCCGCGCGACGACCACGGCCTGGCGCAGTTCGACGGCTCGAGCCTTTATGAGCACGCGGACCCGCGCCTCGGCGAGCATGCCGACTGGGGCACTAAAATCTTCAATTACGGCCGGCACGAGGTGCGCAATTTCCTCGTGGCCAACGCGCTGTACTGGCTCGATCGATATCATCTCGACGGGCTGCGCGTGGACGCGGTCGCGTCCATGCTCTACCTCGACTACAGCCGCAAGCAGGGCGAGTGGATTCCGAACCGCTACGGCGGCCGCGAAAACCTCGATGCCATCGAGTTCCTGCGCCAGCTCAATATCTCGATCGGCCGGGATTTTCCCGGCGTGATGACATTCGCTGAAGAGTCCACGGCGTTCCCCGGCGTCACCCAGCTCGCGCACCTCGGCGGCCTCGGGTTCAACTTCAAGTGGAACATGGGTTGGATGAACGACACGCTGCGCTACATCGAGCACGATCCGGTGCACCGCCGGTTCCACCACTCGCTGATCACGTTTTCGTTTGTCTACGCGTGGACCGAAAAATTCGTGCTGCCGATTTCGCACGACGAAGTCGTGCATGGAAAGGGTTCGCTGCTCGCCAAAATGCCCGGCGACGAATGGCAGAAGCGGGCGAACTACCGCTGGTTCTGCGCGTTCATGACCGCACATCCGGGCAAGAAGCTGCTGTTCATGGGCAGCGAGTTCGGCCAGTTGCAGGAGTGGCGCGACGAACACTCGATTGACTGGCACCTGCTCGAGCAGCCGGCCCATCGCGGGCTGCTCGACCTGAACCGCGAGCTGAATCGCCTCTACGTCGCAAACCCGGTGCTGCACGCGAGCGACGTCGACCCCGCAGGCTTCAGCTGGATTGACCTGCACAACGCCGACCAGAGCGTATTCGCGTTCCTCCGCCGTTGCCCGCAGCAGCCCGACCGCCCACCGCTGCTCTGCGTGTTCAATTGCACGCCTGTGCCGCGCGACGACTACCGGTTGGGCGTGCCTGAACCCGGCACGTACCGCAAAGCGTTCGACAGCGATGCCGCGCGATTCGGCGGCTCCGATTACAACCGGCAGGAGTTCGCAGTCGCGCAAGCCGCGCCGTCACAGGGTTACCCGTATCACGTGCGCCTCAACCTGCCCCCGCTCGCGGCGCTGTTCCTCGAACTGCAGCGCTGATGGACCACATGCAGATCCGCGCGTATGGCCAGTCGGGTCTGCAGGATCCCGTGCGACGACCATGAACGAAGCGGCCGATACGCCGTGGCTCGAGCCCGGCCAGCCGCAGCCGCTCGGTGCCAACTGGACGGGGCGCGGCACGAATTTCGCGGTCTACTCCGCCCATGCCGAAAGCGTCGAGCTGTGCCTGTTCGACCACACGGGACACGTCGAAATTGCCCGTCTCGGCCTGCCGTCGCGCACCGGCGCCTTGTGGCACGGCTTCCTGCCGGCACGTTTCGGCGGGCCCGGGCTGCGGTACGGTTATCGCGCGCACGGCCCGTACGACCCGGCCCGCGGCCATCGTTTCAATCCGGCCAAGCTGCTGGTCGACCCGTGTGCGCAATCGCTCGCCGGTGACTTCACCTGGCATCCCTCGCTGCATGGCGCGATGGCCGGCCTCGACGCTCACCCGTCGGGCGACGACAGCGCGCCGTACGTGCCGCGGTCGGTCGTCGTCGACGGGAGCTTCGACTGGGGCAAGGTGCGCGCGCCCAACGTGCCGTGGCGCGACACGATCATCTACGAAGTGCACGTCAAGGGCTTCACGCAGCGCCACCCGGCCGTGCCGGAGCGGCTGCGCGGGAAGTACCTCGGGCTCGCACACCCCGAGGTGATCGCCTATCTGAAGCAACTCGGCGTGACGACCGTCGAGCTGATGCCGGTGCAGGCGTCGATCACCGAGCAGTTCCTGGCCGAGCGCGGCCTCGCCAACTACTGGGGCTACAATTCGCTGGCCTGGTTCGCCCCGGAACCACGCTACGCGTTGGACGACGCAGTCGTCGAGTTCAAAACGATGGTCCGCGCGCTGCACGCCGCCGGCCTCGAGGTGATCCTGGACGTCGTGTTCAACCACACGGCCGAAGGGAATGAGGAAGGCCCGACGCTGAGCCTGCGGGGCCTCGACAACGCGGTCTACTACCGGCTCGTCGACCACCAGAGAGCTCAATACGCGAACCTCTCGGGCTGCGGCAACACGATCAACTTCGACGAACCGGCCGTGCGCGCGCTCGTGATCGATTGCCTGCGCTACTGGGCCACCGAGATGCGCGTCGACGGGTTCCGCTTCGACCTCGCGCCGATTCTCGGGCGCGACCCGAGCGGATATAACCGCGCGGCGCCCCTTTTTGCAGCCATGCGCGCCGATCCCCAGCTCGCCTACCTGAAATTGATCGCCGAGCCCTGGGACCTTGGCGCAGGCGGTTACCAGCTCGGGCATTTCCCCTCGGGCTGGTCGGAATGGAACGACCGCTACCGTGACACGGTGCGCGCATTCTGGCGCGGCGACGGTCCGCTGCTCGGGCATTTCGTCGAGCGCTTTGCGGGGTCCAGCGACCTGTTCCGGTCCGGCGGCCGCAAGCCGACGGCGAGCATCAACTACGTCGCCGCCCACGACGGGTTCACGCTGCACGACACCGTTGCCTATGCGCAGCGCCACAACGAGGCTAACCGCGAGGGCAATCGCGACGGGCATTCGCACAACCTCAGCGCGAACTATGGTGTCGAGGGCGCGACCGACGACCCGCAGATCCTCAGTCTGCGCGCGCGGCAGGTGCGCAACCTGCTCGCGACGGTTTTCCTGTCGCAGGGAGTGCCGATGCTGCTCGCGGGTGACGAATTCGGCCGCACGCAGGCCGGGAACAACAACGCCTATTGCCAGGACAACATGATCAATTGGCTGGACTGGACCTTGCCGCACCGCAATGCGGACCTGGTCGAGTTCGTTCGCCGTTTGATCGACCTGCGGAAGTCCCGCCTCTGGCTGCGGCGCGACACGTTTCTCAAGGGGACGCGCCGGGGTGCCCACGCGAAGGACGTCACCTGGCTGCATCCGTCTGGCCGCGAAATGGCGGATGCGGACTGGAGTGACTCCAGCCTTCGCTCGATCGCCGTGCAATTGAACGGCGTCGCGTCGCGCGCCTGCAGCAACGGCGACCTGCTGGCCGTGTTCAACGCGCACGACGCACACATCGAAATGACGTTGCCCCCGACGCCGTCCGGGTCGGCCTGGGCCGTGCTGTTCGATACGAGCCAGGAAAAATCATCTGCCAACCCCCGGATTTTGCAATGCAGCGAAAGCCTTCGCGTCGAGCATCGCAGCACCGTCCTGCTTGAATCCCAGCCCGTGGTCGCGCCGGCGTGACGATGATCGCGCCGTCATTCCGAAGCGGGCTCGTTCGACACAGGCTGTACAGATATTTGCGCTCTTGCACCGACTACACATTTAGTGGCATCGTCGTCGCGGGTCTGATCTCGCCAGGCACGAAGACGAGGCTGACTTGAGAAAATTCCAATGGGGGTGGGTTTCTCCCCCAGCTGCCGCATGACCTCGGGAGTGTGAGTCAATGTCGCGCCCTCTTTGCTACCGTGACCTGATCAAGTTCTCCGCACCGCTGTTGCTTTCGACGGTGTTGCTCGCCGGTTGCGGCAGCGGCAGCAGCGGGTCCGCTGACCTCAACGGTGGCGGCGGCACCACCACGCCGCCACCGGCGGCGGTGTCGAAAGTCGAAGAGTTCGATTTCAAAATGGTCACGGACTGGTTCGTGAGCGGCACGCCGCCGATTCACGCGCAGTTCGTCGGCGGCACGACGACCGACACTGGCAGCGGCGCCTGGATCATTCCATCGGGCAAGACCGGCGTCGTTTACTTCGGCACGCCGGCCAACGCGGTCAAGTTCGCCACGCAGGACGACTTTAGCGCGGCCACCGACGTGCCGGCGGCAAAGACCAGCGCAACCGCCAGCAACAAGCTCGACCCGCCGTTCGACGCCGAGGTCTTCGTGCGCGGCACGGAGCTTGGCTGGACTGCGCGCCCCGACAACAAGTTCGTCGAAGTGGCCGACAACGTCCTTGAGGTGACTTTGCCGCTCACGACAGCGACACAGAGCAACGGCGAATTCGAGGCGCCGGACGAACCGGGCGAATTCAAGGTGGCCGACGCCTCCTGGGCAGTCGTGAACTGCGGTGCCGGCGAAGCCGGCGCGCGGATCAACGTCGGCCAAGCGTACACGATGTCCTGCGGTGCCAACCCGGGCAACCTCGACCTCACGATCACGGACAACGCCGACTACAAGTTCCGCCTCGACGCGACCGGCGCCGACAAGACCGCGCCAACGCTCACCATCACCAAGGTCACCAGCGGCGGCGGTGGCGGCGGCGGTGGCGAGCCCGAGCCGGAAGACAGCACGATCATCCGCATCCACTCCATCACGGTCGTGGCGAGCGCCGCCGGCCCGGCGGGCGTGGAGAGCGTCAAGACCGTCAAGGGCATCGGCAACCTGAGCGTCGATGAATTACGCACGGGTGGCGACGCCCGCATCACGCGCATCGAAATCGAGAACACGGGCACCAACGGCGACGTCGGCATCCTCAAGTTCGAATGGACGGCGGACGCGCAGTTCGCGCTCGCGCAGCAGAACGTGGACATCTTCTACTCGCGCCCGGAAGGCGGCGTCGTGGGCACGAAGATCGTGGTCGGCGGACAGACTTACAACTGCGTCGCCCCGCCCGCCGACTCGCCGTTCGGCTGCGTCGTGACCGGCGTTCCGATCACTCCCTTTGCCAATGGCACGATGACCGTCCAGAACGCGGACGGCAGCACGGAAACGATCACCTTCAACGGCGGCGGCGGCGCCGGCGACGTGTTCGCCTTCTCAGGTAACGCGTTCGCCACCACGGGCACGCCCCCTCCGGCACCCGTCATCAGCAATGCGGCCGCGCACTGGGTTGAAGCAGACACCCTGCTGTACACCCTGCCGGCGGGCGCCACGAGGGCGGAGCTGCTCTTCTCGCCCGACGCCTCGATCGTATCGAGTGGGCAGGGCTTTGCCGGCTCGTACCAGACGGTGGCATTGACCTCCACCACCAATCCGCAGCCGGCGTTCAACAAGCAGCTGCACGGCCTGCAGGCCTGGGCCCTGCCGGCCTCTGTCGTTGCCAACGCGCAGGCAGTCGCCCGCGGCCAGCTGGTCGCAGTGGCCCGCGACGTCAATGGCAGGATCATCGGCGGCACTCGCGTCCAGACGGCCGGCGCGCTCGACGACCTCTATCTCGCGGCGGCGTACCCCGTCCCGCTGGGCGTCCACTACGACGCAGGGACGCCGCACGTGGCGGTCTGGGCGCCGACTGCGCTCAAAACGCCGGGCGTCTCGGTCAATCTCTATGACAGCCCGACCGACACGACTGCCGAAGTCTTCCCGATGACGCTCGACGAATCGACCGGCGTCTGGAGCTACACGGGTCCCGGGAGTTGGGACCGCAAGTACTACACGTTCACACTGCGCGTGTACTCGTACGCCGCCAATGCGATCGTCACGAACGAGGTGACCGATCCGTATTCCGTGAGCCTGTCGATGAACAGCGTCCGCAGCCAGTTCGTCAACCTGGACGACGCCGACCTCAAGCCGGCTGGCTGGGACACGCTGGCGTTGCCGGCGCTCGCGGCGCCGGAAGACAGCGTGATCTACGAACTGCACGTGCGCGATTTCAGTATCGACGATGCGTCCGTGCCGGCGGGCGACCGCGGCAAGTTCTCCGCGTTCGACGCGCCGGGCACCGCTGGGCGCGAGCACCTGCAGAAACTGGCGGCTGCCGGCCTCACCCACTTGCACATCCTGCCGGCTTTCGACATCGCCACGATCGACGAAGATCCGGCCAACCGGGTCGAGCTCGACGATCCGGTCGAAAAGCTCTGCGCCCGTAACGCCGCCGCGGCAAACCTGTGCGTCACGGACTCCGGCAAGACGATCCGCCGGGCGATCGAGGACGCCATCGCCGCGAACTGGCTCGAGCGCCCGCAGCAGATCGCAAACTGGATGCGTGCGCTGGACGGCTTCAACTGGGGTTACGACCCTTATCACTTCGGCGTGCCCGAGGGCAGCTATTCGACCGATCCGAACGGCGTGCAGCGCATCCTCGAGTTCCGCCGCATGGTCAAGGGCCTGAACGACCTCGGCCTGCGCACCGTCATGGACGTGGTGTACAACCACACCAACCAGTCGGGCCAGAACCCCAAGTCCGTGTTCGACAAGATCGTGCCGGGCTACTACCACCGTCGCGACAACACCACCGGCTTCCCCACCTCGGCCTCGTGCTGCCAGGACACGGCAAGCGAGTTCCGGATGATGGAAAAGCTGATGGTCGACACCGGCGTGCGCTGGACGCGCGACTACAAGGTCAGTGGCTTCCGCTTCGACCTCATGAGCATGCACACGCTCGACAACATGACCGCGTTCCAGACGGCAGTGAAGGCGGTCGAGCCAAGCATGTACATCTACGGCGAAGGCTGGAACTGCTGCGGCGGTGAGGACGACATTCGCTTCAAGTCGGCGCGGCAGGCCAACCTCGGCGGCACCGGCATCGGCAGCTTCAGCGACCGCATGCGCGACCCGGTTCGCGGCGGTGGCCCGTTCGATAGCCAGGATCAGTACGTCAAGAACCAGGGCTTCGTGAGCGGCTGGTTCTACGACCCGAACGCGTTGAACACCGGCAGCACGGCCGACCGACAGGCGCTGATCGCGGACACGGACAACATCCGGGTCTGGCTGGCCGGCGGCCTGGCGACCTACCAGCTGCAGAACGCGGCCGGTTTGACCGTTACTGGCGCAGGCGTCGATTACCGCGGCCAGGCCTCCGGCTACACGAAGGATCCGCAGGAAGCCATCATCTACGCCGAAAAGCACGACAACCAGACGCTCTGGGACCTCGGCTCGTACAAGCACCCGACCGGGACGCCGCTCGACGACCGCGTGCGCGCGCACAACGTCGCCATGTCGCTGGTCCTGCTCGGCCAGGGCGTGCCGTTCATCCACGCGGGCTCGGATATCCTGCGCTCGAAGTCCGGCGACCGCGACTCGTACGATTCGGGAGATTGGTTCAACGCGATCGACTGGACGCTGTCTGGCACGAAGTGGGCCCAGGGCCTGCCGATCGCCGACAAGAACCAGCCCGAGTGGCCGATCCTGCAGGCGAAGTACCAGGATCCGACGACGCGTCCGGGTCCGCCACAGCTGCAGCGGTCGTTCGACCATGCGCAGGAGATGCTGCAGATCCGCAAGAGCTCAACGCTGTTCCGCCTGCGTGACCAGGCGCAGATCGACCTGCGCGTGAAGTTCTACAACACGGGGCCGTCGCAGCTCCCGGGTGTGGTCGCGATGGGCATCAACGGCTGCACCGAGCCGGGCATCACGCCTGACACGGGCTCGATCATGACCATCTTCAATGCGTCCGACGAAGATCGCACCCTGCCTTTGTTCGGCACCGAGAGCTGGATCCTGCATCCGGTCCTGGTCAGCTCGACCGACCCGGTCGTGCAGGACGCCAGGCACGATGCGAACGGGTTCTTCGTGCGGGCTCGCACCACGGCCGTGTTCACGCGTGCGTCGCAGACCTCGTGCGCGCCGTATGCAAACGACATGTTCGTGCGCGGCAGCTTCAACGACTGGGGTAACCCAAGCCCGACCGAGCAGTACAAGCTGCAGTTCCTTGGCGGCAAGGACTACTCGTTGTCTGCGCCGGTGACGCTGAACGGCGGCGCCGACACGCGGCCCGTGTTCAAGATCGCTGACGCCGGCTGGACCGACAGCACCAACTGCGGCGTTGCCGCAGGTGGCTCGGGTGCGGTCAACATCGGCCAGCCGTTCACGATGACTTGCGCCAATAACACCGGCAACCTGCTGCTCAACACGACGTCCGCGGGCAATTACACGTTCAGCCTGAACGCCGCGAGCACGCTGAACCCGACCCTGACCGTGACGAGGACCTCGCCTTCGCAGAACCAGGTCGTGTTCCTGCGCGGCCTGTTCGAAGACTGGGGCACCACGCGGCCCATGGCCTGGGACGGCGAGCGCCTCTACACGGGCGTCGTGACGGCCAACCCGGCCTACGCCAGCGGCACGCAGTTCAAGATCGCGACGGGGGACTGGGCCACGCTGAACTGCGGCGGAGCTCCGGGCGCCTCGGGCGCGGCATTGAACGTCACGCTGGGCCAGCCGTACGCGCTGACTTGCGGCGACGGCACCCAGAACATGGGAATCACTTTGCCCGGGTCCGGTGACTACGTGTTCGCGGTGGACGCGTCCAACCAGGCCGCGCTCAAGCTGACAGTCGAGCCGAAGCCGGTTACTGTGTTCGTGCGCGGCGGCTTCAACGACTGGGGCCTGGCCGATCCGATGCAGTACCTCGGCCTCAATACCTATCGTCTCGATCGCGGTTTCACGGGGCCAACCACAACGCAGTTCAAGGTGGCGAGCGAGGACTGGGCAACGGTGGACTGCGGTGGCGCCACGGGCGGGCTCGAGGTCACGATCGGCACGCCGTTCCCGATGGCGTGCGGCGGTGGCACGTCCGACGTCAAGCTCAGTCCGCCGGCGACGGGCACGTATCGGTTCCAATTCACGAAGCAGAGCGCGACCGCAGCGGAATTGCTCGTGACCGGACCGTGACTGCATAGCGTCGATTGATCGACACTCAACGGCCTGGCATCCGCAAGGGTGCCAGGCCGCTTCTTTTGCAGGGGTCGTACCGTGAGCCGCAAGCGCCATCGCAACCGACTTGACGCCGCCGATGCGTCACTGCCCCAAGGCCCTTCCGTCCAAGCGCCCCGGCCCATGACGGCGGCTCGCCGCGCGACGCTCTGGCTCATCGTGCTGGCACTGCCCTTCGTCCTGCTCGCGCTGGCCGAGGCGGGCCTGCGGCTCGCCGGGTTCGGTCGCGACCTCGAGCCACTGTTCATCGAGAACCCCGACCGCCCCGAGTACCTGCTCGCGAATCCCCGTGCCGTCACGCGTTTTTTCACGGACCCGGCCCAGGCTCCGCGCGTGAGCATCGAGACCGCGTATTTCCGTGCGCAGAAAATCCCGGGGACGTTCCGGGTGTTCGTGCAAGGTGAATCGAGCGCGGCGGGCTTCCCCTACGGTCTTGGCGCATCGCTCGCCGGGATGCTGGACCAGCGGCTGGAGCGCGCCTTTCCGTCGCGCGAGATCGAGGTCATTTCGACGGCGATGGCGGCGGTCACGACCTATGCGCTGCTCGACTTTGCCGACGAGATCATTGCGCAGCAACCCGACGCCGTCGTCGTGTATGTCGGGCACAACGAATACCTCGGCATCCTCGGGGTCGGTTCGACCATGCGGATGTCGTCGCGGCCGTGGCTCACGCGCGCGTTCCTCGCGGCGCGCGAACTGCGACTGTTTCAGTTGCTGGGCCGCTTCTACAGCGGTCTTGCGACGCAGGCGCCCGGCGAGAGCGGTGGCGCAGGCGAGACGTTGATGGCGACGGTCGCAGGCGAGCGTTCGATTGCGTTCGACTCGCCGCTGTACCGCGCCGGCCTCGCGCAGTTCGAATCGAATCTGGACGTGCTGCTGCGCAGATACGAGCGCGCAGGCATTCCAGTCCTTATCGGCACGCTGGCCAGCAACGAGCGCGACCAGGCGCCGCTGGCGATCCTGGCGGGGGTCGCGACCGAAGCGGCGGGCACGGCCAGGACGGTTTTCGAGGCCGCGCAGGATGCCGAGACTGCCGGCGACTTCAAAGGGGCGCGGGCGAGCTACGCCTGGGCGCGTGATCTCGATCCCCTGCGATTCCGGGCGCCTGCGCCGTTCGGCGCCGTGGTCGAACAGGTGGGCGCGCGGCGTGGCGCAAGGGTCGTCGCGGTGCGCAATGCCTTCGTCGCTAATAGCCCGAACGGCCTCGTCGGCGCGAACCTGATGCTCGAGCACGTGCACCCGAACCTCGACGGCTACTTCCTGCTGGCCGATGCCTTCTTCGATGCGCTGCTCGCGGCCGGACTGCCCGGGCGGCCCGAGGTGACGGTGAGCGACGCCGAAGCGCGGCGCGAGGTGCCGGTCAGTGACGTCGATCGCTGGCTGGGTGAATACAAGATCCAGCGCGTGCGCAGTGCGTGGCCCTTCGTCGCGCACGGTGAGCCGGTGCGGCTACCCGCCGCACGCTCCGAACCCGAGCGGATCGCGCAGGAGCTGTATCACCAGCGAGCGGATTGGTCGCAGGCCCACGAACTGCTGCGCCAGTACTACCTGGGAAGTGGCAATCAGGCCGAGTACGCACGCGCCACGCTGATACTCGCGGACGCATTTCCGTTCACGGGCGCATACCAGTTCGATTCGGCGGCGGCCCTGATCGTGCTCGGCCGTGCGGCCGACGCGTTGCGTTATTCGCAGCGAGCCGTGGAACTCGAGCCGCGCAACGTCAACCACCTGCTGGTGCGGGCGCACGCGCTGCTGCTCAACGGCCGCCTCGACGAGGGACGTGGCGTGCTCGGCCAGGCGCTGGAACTCGAGCCCGGCAATGCGACCGCGCTCGACGTGATGCGTCAGTTGGACGCGCAGCCCTGATCCGTTCAGGGAGCGGGCGAGCTGCGTCGGCGGACCTCGGTGAGCCAGTACTCGGCTCGTGCATCCCCGGGGTGCTGCTGCAACACGGCTTCGAGCGTGGCGATCGAAGCGTCGAACTTTTTGAGCATGAACTGGGCCTGTGCGACGGACATGCCGTACTCGACCTTCGCCGGGTCCAGCCTGGCGGCACGACTCATGTAATGCAGCCCGCGCGCTGCCGCCTCGGTGCGCAGCAGGAGTCCGCCCGCCTTGTACTGAGCCTCGGCAGACGTGACGAAAGCGTCAGCGAGATTCACCGCAACCCGCGCGGCTTCCGCGAGGTTGCCCTGCTGCTGGTACTCAGTCAGCGCCTCGTTCATGGCATCGGTCCACGAAATCTTGCCGACGAACCAGGCCTGCGCAATCTCCTCGATCCGGTTCGTGGCCGCCGGGATCTGGGTGTCCTGGCGCTTCGCGACAAACGGCCAGTCGTTGCGCAGCACCGCCACGCGATACTCGCCGTGCAGCCGGTCGACTGCAGTGACCGGTATTTCGGCTCGCGCCTGCGCGTCGTCGATCTCGACGGCCGGCGGCCCGAACGCCTGGACGAGCGCGGGGAAATACGCGCTCGCCAACTGGAAATAGCCCTCGACGTTCGGGTGCACGTGCTCCAGCATGAGGTCCGCACCGACGATGCCGTCACGCGCCGCGCGTGCGAGCGCACCCTCGACATCGACCACGGTCGCGCCCTTCCCGGCGGCCACTTCACGGACGACGGCGTTGAACGATGCGGGCGCGCGAAAACGCAGGCCGTCGAGGTCTTTTGCAGTGACGTAGTCTTGCAGCGCCGCCGCGTGCTGGCCGGCCTCATCGAGTGCGCGTGCTTGCGCGAAAGCCGCTTGCGCGGACGCCGCCCCCGACCCGACGTCGACGAACGGTGACTGGTCGCGCAGGTTGCTGGCCAGCGTGCCGACGAACACGGGGATGCCCGCGTCCGCGTACTTGTCGAGCAGTCGCTCCAGGTTGCCGCGGAACTGCCGTTCGCCCCGCCGGAACATCGCTGAGTCGAGCGGGATCGAGCGCTCGGCGGCGACCCTCGCCATCAGCGTGCCCCCGCGCTCGTGCAACGGATCCTGCCGCGGGCCAACCGCAGGCGCGAGCGCAACCTCGAGCGCGCGATACAAGTGCAATCGCCGCAACCTCGACACGGCGCGGGCCAGCGTCGGTGAGCGGGCGCTGACGAGCGACGAGCCCACGCCACCGATCCCGAGGTATTCGTTGTGGCCGGTGTAGATCACGACGGCGTCCGGCCGTTGCGCGATGATCTCGTCGGCGAAATCGAGCAGCACGTAGCTCGTGACCGCCGCCATCGCCGTATTGATGACCTCGACGTTGCGAGCGGGATACGCGCGCTGCAAACGCTGCTGGAGCAACGCGGCCGGCGAAGCCCAGCGACCGTATGGGAAACCTGCCGCGCTCGATTCGCCCTGCACGAACACCCGCAACGTCCCGTCCTGCTTCGTGGCCGGAAACCAGGTCGTGTCGATGCTGACGTCGGGCGCGCGCTTCGGGTCCGGAAAAAAACGGCGGATCGCCGCCGGGTTCGGCTGCAGGTAGCCGGGTGCCACCGCAACGGGCACGAACAAAGGCTCCAGTTTCCCGTGCCCGGTCAGGCGCAGCACGCCCTCGGCCGCGACGAGCAAGGCGAGCGGCAGCAACAGGGTGACGAGCAACAACAGGCGCTGTCGACGCACGCTGGGCCTCGGGACGGGAAATGTGTTTTTCTGTAGATTCGCACGCTCGCAAGGAGCGGGCGTGCAGCGAATCTTCGGTCTGACGGCATACTACCACGACGCTGCGGCGGCACTCGTCGTCGACGGGCGCGTGGTGGCGGCTGTGCAGGAGGATTGCTGTTGGCAGGCGTGTCTTTTGCCATCCTGTTGCCCCTCGGCCCGGCCGATCACGAGACACGGTTGAAGGATCCTTTCTGATGGCCGATTTCCTGCGCGACCTCTGGCAATTCATGCTCGTCCGGAAGAAATTCTGGCTGCTGCCGCTGATCCTCGTCCTGGTCTTGCTGGGTGGCCTGGTGGTGATCAGCCAACAGTCGGCGCTGGCCTCGCTGATCTACACGATCTTTTGATTGCGCCGGGCTCAGGCCAGGCACGGTTCTGGCCGCAGCGATGCAGCATTTGTGCAGGGTTGATTTTTTGCGATGCACCGTGCAACGCTGCGATGCATCGCGGTCCCGCGGCCGCTACAGAACTACAACACCAGGCTTGGCTCGATACATGCGCTTACGGAGCGAGCGAGGGACAGGTTTACGGCCAGCGTTGCACGGCACCTCGCGGTGGCTGGAGCATGCGTTCGCTGCCGTGGTCGTCGCGCTTGCGCTGGCGGGTTGCGCGCACGAGAGCACCCGCCCGGAGCAGGCTGGCGCGCAGTCCGGTCCGGTCAACATCGTTCCGCAACGCAACTGGGGCGACGCGGTCCTCTATTTCGTCATCCTCGATCGGTTCGCCGACGGTTCGGCTGCCGGCAACCTGAACGTCGACCGCGCGAATCCCGGCGGCTTTCACGGTGGGGACTTCGTCGGGCTTACGCGCGAACTCGATGAGATCGCAGCGCTCGGCGCGACCGCCATCTGGATCACGCCCGTGGTGCGGCAGATCGATTTCTGTCCGTCGTCCTCGGCGCCGCCGGGCGTCAGCGTCCCGGGCGGCTGGTTCGAGCACTGCGCGTTCCACGGGTACTGGGCTGACGATTTCACGAAGATCGATCCGCGTTTCGGGACGGAGGCCGAGCTCAAGGCACTCGTCGATGCCGCGCACGCGCGCGGCATCAAGGTACTGCTCGACATCGTCTACAACCACGTCGGTTACGACTCGGCTTACCTGAAGAACTCGTCGACCGCATCGTGGGTACGGACCAAGCCGGTCGATTGCGCAGTGGATGAAATCCATTGCCAGGTCGGGGGCCTCCCGGACCTGAAGACCGAATTGCCTGCGGTGCAGGACCACCTGTTCGACGCGCACCTGGGGCTCGCCGAGCGCACCGGCCTCGACGGGTTCCGTCTCGACACCGTCAAGCACGTGACGCACGAGTTCTGGCAGCGACACCGCAAGGAGACGCGCGCGCGGCTCGGACAGGATTTCTTCCTGCTCGGCGAGGTCTGGGGCGGCGAGGTCTGGGGCGGCTCCGCCCAGGTTCTCGACGAATATTTCGTCAACGACGAAATGGACGCGGGCTTCGACTTCACGTTCAAGGGCAGCTGCGAAAGCTTCGTGCAGGGCAAGGGCCGCACGATCGCCTTCGCGTCTTACCTCGAGAAGCGCCACAAGGTGCGATCCGGCTACCACCTGTCGCATTACCTGTCGTCCCATGACGAACCGATGGCGCTGCATAACCTCGGTGGCGACCTCGATGCGTTCCGGCTCTGCGTCGCCCTGCAGATGACAGCGGTCGGCATCCCCATGATTTATTACGGCGAGGAAGTCGCGCGGCCCGGCAGCACCTGGCCGGTGAACCGTAATGCCATGCCCTGGGGCAAGCATAACGTCCTGCCGGGCAAGGGACTGGCCCGCGATGAGGCACTGCGCGATTACTACCGCGCGCTGATCCAGGTTCGACGCGACAACCCGGCGTTGAGCGAGGGCGTGTTCAAGCGGCTGGCCTCCGATGGCGACCTGCTGGTCTTCGAGCGAGCGGACGCAGCATCGGGCAACGCAGTCGTCGTGGCGGTAAACCGTGGCAAGGCAGACGCCAGCGTCAGCGTGCCCGTGCCGGCCGGCTGGCAAGGCGCTGCGATCAAGGACGCGGTGACGAACCAGCCAATTTCGCTCACCGGCGACCAGCTCGCTGTGAGCGTCCCCGCGCGCCAGGCGCGCGTCTATGTCCGCGTGACCGGCACCTAGCAACGGCGACAGGGAAACCGACCGCACATGGCTCGCATCGCATTCCAGGGCATTGCCAAGCGTTTCGGCGACGTCAGCGTCATCGAAAACCTCGACCTCGAAATCCACGACCACGAATTCATGGTGTTCGTCGGACCGTCGGGTTGCGGCAAATCGACGGCGCTGCGCATCATCGCGGGCCTCGAGGAGCCGAGCGAAGGCCAGGTCACGATCGGTGAGCGCGTCGTGAACGACGTCCACCCCAAGGACCGGGACGTCGCCATGGTGTTCCAGAGCTACGCGCTCTACCCGCACATGACCGTGCGCGAGAACATCGCGTTCGGCCTGCAGATCCGCAAGGTGCCCAAGCCGGAGATCGACAAGCTCGTCGACGATGCGGCGGGCGTCCTCGGCCTGCAGCCGCTGCTCGACCGCAAGCCGAAGGCACTGTCGGGCGGCCAGCGCCAGCGCGTCGCGCTCGGTCGCGCGATCGTGCGCAAGCCCTCCGTGTTCCTGTTCGACGAGCCTTTGTCGAACCTCGACGCCGAACTGCGCGTGCAGATGCGCGCCGAGCTTGCGAAGCTGCAGCACAAGCTGCAGACCACGACCGTCTACGTCACGCACGACCAGGTCGAGGCGATGACGCTCGGTCACCGTATCGCCGTGCTCGCGCCCATGGGCAAGGACCGCAAGACCAACCTGAAGCAGGTCGGCACGCCGCTCGAACTCTACGACCGGCCGCAGAACGTCTTTGTCGCGAAATTCATCGGCACGCCGCCGATGAACATGGTCAAAGCGACCGTGAGTGCTGACGGCACGCAGCTGCAGGCCGGCGGGTTCGCGACGCCGGTGCCGGCCCACCTGCACGCAGGACTGAAGCCGTACGCCGGGCGCGAGGTGCTGCTTGGCGTCCGCCCGGAACACGTCGGCGACGCCAGTGCGCACAACTGGACCCTGACCGCGCCGCTCGGCGGCACGGTCGAGATCATCGAGACGATCGGGCACGAGGTGATCGTGCATTTCCGCTGCGGCGAAGACATGGTGATCGCGAAGCTCGGGGCGCACCGCATCCCGGCGTTCGGCGAGCGCGTCGACCTCGTTCTCGACGCCGCGACGATGCATCTCTTCGACCCGCAGACCCAACAGCGCATTCCCGGTTGATGAATGCGCACGCAGATGGAGCAGCCATGAACACAGATCGCAGGGATTCTCTCCGCAAGCGCCTCGGCGCACTGATCGCGATCGCGGGACTCGCCATGGGCAGCGCTGCGACCGCAGCGACCGAACTCACGGTCTGGCACGCGTACCGCGGTGACGAGAAGGCCGCCTTCGAGAAGGTGGTCGGGCAGTACAACGCGAAACAGAAGGACGTCGTCGTCAGGACGCTCGCGGTGCCCTACGACGCCTACGCCGACAAGATCACGGCCTCGGTGCCGCGCGGCAAGGGACCGGACGTCTTCATCTTCGCGCAGGACCGCCTCGGCGGCTGGGTCGAAGCCGGCCAGACGATCGAGCCGATCGACTTCTTCATCGAAGACAAGACAGTCAACCAGCTCGTGCCGGGCATGATGGCGGCGATGACCTATCGCGACACGGTCTACGGGCTGCCGCTCAACTTCAAGAGCATCGCGATGATCTACAACACGGCGCTGGTGAAGGCGCCGCCGAAGACGACAGCCGAGCTGGTCAAGCTGGCCAAGGGCATGACGGATGCCTCGACGGGACGCTTCGGGCTGGCGTACGAGTACTCGAACTTCTTCTTCCACGCCGCGCTGATGAATGCGTTCGGGGGACAGGTGTTCGCGCCGGGCCCGACGCCGGTCATCGACTCGCCGCAGAACATCGCGGCCGTGAAGACGATGCTCAAGTGGTACAAGCAGGACGGCATCCTGCCGGCCGACCCGTCGTCGACGCTGATCGCGAGTCTGTTCAACGACGGCAAGGCCCCGATCGTCTTCTCCGGTCCCTGGTTCCTCGGCGAGGTCCAGGACAAGGTCAAGTACGCGATCGCGCCGCTGCCCACCGTGACCGAAGCCGGCGGCAAGCCGATGCGCCCGTGGCTCACCATCGAAGGCGTGTACATCTCGGCGGCCTCGACCAAAAAAGAACAGGCTTACAAATTCGGCGAATACCTGCTCTCGCCCGAAGCGGCGATCGTGCTGGCGCTCGAAGGCGGACAGCTGCCCACCAACAAGGCGGTCTACGCGGATCCGCGCGTGCTGAAGAACCCGACGCTGCAGGGTTTCCGCAAACAGCTGGACACGGCGGTGCCGATGCCGAATTACGCCGAGATGACGCTCATGTGGTCGCCAGTGACGACGGCGATGAACAAGATCGTGAAGGGGTCGGCCACGCCGGAGGCCGCGCTCAAGGAAGCGCAGGACACCATGAAGGGCAACATCGCCAAGCTGCGCAAGGGCCGTTGAGCAGGAATAGAACGCGTGAGCGAACTGGCAGGCACCGTCCGGTCAAAGCCGCAGGCGACTGAGGACACGCCCGCGCGGCGCGTCCGGCGCTTCCTGCTGCAGCCTGCGGCCCTGGGCCTGCTGTTCGGCTTGCTTGCGGCAATCCTGCTCGGACGCTGGTTTACGACCCAGGCCACCGACCAGGTGACGGCGCAGACGCAGGGTCGCATGGCGATTCTCGAGGCGTCTGCGCTTGCCGAATCGGTGGGCGCGCTGGCCGCTGCCAACCCCGACGACCCGTCGCCACTGCAGACGGCGCTGGCCGCCTGGGCTGAACGGTCGCCCGGCGCTGACACGATCCGGGTCGTCCGTCTCGATGGCGCGAGGCTGCTCGCGTCGACCCGACCCACCGACCTCCAGGGTGAACTGCCGCGGCGCCTCGTCAAGGAAGAGAAGTGGTTGTTCGACCTCGGCCAGGAATTGCGGGCCGCGATTGACACCAACCGGGCCGAAGGGATCTTCCGCAAGGCACAGATCGACGTCGCCCGGCCGGGGCAGGGCCGCATTCGCGTGACCGTGCCCTACCTGATCGAAGGCACCGTATCCGGAATCATCGTCCACGACCGTCCGCTGCCCCCGGCCAGCACCGGCTCGGCCAAGTCGACGTTGTGGCCGCTGCTGATCGCTGTGCCGGTCGTGGCGTTCTGGCTCATCGCGCTGCTGTTCGAGCGCGCGGCCCCACGGTCGCCCCGTGCACAGCGCTGGATCCTGTTCGGCGTCGCGCTCGCGTTGTTTGCGGGCGGCTGGTTGGCTTTCGCCAACCGTGCCATGGACTCGCTGGATGCCGGCGCCATCGCCGGCAGCACCGAAGTTTCCCGTGCGTACCAGGAGCTGCGCACCCGCGTGCCCGCCGAGGCCATGGCGGAAGGCGGGGCCGCGAACGCATGGGACGTCGACCTGTTCCAGCGCCCGCGCAACCTCCTGGCGGCGGACGGGACCGTCGATGCAAAGGCTGCGAGCCAGGCCCTCGAGCGGGTGCGCGAGCCGCTCGGCCGGTCGCTCGCGGGTAACCTGGTCCTGGGCGTCGTGATCCTTGGATTCTTCGGGCTCGGCGCCGCGCGCAAGCTGCGCGAGACGCTCAGCGAATTCCGCTACGCGTATGCGTACGTCTCGCCGGCGATGTTCGGCATGCTGATCCTGGTGTTTTTCCCTTTTGCGTACGGCATCGCGCTGTCGTTCACGGGCCAGACGATCTTCAACACCAACCAGCCGCTCACCGAGTTGTTCGTCGGCCTGCAGAACTACAAGGACATCCTCGGCGATTTCGACGTGGCGCGTCACACCGCGGAAGGCTGGGTGATCAACTACCAGAATTTCTACTGGACGCTGTTCATCACGATCTGCTGGACCGTGGCCAACGTCGCGATAGGCGTCACGCTCGGCATGATCCTCGCACTTGCGCTCAATACGCCCGGGCTGCGCTTCAAGGCGGTCTACCGCGTGCTGCTGATCCTGCCCTGGGCGATCCCGAACTACATCACCGCCCTGATCTGGAAAGCCCTGTTTCACCAGCAGTTCGGCGCGATCAACCAGGCGATCGCGATGTTCGGAGGCGAGCCGGTCGCCTGGTTCGACGGCGTGTTCACGTCATTCATTACGGGCCTGGCCACGAACGGCTGGCTCAGCTTTCCGTTCATGATGGTCGTGATCCTCGGCGGCCTGCAGTCGATCTCTGCGGACATGTACGAAGCGGCCACGGTCGAGGGCGCCACGCGGTCGCAGCAGTTCTGGCGCATCACGCTGCCCCTGCTCAAGCCGACGCTGGTCCCGGCCGTGATCCTGTCGGTCGTATGGACCTTCAACATGTTCAACGTGATATACCTCGTCTCCGGTGGCGCGCCGGCCGGGGCCAACGAGATCCTGATTACAAAGGCCTATAAAATCGCGTTCGAGGAATATCGCTATGCCTATTCGGCGGCGTATTCCACCGTGATCTTCCTGATCCTGCTGGTCTACGGCGTGTTCCAGACACGCATGACCCGAGCCACGGAGGCGGTCAATACATGAGTACCCCGGTGGCCCGCGCCCACGGTTCTCACGTGCTGCTGCACGTCTGCCTGATCGCCTTCACGTTGCTGGCCATGTACCCGGTGCTGTGGGTGATCAGCGTGGCCTTTTCGGGCACCCAGAACCTCGCCTTTGCCGACGTTCCATCCGACCCGTCGTTTTTCGACCGGCTCCGGGCGATCATGCCCTGGCCCGGCCAGTGGTCGCTGCGCAACTTCACCGACGTACTGACCGAACAGCCGTTCATGCGCTGGATTTTGAACAGCGCCATCGTTGCGCTGTCCACGACCGTCGTTGGCGTGTTCCTGGCCTGTACGGCGGCGTACGCCTTTTCCCGGTTCCGGTTCCCGGGCCGGCGGACCGGGATGATGTCCTTCCTGGTCTCGCAGATGTTCCCGGGCACGCTGCTGCTGGTGCCCCTGTACATCATCATCGTCAGCTGGCTGAAGCTCGGAAACTCGTTCCTGGGACTGGTGCTGGTCTATTCGGTCACGGCTATCCCGTTTTCCGTATGGATGCTGAAGGGATACTTCGATACGATCCCTCTCGAGATCGAGGAGTCGGCCATCATGGACGGGGCCTCGCGGCAGACGATCTTTTTCAGGATCATCCTGCCGCTGGCCAAACCTGCGGTGGCCGTGACCGCGCTGTTCTCGTTCATGACAGGGTGGAACGAGTTCATCCTTGCGGCGACGTTCCTCGAGGAAGAAACGAAGTACACGGCCCCCGTCGGGCTGAAGTTCTTTGTGGGAGGGTTTACGTCGCAATGGGGATATTTCGCGGCTGGGTCAATCATCGTGTCGTTGCCGGTCGTCGTGCTGTTCCTGTTCCTGCAGAAATTCCTCGTCTCCGGCCTCACGGCAGGCGGCGTCAAGGGCTGATAACTCACGCCCCCCGCGGGGCCTGCGCAACGGATTGAAACAAGGGGTTCCAGATGAAAATCAGCAGTCGCGTATCGATCAGTGCCTTGGCGGTGGGTCTCGCACTGGCGGGAGTCGCCCGGGCCGACGGCGTGAAGTTCACGGATCCGACCGGGGACGACAAGGGCCCCGGCAACTATGTCTACCCCACCGACGGCGTCTATCTGCCTGGCTCGTTCGACCTGGTCGAATTCGAAGTCACCGGTGGCGACAGCCCCGATTTCAAGGTCACGCTCAACTCGGCCCTCGCGGACCCGTGGGGCATGGGGACCGGGTTCGCCGTGCAGAACGTTTTCGTTTTCATCGACAAGGACGGCGTCGCGGGCAGCGGCCGTACCGATTCGATGCCCGGCCTGAACGTGAGCTTCGCCCCCGAAAGCGCCTGGGAAAAGGTGGTGGTGCTGTCACCGCAGCCGGCCACGCGCGTGGCGAAGGAGGCCGAAGCGAAGGCGTCGGACAAGGCAGCGGACATCGTCATTCCGCGTCGTACCACGGGCTCGGGCAAGACCATCAGCGGCAAGGTCAAGCTCGCCGATCTCGGCGGCGGCGACCCGTCCAAGTGGGGCTACCAGGTCGTCGTGCAGTCGAACGAAGGCTTCCCTGACAAGAACGACTTCCTGACCCGCAACGTCAACGAGTTCGAGGGCCAGCACCGTTTTGGCGGCGGCAATGACGGCGACTGCGATCCCGAACTCATGGACATCCTCGCGGGCAAGGGCGAGGGCAAACCGGAAGAGGCGCAGGCGCAATACGCCATGCTCAAGTTCGAGTGCGGCGCCGACGGCAGCTCGGTCAAGAAGGCGACGCTCGACGTCGTGCGCAAGTAGCCAGTTTCGGAATCCCGTACACGGGGGATAACAAGATGAAGTTTCGTAATTCGGGTTTCGCGGCAACGGCAACGGCGGTGGCGGTGCTGGCCCTGACGCCACAGTTGAGTAATGCCCAGGAGTACGGGCAGCTCAAGTGGCAGGGCAAGCTCTACATGAAGTTCCTGGACGGCAATCGCCAGCACAACTTCAGCATGTCGAACGCCTTCGACACGACGCCCGGCGAATCGGGCGGCGACCAGGGCCAGGCCATGGAGCTCGACTTGATCCTGACCTCGCAGGTCTCGAAGCAGGTCGAGTTCTACGCGCGCGTCCAGAGCCGTCTGCACCGGGCGTTCTGGGCGAACTACAATGGCTTCGCCGTGCCGGACCGGCCCAACCAGACGGCGCCCAACTCGTGCTCCGAGTCGGATCCGCGCTGCAACTGGTACGTCAAGCTCCGCGGTGCCCGCGTGATCCTGACCCCCGGGTATGACTGGATCGACTCGGCCTCGATCGGCAGCAACGACTGGGGCATGTTCGACGCGTGGACGCGCGGCAAGTCGCGCTACATCGACCGTGACAACCTCGCCGGTTTCCTGTTCCAGGGCTCGGCCATGGATAAGACCCTGCGCTGGGACCTCGCCAGGGTGAGCCAGCCGTCATATGCCGGTGCCGGCTTCACCACGGGCGAGCTCTTTGCCAACGACGCGAACTACGTCGCCCAGCTGAAGTACTCCCCCGGCGCGAGCTGGAACTCCGCGCTGATCGCCAGCTACACGCTCGACAGCGAGGTCGACCCGAACGATCCCAACGTCCTGAACGGTGCCGGCACCACCACGCGCTTTGACAACCTGGTCATCGGCGCGCGGGGCCAGTACTCCGGGCTCGGTTTCATGGACATCAACGGCGCCGCCTACTGGAGCGATTACGACATCGCCGACGACCAGTGCAACAGCAACGATCTGGGCAGCTGCCGCTACAGCCCGACGCTCAAGGATGGCGCGGACGACTATTCCTTCTACCTGACGTTCGACATTCCGAAGCTGTTCTTCGAAGGCCTGTCGCTCACTGCGCAGTACTTCGACATCGGCTCCGATTTCGTGTCGATCGGGGCCGCGCGGCGCGAATCCGACGTGCTCCTGACCGAAGGCCAGGAAGCGACCTGGATGTGGACTTACCCCGACTACAACACCGGCAATCGCGCGAACGGAAACTCGATGGCCGGCATCGGCTATGGTGGCTGGAACGGCGGCACGCAGCAGGTCGTCTCGATGATGGCCGACAACGACGTGACGGACTTCGACGAGCCAGCCGCGTACTCGGTCATTGGCTGGAAGGGCCTGACGATCATCCCGAAGTACACGGTGGGCGACTGGGAGTTCTCAGGTGAGGTCAGCCTGATCGACTTCAACACCAACTGGCAGGCGTGTGGCGGCACGGACAAGGATGTCGGCTGCATCTATCCGCGCATGGACGGCATCCATTCGTGGGGCCTCGGCGGCGACTATCGTTCGCCCTATGCACCGTACCAGGACCGCGAGATGGAAATCTTCGCCATCAAGGCGAAATACACGCTCGACGTGGGTAAGGGTGTCGACCTGATGGCCCGCTACAAGTACCTGTCGGACGAGGACAAGCGCGTGACCAGAGCCAGCCTGCTCGCGGACGCCTACGACGGCTTCCCGGGTGCGGTCGGCGCGATGAACCCCGAATGGATCCCGAACGTCGGCCTCGGCGGTTGCGTCAGCTGCGACGACCGCCAGGCGGATTACGACACCTACGGCTTCAGCGCCGGCTACCAGCTCACGCAGGACCTCTACGCCACCCTGATCTACGAGCACCACGAGGTGGAGTTGATCGATGGCACGATCGACGTGGCGCCCGTTGGCTTGAACTTCGAGGCGAGCAACGACTTCGGGTTTGCCGAGTACCTTACCGGCAAGAACGTGAAGGACCGCCTGGGGCTGACCTTCAGCTACATCCTGGCGGGCGTCCAATTTGGCGGCAACGTGGATTATTTCTGGGGCACGTACGATCCGACGTTCTTCACGGACGTCGACGGTCGCCGCGTGCGCCTGAACACGGCCGGTTTCGATACGATCAAGACGCCGCTCGGCAACATCCGCACGGACGAAACCAGCCTTGGCCAATACCGGATGAAGATCTGGATGGCGGTGGCTTTCTGACGTCCGCTCCGGCCTGAGAACCGCGGGGCGGCCACGTGCGCGTGGCCGCCCTGTTTTTTTTACGATGGTGACGATGAAGATCCGAAAATTCCCGGCGGCAACCGCTCTTGCGAGCCTGGCGCTGCTGGCCACCGCCGGGCCTGCGGTGGGGCAGCCGTTGTTTTCGCTGGCGGATCCTGCAGGCGACGACGACGGCGGCGGTGTGCTGAGCTACCCCAACCGGCCAGACCTGCAACAAGGCGATCTCGACCTGGTGCGCGTATCGGCGGAGCAGCGCCCCGACGGGACCTGGTTCACCGTCGAAATGGCGAAGCCGATCCGCGCGCCCAGCGGGCAGGTCCTCGAGGTGAGCCAGACACAGGTAGAGCGACTCGCACGGCTCGGGTTCTACACGTTCAACGTCGACATCTACATCGACCAGGACCGCATCGAGGGACTCGGCCGGACGGACGCGTTGCCGGGCCGGGACGTGACGATCGATCCCAGGTTCGCATGGGACAAAGCCGTGGTGCTGACGCCGCGCCCCGACACGGCGCGGACGATGTTGCAGATGTACACCGACCGTCAAATGCAGACCGACCTGCGTTCGAAGCAGGGCCGGATATCCGACACGGACGCCGATGTGCTCGAGTCACAGTCCGAAGCGGAGGTCAACGCGCTCTACCATTTCCCGACCAAGGTGCGGGTCTCGGGCCGCAAGATCGAATTCCTCGTGCCGACGCAGTTCCTCGGGGGCGAGCCGCAAGACAACTGGGCTTACACCGTGTTGGTCACGGGGACTGACCTCGAGCAGGCGGCGCCGCTCGGCCGGGCGAATCGCGACAACGCCACGATGATGACTCTTGGGGTCGGCACCGGCCTGCGCTCCGATCTGTGGGGCGTCAGGTCAGGCTCGGATCTCGAAACGCCGCCGGTCATCGACATCCTCGCGCCCGATCGCGGAGGACAGGCCGCCGTGCTGACGAACTACGACCCGGTGGCGGGGCGCTTGCCGGTGGTGCCGGGGATCGCCGTGGACGGCAAGGAGGCCGTGGCCATGGCCGACGTCCAGTTGACCGTGGAGCAGGCCGCGCGCCTCGAGGCGACGAAGCTCAAGCCGGCGGGCGGCAAACCTGCGGCAGCCGTCGCCGGGGCAGCGCCCAAGCCAGCCGAGAAGCGGGCGGTGCCGGCGCGTCTGCGCACGCTGACTGAACTGCGTGACCAAGGCCTGATCACGGAAGCGGAGTACAACGAATTGCGCCGCAAGATCCTCACCGAACTCTGAGAGGACCATGCTCGATTCGCTGCTCGACCAGCTCGCACGCGCCCGCGGCATCGGCGACGCGTACCACAACTATCGTGGTGAGCTGAAGCACTTCAGCCGCGACACCAAGGCCGCGATTCTCGCGGCGATGGGTTGCCGCGTTGGCGACGCAGAATCCGTGCAGGGCGAGCTGGCGCGACTCGAGGCAGAACGCTGGGCAACCCTGCTGCCGCCGGTCGCCGTGTTGCGGGGACAGCGACTGGACGTGCGGATCAACCTTGCCGAAGACGCACTCGGCTCGATGCTCGAGTGGCGCATCGAACTGGCTGGCGGCGGCCGGCAGGATGGACGGATCCGGGCTGGCGAGTTGCCGGAAACCGGCAGACACACGCGGGATGGCCGCGTGTGGACCTCGCGCGCGTTGCGCCTGCCGCACGACCTGGCAGTCGGTCGGCACGCGTTGCTTGCGCGAGTGGAGGGACGCGCCGACGCGGCCGAGTGCGCGCTGATCGTCGCGCCGCCGCGCTGCTTCGAGCCCGATGCGCTGCTCGGCGGCGAAAAGCTGTGGGGTGTCGCGGTGCAGCTCTATACGCTGCGTTCACGCGACAATTGGGGCATCGGCGATTTCGCCGACCTCGAGCACGTCGTGCGCCAGGTCGCGCCGCACGGAGCCTCGTTCGTCGGCTTGAATCCGTTGCACGCGCTGTTTCCGTCGAACCCGGCGCACTACAGCCCGTACAGTCCGTCGACCCGCCATTTCCTGAACGTGCTCTACATCGCAGTGCCTCGCATCGCCGAGTTTGCGGAGTGCGCCGAGGCTCGCGCGCACGCAGCGGCGGCCTCGTTCCTTGCCGAACTCGAGCGCGTGCGCGCGACGCACACCGTCGATTACGCCGGTGTAACGCGGCTCAAGCTGCCGCTGCTGCGGATCGTCTACGCGCATTTCGTGCGCGAGCACCTCACACGCCGGACGACGCGCGCCGAGGCGTTCCGCCGTTACCGCGACGAGCGCGGTGACACGCTGCGGCTGCACGCACTGCACGACGCCATTGCCGAGTTCCTGTGCGCGCAGGACGCGGAACGCTACTGGGGCTGGCCCGTCTGGCCCCCAGGCCTGCGGGATCCGGCGCAGCCGGCGGTGGCGGAATTCGCACGCACGCACCTCGATGAGGTCCAGTTCCACGCGTGGCTGCAGTGGATCGCGGACGAGCAGCTCGGCCAGGTGCAGCAACTCGCGACCGAACTCGGCATGCCGGTAGGCCTGTACGGCGACTATGCCGTGGGCGTAAATCCACTGGGTTCGGAAACGTGGTCCGACCAGTGCGTGTACCGCATGCTTGCAGGCGTCGGCGCACCGCCCGATCCACTGGCATTGAAGGGGCAGGATTGGGGCATTCCCCCGCAGGACCCGCAGGCGCTCTACGCCGCGCGTTACGAGCCGTTCCGCACGCTGGTCGCGGCCAACATGCGGCACTTCGGTGCACTGCGCCTCGATCACGTGATGGCTTTGTTCCGGCAGTGGTGGGTGCCGGTCGGTCAGGTCTCAGCGGACGGCGGATACGTGCACTATCCGCTTGATGACCTGATGTCGATTCTCGCGCTCGAGAGCATGCAGCAACGTTGCCTCGTCGTCGGCGAGGATCTCGGCACCGTGCCCGACGAAATGCGGCGCGCGATGCCCGAGTACGCGATCTACCACTACAAGGTGCTGTTGTTCGAGAAGGTCGAGGGCGGACGGTTCCGCCGCCCCGAGCATTTCGAGCGCCGTGCGATCGCGACCGTGACCACTCACGACCTCCCCACGCTGCGAGGCTACTGGGAAGGCGGTGACCTCGTGCTGCGGGATCGGCTGGATCTCTTTCCGGGCGACGAGATCCGCAGGCAGGTCTACGCAGAGCGTGAGCACGACCGCGCGGCGATGATCGACGCTCTCGAGACCACGGGCCTGCGTCCGCGGGGGGCCGCATCGGGCAGCGCGGATGCCGTCTTCTCCGCAGACCTCGCGCGCTCCATCCAGCTGTACCTGGCCGGCAGCGCCTCAGCGCTCGTGGTCCTCCAGATCGAGGACCTGATCGGCATGAGCGATCCGGTCAACGTGCCGGGCACCAGCGACGAGCACCCGAACTGGCAGCGCAAGATCACGGCCAGCATCGAGGACGTTTTCGCGGACCAGGCCACCGCCGAGCTGCTCGACGACGTGCAGCTCGCTCGTTCGGCGTGACCTGCAGCCACCGGCGCGCGCGATGCGATTCCGGCTGGCACAACCCGATGATTACCCGGCGGGGCTGAACCTGCCGTGGGCACGGCCGCTCGAGCAGTGGCCGGACAGCCTGTTCGTCGACGTCGCGCGTGGTCTCCACCGCAACCCTGTTCGCTTCACGGAATTCTCTGGCGCGGTCTATGCCATCAAGGAACTGCTCGAGCACGTCGCCGAACGGGAGTACCGGCTCCTCCGTTCGCTGCAGCAGCTGAGCCTGCCGGTGGTCGAGCCGATCGGGCTGATCACTGATCGACCCGCGCCCGCCCGCGCGCCAGACCGCTGGGGTCTCCTGGTGACTCGCTACCTGCGGCACTCGATGCCGTTCCGTCACGTGATCGCGCGCGGCACCACCGAGGCGCAAGCCCAGCAACTGCTCGATGCCCTGGCTGAGTTGCTGGTCAACCTGCACCTCGCGGGCTTTTTCTGGGGTGATTGCTCACTGTCGAACGCCTTGTTCCGGCTGGATGCCGGCCGCTACACGGCTTACCTGGTCGACGCGGAGACCGGTGAGTTGCACTCCGCGCTGTCGACCGGGCAGCGAGCGCACGACCTGCAGATCGCCCAGGAGAACGTCGCGGGCGAATTCATGGACCTCAAGGCGGGCTTCGGCCTGCCGGGCACCCTCGACCCGATCGACCTCGCGGCTGGACTGGTCAGTCGCTACGAAGACCTCTGGATCGAGCTGACGCGTGAGGAAGTCTTTGCTGCGCACGAGCAGTATCGCGTCGACGCGCGCATCGCGCGTTTGAACGAACTCGGGTTCGATGTTGAGGAACTCGACCTGCAAGGCATCGAGGGCGGGCACAAGATCCGTTTGCACGTAAAGGTCGTCGAGCCCGGACACCACCGCCGCCGGCTCGAAAGCCTGACCGGACTCGACGTGCAGGAGAACCAGGCGCGCCGCATGCTGAACGACCTCGAGCACCACCGCGCGCGGTGGTCGCAGCTCGACGGCCAGCGGCTGGCCGAGCGCGCGGCCGCTCGACGCTGGCTCGACGAGGTGTACCAACCGACGGTCGCCGCCATCCCGGCGACGCAACGCGGCAAGCTCGACGAAGCCGAGATCTTCCACCAGTTGCTGGAGCACCGGTGGTACTTGTCGGAGCGCGAGCAGCGGGATGTCCCGCCCCTCGAGGTCGTGCAATCGTACGTCGCCGACGTACTCGCGCCGATGCAGCTGCCGGTGCCGCCCGGCGCCGCATGAGGCGCGACGCCGCGCATTCTGCTTAAATCACCGGCATGACAATGCATCCGACCAGGCTCCCGTCCGGCCGCCGTCCGGCGCTCGCAGTCACGCTCGTTTGCAGCATCCTGCTGGCGCTTGCGGCGCCGGCAGCAATGGCTGCCGAGCCCATCTCGCCACCTGCCAAGGAATGGCGCGGTTACTGCCAGGCGTACATGAAATCGATCGAGGGCGACACCAAGGCGAGCGACCTCGACGTCACCTATTGCGTCGGCATGACCAAGGGGTTGCTCACGGGGCTCCGCGTTGGTGCGCAGATCGGCGCCCTGAGTTTCGGATCGCGCCTCGCGGTCGTGCACGAACTCGACACGGACAAGGTGTTCCAGATGTTCCAGTCCCACGACCCGGCACGCCTGCTCGGGATCTGTGCGCCCGCGACGCTCGCGCTGTCGGACTACGTGAAGACCGTGCTGGCGAGGATGGAGAACAACCCCGGCGACGCCGCACTGCCCGTCGCCGAGGTGTTCTACGAAGCGCTGAGCGAGGCCTATCCCTGCCGGTAGGCTGATTCGCGCTCACGGTGAGTGGTAGATCTCCAGCGGCACTCGACGCTGCGCGAGCAACGCGCGCACGGGCATCTCGAGCGCGCTGCCGCCGCTGGCTGCGCGCTGCAAGGTCGCGAGTTTGGAATCGCCGGTGACATGCAGCACCAGCAGGTCCGTGTCGAGGAGGGCCGACAGCGTCAGGCTGAGTCGCGCCCTGGGCTGCGCGGGAGCGACACCTTCGACAACTTTTGTGGTGTTGGCAACATCCAGCGCGGTTGCAAGACCGGGCATGCCGGCGAACAGCGAGGCGAAATGACCGTCGTCACCCATCCCTAAGATGACAGCGGCGAAAGGTCGCGGCATTTTCCCAAGCGCCTCGCTCCAGCGCGAGGCGGCGCCGGCGCCGGTTGGGTCGATGGCGACCAGCGCGGCGGCGGACGCCGGCGCGCCGGCAAAGGCCTCACGCAGGAAGCGCAGATTGCTTGCGCGGTCATCGACTGCAACGCAGCGTTCATCGGCCAGCGTGACGAAGACGCTGGGCCAGTCCAGCTCGCGCGAGCCGAGTTCGCGCAGGAATTCCGCGGGGGTACGACCGCCGGACACGACCAGACCCGCCGTACCGTCCGCGGCCAGCCGACGCGAGAGCGCTGCGGTCACGTCGTTCGCGAGCTTCCGCGCGAGCGTATCGCTGCTTTGGAACGCGTGCCGCGCCATCGTCAGAGTTTCATCGATTTCCACGAGCCGGGCGCACGCTAGCATGCGCCCGGTGGGGCATCAACGAAGTCCGGCTGCACAACCTCAGCGGCGGCTGACCCGATCGTCCTCCAGGTCCCAGACCCCGCGACCGTCCGTGCAAGCCACGGTGCGGCCCTCGCTGAGGCCGAAGGAGCCGTGCGCGATCAGTCGAAACCGCCGGCAGTGGTCGTCGCCGCGATCGCCGTCGAGCGGAGTCAGCTGGTACGTGACGCGCGTGTTCGGATTGGTCCATTGAACGGCCTGGCCGTAAGCAGCCAGTTCCAACGCATGGCCGACACATGACCGGTCGGTCTTGTCCATGCGGCGACCCACTTCCGCTCCGATTGCAGCACCGATCACGGTGCCGACCACGATCGCGACGTTACGCTCGGCCGTGCCTTTCGCCAGTTCGGCGCCGATCGCGCCGCCGGCCGCCCCACCGACGATTCCGCCCACGACCTGGCCGATGCGCCCGCGGTCGCACGATCCCGAGCGCACGCCATAGTCGTAGTCCCATTGACGGCCGCTGTAGCCGGCGTAAGTCGGGTCATTTTTCTTGCGCCAGCCGTGAGCGGGTGCCCATGCGGGCGGCGTGGCAAGCGCGGCGCACGGCAGTGCAACCAGCAGCGCAATCCCTGCGCGTTGCGTCAGTGACTTGAGTGATGGCATTCGAAACCTCCTCGGCTCGTCAGCGATCTCGAGTCCCGGATTGGACACGAGCTGCACGCTAGCGCTCCCTGTCGCCCCGCACAGCATGGGTGGCCGGATGAGTGACAGCCGTCACGGCGCCGGGTAGGTTTAAGTCAAATCACGCAGGAATGTGCCATGACGAACCCCGATGCAGCGGCCGCCGGATACATCACGCTGGGTGGGGACTTGCGGGTACCCCGCCTGGGCCTCGGCGCCATGCACCAGACCGGCGAGGGGGTGTGGGGCGAGCCGGCCGATCGTCCCGCGGCTGTGCAGTTACTGCGGCGTGCAGTGCAACTCGGTGTGCGCTTCATCGACACCGCCGATGCGTATGGGCCTGCGGTCAGCGAGAACGTGATTGCAGAGGCGTTGCATCCGTATCCCGCGGACCTCGTGATCGCGACGAAAGGCGGGATCGTGCGTCCCGACCGGTCCACCTGGGCCAGCGACGGCAGGCCCGAACACTTGCGCGCCGCCTGTGCAGCCAGCCTGCAGCGTTTGCGCGTGCAGCGCATCGACCTCTATCAACTGCACACCATCGATCCGCGCGTGCCACTCGAGGATTCGCTGGGCGAACTCGCGCGGCTGCGCCAGGAAGGCAAGGTTCGTCACATCGGTGTCTCGAACTTCAACGTCGAGCAGCTCGAGCGCGCGCGACGCATCGTGCCGATCGTGTCGGTGCAGAACCGTTACAACGTGGCCGACCGTACGTCGGAGGACGTGTTGGCACTCTGCGAGCGCGAGGGCATCGCCTTCATCCCCTGGCGGCCACTTGCGTTGGCGCAGGGCGATGCGACGACGCTGGAGCGGCAGCGGATCGAGGCGGCAGCCCGCGCGCGCGGCTGGACCGTGCCGCAAGCGTCGCTTGCATGGCTGCTGGGCCATTCGGACG
>JANNGT010000055.1:0-7902 GCA_031404015.1 Gammaproteobacteria bacterium | reverse complement strand
GGCACCACGATCACCTTGAGTCCATTCGCGAGCGTCCTATCGGAGGCTTTGAACGGGAGGATGTCGGGCACGTCGGTCTTCTTCTGCGCGACGACAGCCGCCGCGACGAGCAGTGTGCAGAGACAGCGGTGTCCGCCCTGGTCTACTACTTCGTGCCGAACCTGCGGGTCGACCGCAGCGTTTTGCTGGGCATGGCGGCCATCAGCGTCGCCACGTGCTCCCTGGCCCGCATGCTGTTCGAGCGCATCGTCGACGAAGACCTGTTCAAGCGGCGAGTGGCAGTTTACGGCGCGGGCAGCCGGTCGCGCAGCCTGCTCGATCTGCGGCGCCGCGCGGACCAGCGCGGCTTCAAGATCATCGGGTACATGCCCACGGACGACGACGAAATCATCGTGCCGTCCGACAAGCTCGTGCAGCGGCCCAACGATCTCTACCAGTGGGCACTGGAAAACAACATCGACGAGATCGTGATGGCGATGGACGACCGTCGCCAGGGCTTCCCGATGCACGAACTGCTCGAATGTCGACTGGCCGGCATCGAAATCCTCGAGCTGCCGAGCTTCCTCGAGCGCGAAACCGGCAAGGTACGACTGGACGTGCTGAACCCCAGCTGGATCATTTTCGGCGACGGTTTTCGCGCGTCTCCCACGCAGCAGTTCCTCGAGCGCGCCTTCGACCTTGGCGCCAGCCTCGGCCTGTTGCTCGTCGCCTCGCCCTTCATGTTGCTGGCCATGCTCGGCATCAAGCTGGAGGACGGGACCAGTGCCCCGCTGCTCTATCGGCAGAAGCGCGTCGGGCATCGCGGCCGGGTCTTTGAGGTGCTCAAGTTCCGCAGCATGGGATTGGACGCTGAAATGCTTGGGGCTCAGTACGCCGTGGAGAACGATCCGCGCGTGACACGCGTCGGCGCCGTGATGCGCAAGACGCGGATCGACGAGCTGCCGCAGCTGCTTAATGTATTGCGCGGGGAAATGAGCTTCGTGGGGCCGCGGCCGGAGCGGCCTGAGTTTGTCGGCGAACTCGAGCAGCGCATCCCGTACTACCGCGAACGCCACACGGTGAAGCCGGGCATCACCGGCTGGGCGCAGCTCTGCTACCCGTACGGCTCGTCCGAGAAAGACACGATCGAGAAGCTGCAGTACGACCTGTACTACGTCAAGAACCGCAGCCTGATCTTCGACCTCGCGATCCTCGTGCAGACCGTCGAAGTCGTGCTCTGGGGCAAGGGCGCGCGGTGACGATCTCCCTCGGCTTGCTGTCCTACGGACTCGCCGCCGGCGGGTTCCTGATCCTGACGCTGCTGCTCGCGATCAGCTGGGAGGGCAGGGCGCAGGGCATCCGGCTGGTCATTGCCTGCGCCGTCATGGCGCTGTGGGCGATGTTGCTGGCCGCGGGTTCCGGCAACGTCGAGCTTTCACCGCACGTCGTGCTGCTGGCCGAGTTCGTGCGGTACGGCGCGTGGTTCGTCGCGCTGACCAGCCTCACGCAATCGACGGGCATCGCGCAGAACATCGGCCGCATTGCGAACGTCGTCTGGGTGGCCAGCATCGTGCTGTTGATCGCTGCGCCGGCGCTGCAGTCCATCGGCGTGTCGCTGCCCGAACCCGCCCGCATCCTCGGGCACGCAGGGCTACTGCTTTCGTTGCTGGGGCTGGTGCTGCTCGAGCAGATCTATCGCAACGCCCGCGAAAGCGGTCGCTACGCGCTGAAATTTTTCGTCGTCGCCCTGGGGCTGATGTTCGCCTACGACCTGTTCCTGTACTCGCAGGCGCAGCTCACGCGCGATTTGGACGCGGCAACGTGGGATGCCCGCGGCCTGGTGGTGCTGCTGATGGTGCCGTTGCTGGCACTCGCCGCGCGTCGCAACCCGCAATGGTCGCTCAACGTCTTCGTTTCGCGGCACGTCGTGTTCTACACCACCTCGTTCATGGTGGTCGGCGCGTACCTGCTGCTGATGGCATTCGGCGGTTACCTGATCCGTTTTTACGGCGGCACCTGGGGCCGGGCCGTGCAGTTCGTGTTCTTCGCCGGTGCGGGCGTGATGCTGGCGGTGCTGATCGCCTCGGGCAGCATCCGGCGCCGCTTGCGGGGTGTTTCTCAACAAGCATTTTTATCGCAACAAGTACGATTACCGCGTTGAATGGCTGCGTTTCATCCAGACGCTGTCGGTGCCAGAAGAAGGTGTCGACACGCGCGACAACACCGTGCGCGCGATGGCGCAGATCATCAACAGCCCGGGCGGCGTGCTGTTCCTGCGCAACGCCGAGACCGCGGAATTCAAAGTCGCCGCGACCTGGCCGGCTGGCGATTTCACCGAGTCGAACCGTTATCCGATGCTGCCGGCAACGGACGAGACGGTGTCGTTCCTGCAACGCTTCCAATGGGTGATCGATCTCGACGAGATGCGCATCTCGCCCGACGCCTATCAGAACATCGGCCTGCCGGCGTTCCTGCAGGACTCGCGACGCTACCGGTTGGTCGTGCCACTGGCGCACGTCGACGAGTTGATCGGCTTCGCGTTGCTCGCGAGCCCGCCGCCGCCGTTCAAACCGAACTACGAAGACCGCGACCTGCTGAAAACGGTCGGCCGTCACGTGGCCGTGCACCTGGCGCAATTCGAAGCGGACAAGCGTTTGTCGGAGAGCCGGCAGTTCGAGGCTTACCACCGCCTCACGGCGTTCGTGATGCACGACCTCAAGAACCTGGCGGCGCAGTTGGCACTGATCGTGTCGAATGCGGAGAAGCACAAGCGCAACCCGGAATTCGTCGACGACGCGATCAGCACGATCGCGAACTCGACGGGCCGCATGCAGCGGCTGATCGAACAGTTGCAGGGCCGCGAAACGCAAAGCCTCAAGCGCCACGTGCCGCTGGCGGACATTGCTCGACAGGCGAGTGCTCGTTGCCAGGTGCGCGACCCCAGGCCGGTCTGTGAGTCGACCGACGATGGAATCTGGATCGAGGCGGACCCCGAGCGGCTGACCATGATCGTCGAGCACGTCATCCGCAATGCGCAGGAGGCGACCGGCCCGGGCGGTAGCGTGCGTCTCAGCGTGGGCTTCGAGGGCGGAGCGACCGAGGGCGATACGGTCGACACGGCCAAGCTGCTCGTTCCCACCGCGGTGCTGTCGGTCATCGACACCGGGGCGGGCATGAGCCGCGAATTCATCCAGGAGCGGCTGTTCAAGCCCTTCGACACCACCAAGGGCAGCAAGGGCATGGGCATCGGGGCCTACCAGGTCCGCGCATATGTTCAATCGCTCGGCGGGCGGGTGGAGGTGCGCAGCGAGGTGGGCGAGGGCACGCGGTTCAGCCTGCGCCTGCCGTTGGCCCTGGCGCCCGAGCTCACCGAGGCCCACCAGTGATCCGGACTTACGTCACAAATTCAGCGCGTAACTCCTTGTATCATCCGGCATTGCGATTCCTGGCCGGGGGGCACGGACCCGCTTCCCGCGCCGCCAGAGGGCCCTGTGGCTGAAGACAAGCCGAAACTATTGATCGTCGAAGACGACCCCGGGCTGCAGAAGCAGCTCAAGTGGTGCTTCGACGAATACGAGGTGATCGCGGCGACGGATCGTGCGTCGGCGATTGCGGCCCTGCGTCGGCACGAGCCGGCGGTGGTGCTGCAGGACCTCGGCCTGCCGCCGGACGCCGAAGGCGTCTCCGAGGGCATGGCCACGCTGCTCGAAACCCTGAAGCTGGCGCCGTCGACCAAGGTCATCGTCGTGACGGGTCAGCTCGACAAGCAGAATGCCGTCCGGGCCGTGGGGCTGGGCGCGTACGACTTCTACCAGAAGCCCGTCGACACGGACGTGCTCAAGCTGCTGGTGCAGCGCGCGTTCCAGATTCACAACCTCGAAGTGCAGAACCGCACGCTCACACAGCGCCTGAGCGCGATGCCTCTGGCGGGCGTGATCGCCACCAGCGATGCGATGCAGAAGGTGTGCCGGATCATCGAAAAAGTGGCGCCGACGACCGCCACCGTGCTGCTGCTGGGCGAAAGCGGCACCGGCAAGGAATTGCTGGCGCGCGCACTGCACACGCAAAGCCTGCGTGCGAGCCGCCCGTTCGTCGCCATCAACTGCGCGGCCATTCCCGACACGCTGCTCGAAAGCGAATTGTTCGGCTACGAGAAAGGCGCGTTCACGGGCGCGGTCAAGCAGACCCAGGGCAAGTTCGAGCTTTCGAACGGCGGCACGCTGTTCCTGGACTAGATAGGCGACATGCCGTTGCCTCTGCAGGCCAAGCTGCTGCGTTTCCTGCAGGAGCGCGTTGTGGAGCGCATCGGCGGTCGCGAACGCATCTCGGTCGACGTGCGTATCATCTTCGCCACCAACAAAGACCTGCAGGCCATGATCCAGGCCGGCACGTTCCGTGAAGACCTGTATTACCGCACCAGCGAGGTCACGGTGCGCATCCCGCCGCTGCGCGAGCGCTCAGGCGATGCCGTCGTCATCGCGCAGGCGATCCTCGATCGCCGGGCACGCGAACACTCGCGCAATGTGCGTGGCTTCGCGCCCGAGGCGCTAAAAGCGATTGAAGGCTACCCTTGGCCGGGTAACATTCGCGAGCTCGAAAACCGCATCAACGGCGCGGTGATCATGACGGACGAGAAATACGTCTCGGTCATGGACCTCGGCTTGCCGGGCGGTGGCGACGGCGACATGACGTGGCTCAACCTGCGCGTCGCACGGCAGCGTGCGGAGAGCGAAGCGATTCGCCAGGCACTGGCGCTGACCGGCAACAATATTTCACGGACGGCCGAGATGCTGGGCATCACGCGGCCGACCTTGTACGACCTGCTCGAGAAAAACCAGATCGTGGTCCCGGAACGGACCGGCGAATGAGGGATTCAAGATCATGAAGATCGCATCGAACTGCCTGCTTGCAATCGTCATCGTTGCAGCACTCGCGGGCTGCGCGCCTAAAGGCGATGCACTGTATGCCCGCGCCGAGAAATCGCTGACGGCGGGTGAAGTCAACGCAGCGGTCATCGACCTGAAGAACCTCGTCAAGGACGAGCCGCAGAATGCCAAGGCACGCGCGCTGCTCGCGTCGGCCTACGTGCGGGGCGGTGACACCACGGCGGCGGCCATCGAAGTGCAGAAGGCGAAGGACCTTGGCGCGGCTCCCGAATCGATCCTCGTGCCCGATTGCTACGTGAAGGTGGCCAAGGCCGAGTTCCAGCAGGCCATCGACGGATGCGCGCCGGACAAGGCGGCGGCCGGCAACAAGCCCGACCTGCAGATCGTCCAGGGCCGCGCGCTGCTGGGATTGGAACGAGCGGCAGAGGCGAAGCCGCAGTTTCAGGCAGCGCTCGCGGAGCGCCCGAACAGTCTCGACGCGCTGCTGGGCCTGGCCAATGCAACCTACGCGGTGGACGGCCTGCCAGCGGCGAAGGCCGTCATGGAGAAGGCGTCGGCCGACATTCAGAAAACCTCCCAGTACTGGTTGTCGATGGGCGGCATCGACACGCAAGGTGGCGATTTCGCAGCGGCCGAGGCCGCGTATCAGAAGGCGCTGGACACGGCTGGCAAGGGCGGCGACGGCAACACGAGGCTCTTCGCGCTCGGCTCCCTCGCCGAAACGCAGCTGCGGCTCGGCAAGCTGGACGAGGCCAAGGCCACGGCGGGCGAACTCGCCAAGGCGGCGCCTGCCAATCCGCTGGCAAAGCAACTACGCGGGCAGGTGGCGGCAGCGGCCGGCAACCTGGATGAGGCACGCACGCTACTCGAACAAGCCGTTGCGGCCATGCCCGAGAACACGCAGGCGCGAACGATGCTCGGCTTCGTGACGCTGCAACAGGGCAACCTCGGCCAGGCCGAGATGCATTTTCAGAGTGTGCTCGCGAACGAACCCGGCAACGTCAAGGCGCAGCAGCTCCTCGCCGAGACGCGCGCCCGGCAGACGACACCGGAAGATGGTCTCGAGTCGCTGAAGGCTTCGCTCCAGGGCGATAACGCCGATCCGTCTTTGCTCGCAACCGCAGGCCGCATGAGCCTCGCGAGTGGTGATCGTGAGCAGGCCCTGGCGTATTTCACGCAGGCCGCCGCCAAGTCCGGCACCGCGCAGTCGTCGATCGAAATCGCCAACGGCTACCTGATGGCCGGCGACCTCGACCGCGCGATCGAAGTGCTCGAGAAAATGCCGGCGGGCGGAGAGGCCGACCTGCAGCGCGAAATGCTGCTGGCGATGGCGTTACTGCGCAAAGGCGACAATGCCAAGGCAACCACGCAGATCGATCAGCTCGTGACCAAGCAAGGTTCCGATACCCAGGTTCGCAACCTCGCGGCCGCGGTATACGCCGCCGCGGGGCAGACCGACAAGGCGCGGGCGCAACTCAACGAAGCCCTGAAGCTGAAGCCCAATGATCCGGCAGCGCTGGTCAATCTCGCACGCCTCGATCTGCAGGCCAGCAAGTTTGCGGACGCCGACAAGAGTTTCAACAAGCTGCTGGAAGCCGACCCGAAGAACCTGATGGCGACGGTCGGACTGGCCACTTCGGCGCAGATGCGCGGTGATGCAGCCACGGCAGAGAAGTGGCTGCGCCAGGCAAGCACGGACCACCCGGATTCGGTCGAGGCGCAGCTAGCGTTGGCGCAGTTCCACGTGGCCACACGTGACTTCGGCAAGGCCAAGGCGGTCATCGACGCGGCGGTCAAGAAGATCCCCGACAACGCCGCGCTCTACAACGCGCGTGGCCTCACCCAGATGGGGCTCAGCGACTTGCCAGGCGCGCTCGCCAGCTTCAAGCAGGCCTTAACGTTGGCACCAAAAGCCTACGGCTACAGCCTGAATCTTGCGCGTGCGCACCTTGCCAATCGCGACGTCGATGCCGCGTTGGGCACGATCAACGAGGTGTTGAAGTCAGAACCCAGGTTCACTCCGGCGCTCGCGATGGGCGCCGCGACATCAATTCAAGCGGGCCAGTTGGAGAAAGCGACCGGCTACGTCGAGCGGCTGCGACAGGCCGCCCCCGACGCCCAAGGGACGCTGGCGATGGAAGGCGACCTCGCGCTGGCGCAGAAGCGCTACAAGGACGCGCTCGGTTTCTACCGCAAGGCCAGCGCCACGGGCACGAACAGCCAGCTCGTGCTGGCGCAATACACGGCGGCCACGTTAGCGAAGGAACCGCAGCCCGAGAAGGTGGTGCAGGACTGGGTCGCGAAGAATCCCGGTGATATCAACGCGGTCACCGTGCTGGCGGAGAACTACCAGCGCGCTGGCAACACCAGTGGCGCAACCGCCCTGTACGAAGCATCGCTTGCCAAGGCACCCGACAACGTCGTGCTGCTGAATAATCTGGCCATGATTTACTCGGCGACGGATCTGAACAAAGCGGCCGATTACGCGGGCCGCGCGTACAAGGCGGCGCCCAAGGCCGCCGCCATTGCGGATACGTATGGCTGGGTGTTGTTCAAGCAGGGCAAGACCGACCAGGCGTTGGCGCCGCTGCGCGAGGCGGCCAAGGGCCTGCCGAACAATGCCGAGGTGCAATATCACCTCGCGGCTGTGCTCGTGGCGAAAGGCGAGAAAGCCGAAGCGCTGTCCCTGATCAAGAAAGCACTGGCCGGACAGTTGCCGCCGGCGGAAAAGGTGGCTGCGCAGAAATTGCTCGAGCAGTTGTCGAAGTAGTCGCCTACACCCCACAAGCAGAGAAACCTAACGATGTCTGGAATCAAGTCAGCTCGCCGGCTCGCGGTTGCTTCGCGCGGGATCACGCTGGTTGTCCTCTTGAGTCTGCTCGCCGCGTGCGCCAGCGATCCCGTGGTCGAGAACATGCCCGCGCCGCCGCAGGCGGCACAGAGCGAATACCGCATCGGTCCAGGCGATACGCTGCAGGTGTTCGTCTGGAACCAGCCCGAACTCACGGTGACCGTGCCGGTGCGACCGGATGGCATG
>JANNGT010000054.1:0-2317 GCA_031404015.1 Gammaproteobacteria bacterium | reverse complement strand
GAAGAAGTCGCCAGCGCCAGCGGAATCAGCAGCAGCCAGAGGACAACACGCCTTTTGGTCGCTCGCATTTCTTCTCTTCTCCTCGTCGGGGGAACCTGGGCACCTGACCCGCCGGGCGAACCTCGACCGTGCGGACCGCGCGTCGCGAAATCGCAAGTAAACGACAGTGAACACACTTCGTATACCTTTCCTTTGCCTGCTGTCAATTCCTTTCTGACTTGAGTCGGTGCGCCCTTGACCGGTACTCTTGCTTGCGAATTGGGTCCGATGCGTCTGATCTTCGCTCTCTTCATCGTGCTCGCGGTGAGCGGCTGTCGGCAGCCTGCCTCCGCGCCCGCTGCGGTTGCCAAGGAGCACCCGAATGTCTTGCTCGTGACGATAGACACGCTGCGCGCCGACCATCTCGGCAGCTATGGCGCGGCAAGCGCGATGACACCGAATCTGGACGCTCTCGCGAAGCGAGGCGTTCAGTTCGCGACCGCGCTGGCTCATGTCCCGCTCACGGGGCCGTCTCACGCGTCGATGCTCACGGGCCGCACGCCGCCCGGACATGGGTTCCGCAACAACGGGGGCTACGTCCTGGCGCCAACACTTCGCACGGCGGCCGAGGATTTCAAGCAGGCTGGCTACCGCACCGCCGCCTTCGTGTCGGCGTTCCCGCTCGACCGTCGCTTCGGGTTCGATCGCGGCTTCGATGTCTACGAAGACCACCTGCCCCGCGGCAACGACCGGCGGCGTACGCCGTATGTCGAGCGCCACGCCGACGCGACCACCGACGCCGCGCTCCGCTGGCTGGCTGCGCCGGGCAACGACGGAAAGAGCGGGCCGTGGTTCATGTGGGTCCACTACTACGATCCGCACGCGCCCTACGAGCCGCCGGCAGACCTCGCCGAGCGTTTCCGCAGCGCCCCCTATGACGGCGAGATCGCGTTTGTCGATCGCGAGCTGTCGCGTGTGCTGACGGCACTCGAGCAGGGTGGGGATCTGGGCAGAACCGTTGTCCTGGTGACCGCGGACCACGGCGAGAGCCTCGGCGAGCACGGGGAAGGCGCACACGGCCTCTTCGTCTACGACGCCACGATTCGCGTCCCCTGGATCATGGCGGGGCCCGGGATAGGCGAAGGGCGCGTGTCGCCGACCCTCGCGCGATTGATCGACGTGCTTCCGACGTTGCACGATTACGCCGGCCTTCCGCCGCGGACCGGCATGGAAGGGCGATCGCTGCGGCCTGCCGCTGAAGGCCGTCGGATGGATGATCAGCCGTCGTACGCCGAGTCGCTCTATTCGGAGCTCGAACTCGGTTGGGCGCCGCTCTATTCGTGGCGCGTCGGCGGCTTCAAGCTGATCGAAGCGCCACGGCCCGAGTTGTACGACTTGACGAACGACCCGAAGGAATTGACGAACCTGGCCGAGGCGAATGCGCCGCGCGTCGCCCAACTGCGTCGCGGCCTCGAGGCCGGGGTCCGTCAACAGACCGCACCTGCAGGAGCCGTCGCGTCGTCCGATCCGCAAGCGATCGAGCGGCTGCGGTCGTTGGGATATCTCAGCGGCTCGAGCGGCACGCGGACTGGCGCGGGCGCGCTTCGCGATCCCAAGGACGGCGTCCGCTTCCTGCCGCGACTCAACCGGGCGATGTCGGCGGCACGGATCGAGCCCGAGGTCGCGATTCGCGAGCTCACCGCGGTCCTGTCAGAGGATCCGACCCTCTTCATGGCGCGACGCACTCGCGCCGTCGCCTATGCGTCCGCGGGCAGGCACGATCTCGCCATCGCCGACATGCGCATCCTGGAAAAGGCGGGCGAGCTGACGCCGGAAGACGCGGTCGTGCTGGGCGACAACCTGCGATTCGCCGGACAGTTCGCTGACGCCACCGCAGTACTGGAACGTGCCGCGCGCGACAGCCCGGCATTCGCTCAGCCGCTGGTCTCGCTCGCCGAGGTGCAGATCGCGCAACACAGGTATCCGGAAGCCGAAGCCACGCTCGAAGGCGTCTTGAAGCTGGTGCCAGATTTCATCGAGGCTCTGCGACGCCTCGGCGATCTCGCGTTCTTGCGCGACGACATGGGCGCCGCCGGATCGCGGTACGCCCGCATCCTCGAGCTCGACGGCACCGATGTGCCGGCGATGGTCAAGCTCGGCGTCGTGCGCATGCGAACGAGCCAGGCGGTGGAAGGCATGCGGCTGTTCCAATCCGCGATCGCGCGCGATCCGAAGAACGGCGAGGCGCTGCTCTACCTCGCCGGCGCGCTGGCCGCCGGGGGACGCTCGGCCGAGGCGCTTCCGTACTTCGAGCGGGCGGTGGCCGCCGATCCGCGCT
>JANNGT010000053.1:0-10762 GCA_031404015.1 Gammaproteobacteria bacterium | reverse complement strand
GATATTTTTCGCTGGCAGACGGGAGAGACAGACGTCTCCCGACAGAAAAACTCCCCACGAGCTGCACCGCTGCAGCCATCCTTACGGTGAGTTGATTCCGGCAGCCCAGCCCTCTTGTTCTTTTATGAATCAAGAGCTGTGGCTTTGCGGCCCCGCCTCGCAGCGGGTGTGCCCTTCACGCTTGCCGTGGACTGAAGCTAACCCTGCACAAGTACGAATGCAATAAAAATGAAAGAGCGCGGCGCCTCATGTGACATAACGACACACGATGTGCTAGTGCCGCGCAAATAAAGCCGCCCCTCGCGTAAAGGGCGGCCTGTGCGCTGCGCTGTTGCCTACGCGATGCGGTCTTGCTGTCGCTGCCGCCGCACGCATCGGTGCGCATCAGTCGCCGTCCGCGTAACCGCGTTCAGCCAGTAAGTTCGCCCAACCAATCCCTGGGCCGAAGAAAATCCCGGTACAACCGCTCTTCCGGCGTACCCGGCTCGGGCTTGTAGTCGTACTCCCAGCGCACCAGCGGCGGTAGCGACATCAAGATCGATTCGATGCGCCCGCCAGTCTGCAGTCCGAAGATCGTGCCGCGGTCGTACACGAGGTTGAATTCAACATAGCGTCCCCGCCGGTAGAGCTGGAAGTTGCGCTCGCGCTCGCCATAGGGCGTGTCCTTGCGCTTCTCGACGATTGGCAGGTAGGCCGGCACGTAGTGATCGCCCACGCTCTGCATGAACGCGAAGGATTTCTCGAAGCCCCACTCGTTGAGGTCGTCGAAGAACAGGCCACCAGCGCCGCGGGTTTCGTCTCGGTGCTTGAGGTAGAAATAGCGATCGCACCAGGCTTTGTACTTGGGGTACACGTCGGGGCCGAATGGATCGCAGGCCGCCTTCGAGGTGCGATGCCAGTGCACCACGTCTTCCTCGAACGGGTAATAGGGCGTCAGGTCGAAGCCGCCGCCGAACCACCACGCCGCAGGCTGCCCGTCCTTGATCGCCATGAAGAAGCGCACGTTGGCGTGCGACGTCGGCACGTAGGGGTTGCGCGGATGGATCACGAGCGAAACGCCCGTGGCCTCGAAGCTCGCGCCCGCAAGTTCGGGGCGCTGCGCGGTGGCGGAGGCCGGCAGCTTGCCGCCCATCACGTGCGAGAAGTTGATGCCGGCTTGTTCGAACACCGCGCCGTCGCGCAGCACGCGTGATTCACCACCACCGCCTTCGGGACGTTGCCACGTGTCGTGGCGGAAGGTCGCGCCGCCGTCGGCCTGCTCCAATGCGCTCGAAATGCGGTCGTGCAGGTCGCGCAGGTATGCGATGACGATCGACGTCGACGGTACGGCGGTGCTGCTCATCCCTGGTGCCTCAGTGCTGTTGTTTCACCGCGCGCAAGATAGCCCTCACCCGCGCTGCGCGCGACCTCTCCCGCAAAGCGGGAGAGGTGAAGAAGAGGCCCTCTCCCGCGCTGCGCGCGACCTCTCCCGCAGAGCGGGAGAGGTGAACCATCAAGCGGACTTCTTCACCGCAGCCTTGCGCTTGGCCGTTGCCTTCTTCTTTGGCGCAGCGGCCTTTTTCCTGGCAGCGACTTTCTTCTTAGGTGCTGCGACCGCTTCGGCTTTCTCAGTCTTGCCCGTCGTCTTGGCCGCGGCCTTGCGACCCCAGCGATTGGCGCCGCGCTCCGGTGCAGCAGCGATCAACGCCTGGCATTCCTCGAGCGTCATTGAAGCGGGTTCTCGATCCTTCGGGATCTTGCCGTTCTTGTTGCCATCGGTGATGTACGGGCCGTAACGGCCGTTCAGCACCTGGATGCCGGCGTCACCGAACTCCTTGATGATCCGGTTCGCCTCGATCGTCAGCTTTTCCCGGATGATCTCGAGCGCGCGCTCGAGCGTGACCGTGTACGGGTCGTCCTCTTTCTTGAGCGACGCGTACTTCTTCGCTCCGTACTGCACGTAAGGCCCGAAGCGGCCCACCGCCACCTTGATCGGATAGCCGTCTTCCCAGTCGCCAAGAGTGCGCGGCAGCTGGAACAGATCGAGCGCGAGGTCGAGCGTGAGATCGTCCATGCGCTGGCCCGGCTTGAGGCTTGCGAACTTGGGTTTTTCCTCGTCCTCGCGCGTGCCGATCTGCGCAAACGCACCGAAGCGACCGTAACGCACGCTCACGGGCCGGCCCGAAACCGGATCGATGCCGAGCGGCCGCTCCATCGCAACGTCCGAGCGCGTGACGTTCTCGTTGACGTCGTCGACCTGTTTCTTGAGGTCTTCCCAGAAGCGCTCGAGCATCGGCAGCCAGTCTTCCTCGCCGCGCGAAATGTTGTCGAGCTCGTCTTCCATCGCGGCGGTGAAGCCGTAGTCGACGTAACGCTCAAAATTGCCGGTGAGAAAGCGACTCACGATCTTGCCGAGGTCGCTCGGGATGAAGCGCTTGTTCACCAGCTCGCAATACTTCTTGTAGAGCAGTGTCTGGATGATGCTGGCGTATGTCGATGGGCGGCCGATGCCGTGCTCTTCGAGCGCCTTGACCAGGCTCGCTTCCGAGTAACGCGGGGGAGGCTCGGTGAAATGCTGCTCGGTGTCGATCGACAGCAGTCGCACCTTGTCGCCCTTTTCCAGCGCGGGGAGTAAGCGGTTCTCGTCGTCGTCCGCATTGAGCGTCACGTCGTCGAAACTCTCGCGATACACAGCCAGGAACCCAGGCGACAACAGCGTCGATCCGTTCGCACGGAACATGTTTCCCGGACCTGCAGCCAGGTCCACGGCAACCGTGTCGAACACGGCCGCTTCCATCTGGCTCGCGACGGCGCGACGCCAGATCAGCGTGTACAGCTTGTGTTCGTCGGCTTCGATCTTGCCGGCGAGCTGCTCAGGGGTGTGGTCCGCGTCGGTGGGGCGCACGCCTTCGTGTGCTTCCTGCGCGTTCTTCGACTTCGTCTTGTAGACGCGCGGCGTGTCTGGCAGCGCAACCGCGCCATACAGCTTGCGGATCACGCTGCGAATTTCGGTGATCGCATCGGCGCCGAGGCTCACCGAGTCGGTACGCATGTAGGTGATGAGGCCGACCGGGCCTTCACCGAAATCGACACCTTCATAGAGACGCTGCGCCAGCCGCATGGTGCGCTGCGCGCCGAAGCCGAGCTTGCGCGCGGCTTCCTGCTGCAGCGTCGACGTCGTGAATGGCGGCGAGGGGTTGCGCTTGCGCTGCTTCTTTTCGACGTTCGCCACGACGAGCGTGCCGTTGGCGTCACGCTCCAGCTTCTGCTTGGCGGCATCGGCGCCGCCCGCATCCGTCACCGTGAACTGTTCGACTTTCTCGCCGCCCAGCTGCGTGAGCTTCGCCGTGAAGTTCGCTGCGTCCTTCGCGGCCTGCGCATCGATGGACCAGTACTCGCGTGGCTTGAACGCCGCGATTTCTTCCTCGCGCTCGCAGATCATGCGCAGCGCAGGGCTTTGCACGCGACCCGCGGAGGCGCCGGAGAGCCCTGCCTTTTTCCACAGCAGCGGCGACAGGTTGAAGCCGACGAGGAAATCGAGTGCGCGACGCGCGAGGTACGCCTTGACCAGCTCGTCCGCGATCTTGCGCGGATTGTCGACGGCTTCCTGCACCGCCTTTTTCGTGATCTCGTAGAACACGCTGCGGTGGACGGTCTTGTCCTTGAGCGCGCCGGCTTCCGTCAGCAACTGCTGCAGGTGCCACGAGATCGCCTCTCCTTCGCGGTCAGGGTCGGTCGACAGATACAGCGCGTCGGCTTTCTTGACCGCGCGCGTGATCGCGTCGACGTGCTTCTTGTTCTTTTCGATGAGCTCCCAGCGCATGGCGAAATTGCGCGCGGGATCGACGGCGCCTTCCTTGGGCACGAGATCGCGCACGTGGCCATAGGACGCCATCACCTCGAAGTCCTTGCCCAGGTACTTCTTGATGGTCTTGGCCTTTGCTGGCGACTCGACGATGACGAGGTTCTTGGTCATGTCCCTTAAAAAAACATGCCGCGGTGGACCGCGGCAGCCGTGACGACTAGTGATTAGTGATTAGTGATCAGTGATTAGTGAGCAGTCCCGGGCAATCGCCTCTTATCTAATCGCTAATCACTGATCGCTAATCACTTCCTGCACTTCCTGCACTTCCTGCACTTCCTGCCCTTTCCTAGTGGATCGCCCCGCTGTGGTCTTCGAACACGAGGTCTTCCATGCGGGAGAACGCTGTCTCCTGCCCGGGCTGGCTGAAGAGCACCATCAGCACCACCCATTTCAACTTGTCGATGTCGATCTCGTCGCCTTCGAGCGCCATCAGGCGATCGATGACCAGTTCGCGCTGCGTCGGCGACAGGATGCCCACCTGTTCCAGATGGACCAGGTAGCCGCGGCAATCTGTATCCAGCCGCGCCTGCTCGAGCGCGGCGAACACACGGATCGCGCGGGAAGTCGGGGTGGGCTGCAGCCTGTCGGGGTCCGCTGCCAGCTCTTCCAGCCAGCACAGCGCCCGCTCCACTTCCGATCCCGGAAAACCGGCTTTTTCGAGTTCGACCTTCAGTGTGTCGCGGTCGGGTTCAAAGCCATCTTCGGTCTCGGCGTCGAAGTAGTTCTCGAACAGGTAGATCAGAATGTCGAGAACGCCTTCCTTCATCACACCTTCCCCGGCAACCGGCGGCTGAAACGACCGCCCGGCTGATGTTGTACCCGGCCATCGAGCTCCAGGATCAGCAGCATCGAGGCGACTGCCCCGGCATTCAGGCCTGTCCGGACCACGAGAGTGTCGAGCCCGGCCGACTCGAAGCCGAGCGCATCTAACAGGATTTCATACTCCTTGTCCAACCGCGGCGTCGGCGCAGCCGGTTCTCGCTGCACACTTTCCTCTCCGTTACGTCGTAATTCGCCGAGGATAGGACCCAATTCAGCGAAGATATCATCGACCGTCTCGACCAGCTTCGCCCCTTGGCGCAACAACTTGTGGCATCCGCGCACCAACGGGTTGTGAATGGAGCCCGGGATGGCGAACACCTCGCGGCCCTGCTCCGCGGCGAGCCGGGCCGTGATGAGAGACCCGCTCGCCAGGGCCGCCTCGACCACGAGCGTGCCGACGGCCAGGCCGCTGAGGATCCGGTTGCGACGCGGGAAGTTGTGCTTGAGCGGCGGCGTCCCGATCGGCAGGTCCGTCACGCAAGCACCGTGGCTCGCGATGATGTCGCGGGCCAACTCCGCGTTCTCGGCAGGGTAGACGGCATCGAGCCCTCGCCCGACCACGGCCACCGTACGTGCACCGGCCGCGAGCGCGCCGCGATGGGCGGCTGCATCGATCCCCAAAGCCAGTCCGCTGGTGATCGTGAAGCCGCCCTGACCCAGATGGCGCGCGAACTGCAGCGCGGTGTCGCGGCCAAGTGCGGTGGGATTGCGGCTGCCGACGATGGCCAGCTGCGGCATCGCCAGCGCGGAGACGTTCCCTTCGACGTACAACACCAGCGGCGCATCGGGAATCCCGCAGAGCAGCGACGGGTAGTCAAGCGTGCCCCAGCCAACCAACGAGCGCCGCGCCGAGCCGCGCAGCCAGTGCAGGTCCGCCGCGATCGAGGTCGCGTCCGGTTTATGCAATGCGCGGATCGCTGCATGGCCCAAGCCGAGCGCGGCGAGCGTCGCCGGTGATTGGCGCAGCAGCTCGAGTGGTGATGCGCCCTGACCCAGCCATTCCTGCACCTGGCCTGCGTGCAGGCCCGGTGCATGCGCGAGGGCCAGCCAGCGTTCGGGGTCGTCCATACGCAAAGAGCCTACCGGGCATTGCTCCCGGCAGGCTCCTGCAAAACTGGGCTGAACGCAGAGAACTGCGTTCAGCCATGCAACGCTACTTCGTGAAGTCGGTGCTGCCGCCTTCCTTGTGCCCGTACTGCGGATGCGCGATGAAGTCGCCCTTGCGGATGATCTGCGACGCCTGCATCACGAGGCCGTAGCTGACGCGGTCCCTGACAGTGAACAGCATGATCGTTGCGCTGCGCTCGTCGGGCAGGCGCACCGTGTCGTAATTGGCCGTAAAGGCCGACCAGCTCTGGCGGTCATAGCGATCCCGGATTGCTTCGCCGCGGTAGAACACACCCAGCACGTTGCCCGGAACGAGACCGTGCTTCTTGCCGCGGTTGACCGCGACCACCTGGTATTTGCCCGCCACGGAGACGCCGTCGACGATCGCCACGATCTGCCCAAGGACCTTGTCGTTTGCCGGCGGCGACGGCACGAAATCGGCGCCGATGTCGACCAGGGCCGGGAACACCTTGTCGCCCTGCATGATTTCGCGGCCGACTTCCGTCACGCGCAGGTGCGTGATCGGTTCTTCGCGTTTCATGTCGAACACCGAGTCGCTGCCAGGCACCACCGCTCCGGTGGACTGGATCACTTCACCCGTGCCTGCGTAATGGCCGACGTAGCCGATCAGGTCGCCATCGTCGGGGTCGTACAGCTTTTCGCCCACCGCGACGATGTTGTACGGCGTGCCAGCGGCTGGGTTGTTGAGTTCGCGCACGTACACTTCATTGTTGCTCGAACCAATGATGTGGCGATCGCGCATGCCCACGACGTAGGGCTGGTTTTTTAGGTCGTCCTTCGAGAGAAGGCTGGGCCGGCCGACGAAATCCATGAGCAGGCCGTACGGAATCGCCCGGATTGCGCCGGTGAGGGGCGACGTGCGCACCTCAGGCGACAATCGCATGGCGCTCGCGGCTTCGAGCGAGACGCGCGGCTTGCCGTCGACGTAAGAGAAATAGAGCACGTCACCCGGATAGATCAGGTGCGGGTTACGGATCGACGGGTTGACGTGCCAGATTTCCGGCCAGAACCACGGGTCCTTGAGGTACATCGCGGAGATGTCCCACAGCGTGTCGCCCTGCTTGACGACATAACGCTCGGGCGCGTCCGGCGAAATGGGCACGGACATCGAGCGGCCAGAGTCGGCCTGCGCCAGCGCAGCCGGTGGGGCCATGGCGCCTGCGCCGAGGCCTGCAACGGCCACGGCGAGCAGCAGTGTCCGCAACCAGCGCGGTGCAAGCAGCGGGATCGAATCAAGTCGAAGGGTACGAGCCATCCCTCTCTCCATCGGGTATCGGGGTCGCGACCATCGCCTTATAATCCGCCCTGCCCTGTGGCCGCTGCCGACCACGTCTCAGTCGTGCCATCCCGCTGGACGGCGACGAGTGTCCAGCGGTCCGTTTTCAGGCATTTAATTCAATCGCGACATAACTTTAGCAGTATTTTCAAAAGAATGGCGAAGCTCACCATCCTTGAGTATCCAGACCCGCGACTGCGTACCAAAGCAGTGCCGGTGGAGCGTGTGGACGACCGGCTGCGGCAGCTGATCGACGACATGTTCGAGACGATGTACGCCGCTCCGGGCATCGGCCTGGCCGCCACGCAGGTCGATTTCCACCAGCGCCTGGTCGTGGTGGACGTGAGCCCGGACAAGAGCGAGCCGCTGGTCCTCGTCAATCCGCAGATCATCGAGCGTGCAGGGTCGCAGGAAGCGGAGGAGGGGTGCCTGTCCGTGCCCGGCATCTACGACACGCCCATCACGGCCCGCTCCGAAAAGATCCGCGTGCGCGCGCTGGGCCGCGACGGCAAGCCCTTCGAACTGGATGCAGCAGGGCTGCTGTCCGTGTGCATACAGCACGAGATCGATCACCTCGACGGCAAGCTGTTCGTCGACTACCTCTCCGAGCTCAAGCGCACCCGCATCCGCAAAAAGCTCGAGAAAGAAAAGCGCAATCGCCCCGCCGTCAACGAGCGAGTCGGAACGCCCGCACTTTGATGCCATCGCTCCGCATCGTCTTTGCCGGTACGCCAGGGTTTTCGGTGCCGGCCCTGCAGGCATTGCACGATTCGGGGCACGCGCTGGTCGCCGTGTACACGCAGCCAGATCGTCCTGCGGGGCGCGGCAGGGCGCTGAATGCGAGTGCGGTCAAGCAACGGGCCCTGACGCTGGGTCTACCTGTCGAGCAGCCGTCGACACTCAAAACACCCGAGGCGCACGCGCGGCTGGCCGCGTACGCGCCGGACCTCATGGTCGTCGTGGCATACGGCCTGTTGTTGCCGCAGGCTGTGCTCGATGTCCCGCGTCTCGGCTGTCTCAACATCCACGCGTCGTTGCTGCCGCGCTGGCGCGGGGCCGCGCCCATCCAGCGCGCCATCCTTGCAGGCGACGAGCGCACTGGCGTTGCGATCATGCAGATGGAGGCCGGTCTCGACACTGGACCGGAGTTGTTGCGTCGTGAACTCGCGATTGGCCCGCACGAGACGGGCGGCGAACTGCATGATCGACTCGCGCCGCTCGGCGCCGAAGCCATCGTTGCAGCGGTGCAGGGCCTGCTCGACGGCACGCTGCGGGCAACGCCGCAACTGGCCAGCGGCGCCACCTATGCAGCCAAGATTAAAAAGGAAGAGGCGCGCATCGAATGGAGCCAGTCCGCAGTGAGAATCGACAGGCAGGTGCGCGCATTCAACCCGTGGCCTGTGGCCGAAACGCTGCTCGGCGATGAACAGGTCAGGATCTGGGAAGCGCGCCCGACACCGGGGGGGTCGTCCTCCGGCGCAAGCCCCGGCGCCGTGGTAAGTGCAGCCGAAGGCCAGCTCATCGTGCAGACCGGCGACGGCCTGCTCGAGATTCTCAAGCTCCAGTTCCCGGGCCGCAAGCCGCTGCCGGCGCGCGAGGTACTCAATTCCAGGCTGCTGGCCGGCACATGTTTCGGCAAGGTGATCGCATGAGTGGCTCCACCGGTCCGGCTGAAGCACGCGCATCCGCGGCCATCATTGTCGCCGCGGTGCTGGACGAAGGCCGATCGCTCGATGAACTGCTCGCTGCAGAAAGCGACGAAGGTTCGGTGCGCGGCCTCAAGCGCTCGTTGTGCTACGGCACACTGCGCTGGCACGTGCGGCTTGCCGCGATCCTGAACGCACTGGCAACGCGCTCGCCCGATCAACTCGCGCCGCGCCTGCGGGCCCTGCTCGAGATCGGCCTGTTCCAGCTGATTGCCGGCGAGACGGCCGAGCACGCGGCCGTTTCGGAAACCGTCAGTGCGGCTCGCGTGCTGGGATTCGAGAAGGCGGCCGGGTTCGTGAACGCGGTGCTGCGGCGTTTTCAGCGCGAGCAGGCCGACATCCTGCACGCGATCGACCGTGACCTGGCCCTGCGCACCGCGCATCCGCGCTGGTTCGTCGAGGCATTGCGCGCCGACCGTGGCGAGGCCGCCATCGCCGCACTGGATGCCAACAACGTCCACCCGCCACTGTGGCTGCGCGTGAACACCATGCGCGGGGACCTCGCCTGGGCCAGGACGGAATTGACCGAGGCGGGCTTTAAGGTGACCACGCACCCGTTCGCCCCCGACGCGCTGCAGGTATCGCCGCCCACCGACGTGCGCTCGTTGCCCGGGTTCATGGACGGCCGGCTTTCCGTGCAGGACGCGGCCGCCCAGCTTGCGACGGAACTCCTGGACCCAAAGGAGGGCGAACGCATCCTCGACGCGTGCGCCGCGCCGGGGGGCAAAACCTGCCACGTGCTCGAACGCACGAACGGCCAGGCGGAGGTCACCGCGCTGGACGTCTCCCAGGCACGGCTGGTGCGCGTGCAGGAGAACCTCGACCGGCTCGGCCTGAAGGCCCACTTGCTGGCGGCCGACCTCGAAAACACCCGGGGTTGGTGGGACGGGCGGCCGTACGACCGCGTCCTGCTCGACGTACCGTGCTCTGCCACCGGCGTGATCCGGCGTCATCCGGACATCAAGGTGTTGCGGCGGGCCAAGGACGTGCCGGCCCTCGCACGCAGGCAGGCGAACCTGCTGGCGGCGGCATGGAACGTGGTCAAGCCGGGCGGCCGTCTGCTCTATACGAGCTGTTCGGTGCTCGCCGCCGAAAACGAGCAGGTGGTCGGAGCTTTCCTGAACCGTAACACCGGCACCGACCTGACCCCTGAGCTCACCCGGGCGTGGCCGGCCCGCCCCGCGAGCGCAGGGCCCGGCTACCAGGTGCTGCCAGGTGAGTCGGACATGGACGGGTTCTATTATGCTTGCCTGGCCAAGCCGCTATGATTGTTGGAAATGAGCTACAGCTTCCCTTCCGTCCCGCGCAAATCGCCATTTTTGGCGCGCTGTGCTGCGTGGGTCGGCCTGTGCTTAATTGCAACGGCAGCGCCGGTGGCGAGCGCCCAGGATGAATCCCGGCTGACGATCCTGGAGGCTGCGGCCGCCGTCGACGAAGGCGTCTACGAGCTCGACGCGAAACTCGAATTGATTCTGCCCGAGGGGGCGCGCAGGGCCGTCGAGTCCGGTCTGACGCTCCGGCTCACTTATGACGTCACGGTCAGCCGCGTGCGCAGGTACATGCCCGATGCGGGCGTGGCGACGCTCGAGCAACGCTATGAGGTGAGCTATCACGCGCTGAGCCAGCGCTACCTCGTCAAGAACCTGAACACCGGGGAGCAGGTCGATTTCGGCTCCATGCAGGCCGCCCTGGACCGCATCAGCGAGTTACGCGGCTTGCCTGTGATCGACGCGGCGCTGCTGACCGATGGCCCGGTCTATGAAGGTCGGATCCGCGCCGTCCTCGGGATGAACACAGCGCCGGACGTCCTGGGCTGGCTGCTGTTCTGGACCGACGACTGGAGCACCGAGAGCGAGTGGAAGTCGTGGACGCTGCGACCGTAAAACGCGCCGCCACCGCGGTGACCATGGGACTCGGGGGCCTCCTCTGGCTTGCTGCCATCCTGATCATGGCGCAGACCGCGCAGAACTCCGAGCAGTTCAGCCG
>JANNGT010000052.1:0-3474 GCA_031404015.1 Gammaproteobacteria bacterium | reverse complement strand
TTCTTCATGATGACGAGGATGCCGTCGTCCTTGTTGAACACCGCGTTGGCGATGCTGGTGGTCAGGCCGTTGTGCCAGAAGCCGCCGTCGCCCATGACGCTCACCGTGCGCTTGCCGAACATGGCGTTCACGGCCGAGTTGGAGGCGAGCCCCAGGCCGTAGCCGAGCACGGTGTTGCCGATGTTGAACGGCGGCAGCGAGGAAAACAGGTGGCAGCCGATGTCCGCCGAAACGTGCATCGGCCCGGCGGTACGCTCGACGACTTTCATCGCCGAGAACACCGGGCGCTCCGGGCAGCCGACGCAGAATCCCGGGGGCCGCCCGGTGAACCCCCGCGCGAGGCGGATCGCGCTCATGGTGGCTTCGGTGCCCGAGCTGCACATGCGCACGAGCTCGATCGACGGCACCAGTTCTATGATCTTGCGCGCGACCACTGTCTCGATTTCGGTCGGCGCGCCGAACGACAAGCCGTTGACTGCCGTTTCCTGCACAGCGCGGATCACGTCCGGATGGGCGTGGCCCAGGATCATCGGGCCCCATGAACCCACGTAGTCAATGAATTCACGGCCGTCTGCCGCCCAGACTCGGGAGCCCTTGGCACGGGCGAAGAAAATGGGCTCGCCGCCGACGCCACGGAACGCGCGCACAGGCGAGTTCACGCCGCCGGGAATGTATTTGCAGGCTTCTTGGAACAGGCTCACTTCGCTGGGCTCCCGCGGTGGATGGCCGGGCCTGTCGGTCGGGCCGGTCAGTGCAAACAGCCGCGTATCTTAGCAGCGCCCTCGCGCGACTCCGTGGCCGGCCTTAGACTGCTGCGGAAAACACGGACGCGACGGGCAGCCAGGGGCGATGCCGTGCGATCCGCTGGCGGGAGACGGACCTGACTGCACCGACGTGGCATTGGTATGCGCTGGTCGCGCTGGGGAGCGCCTTCGGCGGGGCGGGACGCCTGTGGGTCTCAACCTTCGTGGGCCGACTGGCGGGATACGGCTTCCCGTGGGGCACGCTGGTCGTGAACGTGGCCGGGTGTTTTGCGGTCGGGGCGATGGGCGCGCTCTTCGCACCGTCGCACCCGCTGCACCTGCGCAACGATCTGCGCATGCTCGTGATCGTTGGCGTTCTGGGCGGCTTCACGACCTTCTCGGCGTTCTCGCTGGAAACCCTGCAGCTGGTCCAGCGCGGCACGCCTGGCGCGGCGATCGCCTATGCCGGGGCGACGCTCGTGCTGTGCCTGCTCGCGGCGGCGGTGTCGTACTCGGCAGTCGTCTCGATGTTGCGATGACGCCATCAGCGGCGGGCGGCTCCGGGTTCCGGACACGCTCCGGAAACCGTCCGCCGCATGGACGCGGCGGCGGAGCCCCCATGGATGGGTTTACGGCGTTTTCCGGAGCGTGTCCGGGACGCGGGGCTGCACGTCGCTATCGACGTAACCTTCCAACCAGACGACCTCGGAAGCGATCGACCCATCCGCGAGCAGGTCGATCACGCGGTACCCCGGCGGCCGATCGTCGACCATGAAGTCGTTGCGCGGCTTGAATTGCATGCTCGTGGCCGGCGTGCACATGAAACGGACGTCGCCCGACCGGTATAAATCGAGCGCCTGGTGCGCATGTCCCCAGCAGACGCCGCGCACCCGCGGGTGGCGATCGACCGCAGTGGACAACAGCGGACCGTCGAGCAGCCCCAACTCATCGAGCGCGGGAGAGTCCATCGGCACGGGTGGATGATGCAGCACGACGAGCGCGTGCGGATCCGTGCCCGTCGCCAACGCGTGCTCGAAGGCGCGCCGCTGTTCCGGGCCCAGCTGGCCTTCGCCATTGGTCGATTCCGGAAACCACGACTCCAGCAGCACGACCTGCCAGCCGTTGGGCGTGCGCCATTCGCCACCCACCTGGAACGGCTCGTGCGACAACTGCCTGCGCATCTCGTCAGGCAGGTCATGATTACCGGGAATCACCAGCACGGGCACGCCCGCGTCGCGAAACAGCAGATCGATGTAGCCGTACGCCGCGGGCTCGTCGTGCACGACGTCGCCAGTCAGCAGGATCGCATCTGCAGGAAAAAAGTGCCGTCGCGCATGTGCCAAGCAGGCCTGCAGGCGAGGCAGCGCCTGCGCACCGCGGATCGAGCCCGCCGGGTCCTGCATCAAGTGCGTGTCGGTGAACTGCACGAGGCGCGCGCTCCGGGTCGCCGATCCGGCGCAACGCAGCGGCATATTCGAGCTGGGAATCGTCTTCGTGGCCATCGTCATCATCGTGGTGGACAGGCATCATCGCAAATTCATCGCGGCGCAGGAGGCCCCATGTCGAATCGTTCGATCATGCTCACGGATTCGCTCTACGAATACATGAACGAAGTCTCATTGCGTGAAGCGCCGCTGTTGCTCGCCCTGCGCGAAGAGACCGCTGTCCTGACGCAGCGGTCCATGCAGATCTCGCCGGAGCAGGGGCAGTTCATGGCACTGCTCGTGCGCCTGATCGAAGCGCGCCAATGCCTCGAAGTCGGTGTGTTCACCGGGTATTCGTCGCTCGCCACGGCGCTCGCGTTGCCCGACGACGGCCGTCTCGTTGCGTGCGATGTCAGCGAGGAATGGACGTCGATTGCGCGTCGCTACTGGCAGGAAGCGGGCGTCGCCCACAAGATCGATCTGCGGCTGGCGCCTGCGACGCAGACGCTCGACGCACTGCTCGAGCAGGGGCGGGCCGGCACGTTCGACTTCGCCTTCATCGACGCAGACAAGACCAGTTACCTGGCTTACTACGAGCGAACGCTGGCGCTATTGCGCACGGGAGGCATCGTGCTGATCGACAACACGCTGTGGAGCGGACGCGTGGCCGACCCTGAAGTCGCCGATACCGACACCGTCGCGCTGCGCCATTTCAACGAGGTGCTGCATCGCGATGAACGCGTCGATCTATCCCTGCTGCCACTGGGTGACGGCCTGACGCTGGCACGCAAGCGCAGTTGAGTGCGCGGCTCGCCAGTTTCAGGACGCCAAAAGCGAAGGCTCTTTCACCAAATCGTGTTGGTGACGCGGCAGCTCTGCCCCAAAGGGACGTTGTACGGTGAAAAACGACCCACGGACATTTGCTTGCCGCAGAAAAAAGGAAACCCGGCACTTGGCCGGGCTCCGTTGTCGCAGTGAGCTACTGACGCTCAGTTCGCTTTGCGTCTTCGGCTCAGCCCGAGACCGGCAAGGCCGAGGCCGAGCAGAGCGAGCGTGCCGGGTTCGGGGACGACCTCGGGGCCGACCGTCGCGCGTGAGCCGCAGTCGGCGGCGCTATGCCGGCCGATCCATAGACAGCCCAAACAACTCCCGATCGTCCTTGCGGGTCAGCGCTTGCTCGAGCCAGCCCCGCAGCGGACCCGCATCGAGCTCGCCCCGTTCCTCCTTAGCCAGCACGATCGCGCCGACCAAATCTGGCGTAGCGACGGCAACCAAACACCTTCCCTCCTGTGAAGTATCAAAGTGGA